>NZ_KE332512.1:698918-912091 GCF_000412995.1 Treponema vincentii F0403 | reverse complement strand
GGATGTACATTCTTGAGCGAGGGTGTTCAGCAAGAACGATAATCTTATTGTCTACAAGGCAGGAAACATCGTTGCCAATATTCATGTACATGACATTATCAAGCTTTATGTTTTCTACAGGACAGGAAAGCTGAAGGTTTGTTCCGTGTAAAGCATTATACAGCGATAAGAAGTTTCCTTTTGCCTTTTCATCTTCACTAAATAGGTCAACAAATACCGAGTCTTTATATTTTCTGTTTGCAGTAGACATAGCGATTCCCTCTCACTGACTGCATTATAGCATAGAGTATAGATTTTTGAAATGGATTGTTCTATGTCTTTGTGCACTTCGCGGCTTAGCAGTTAGATTTCGGGAAGAAAGAAGCGATTATTAATGGGCAATTACACATTACCCATTACCAATTGATTCGACCTCTTCTTGGGTAAGACCGGTTGCTTGCGCTATCTTTTGTACGGAATCGCCTAATTGTTTTAAGATACGTGCTGTTTCGAGCGCTTTTTGACGGGAACCGCGGGCTTCGCCTTCATCAAAGGCATCCATCAATACTGCCGGTAATATGTGGTATTCTTTCCGCAGCTGTTCGTTGCGTTTTACTGTTTGTATCATTTGCTCTATCCTCCCTGTATATGCTGTCGTTACTTTGCCGGTTTTTACATACTGTAAAAAGCCTTGTAATTCCTTATTATCTGCGGTTCTAAACGAGTTCGCATTTAGTATAATCTTTTTGGTTCCATCTTGTAAGGGGAGCCTTTTATCCTCAATACAGATATTTTCAAACGTGTAGACTGCTCTGTTACTGCCGATAGGGTCAAATAGACAAATAAAGATGATATAACTTTCGTTGAGCGCTTTATAGGAATAGCCTTTATCTAAAAAGGCGACATCCAGCACAGCCTGATAATACCGCATCCGTTTCGGTATGTTATACTCATTTCCAACTTGCATTTCAATATCGTAGGATGTGCCGGCTTTGTCTTTTACTAATACATCCAGTCGGACGGTTTTGGCTCCGGAATTAGCGGTAACGGTATTTTGGGACGATAGATACGTGATTTTCTCGATTTTAGCATTAAAAAGCATCTCAAGAAATTCTTTACAGATAGGTTCATACTCCATAACCTTACAGAACATGAAATCATCTGCAATGGTGAGGTCTTCAAAAGGTTTTTGTGTCATTCACTCCTCCTACAATCCTTATATGACTTTTAGATGTTTTTGGCTTGAAAAATGAGGATAATTCATCATTTTTAATTAAAAATTACTAAATGGAAATACGGACTCCGATGATGCAGTTGCAGTGGAACCAGCCTCTGCTTTCAACAACAATACCAATCCGCGTCAGGAGCAAAGCTAAGAGGAGTGATACCATCTCTCTTCTTTGTCCAATAAGTTCTAAGTTTTCCCTTGACACCTCGAGGGGGGGGGGGGGGGGTACAATGGAAGACAACTTTTATTCAAGGAGGCTTTCTTATGAAAAGCACGAAAATGGTAGTTGTCTTTCTTTTTGCTGTCTTAGCCGCAGCATCGGTTATGGGCTGTAAGCATGCTATGACACAAGAGGAATATCTTGCTGCAAATAAGCAGATGGGTGCGCGAGTAAAAACCCCTGCAGAACGGGAAACAGCGGTAAAAAATGCAGAATGGAATTATTTTTACAAGGATTTTGCAAAGAGATATGACTTGCAGCGGACAGATGTGTCGAAAGAGAAAATTAAACTCTTTGTCGAGGAATGGAATAAAGATAATGAAGCTAATGCTAAAAAAACAGGAAAATTTGATCCCGAACCCGAAGCATACGGTAAAATAACTTATACCGGCAGCGGTGAAAAACAAGAGGACTATGTTCTGTTGACTTCAAAGCAGGCAGTAAAAGATAAGTTTTCTTACAAGTTTGACATCACCATCGTTGGTGACCCACAGAACTATTCATTTCAGTAGTCATCCAAGCCCTTTTGATTGAACCTGTTTCAAGGTGTAGAGAATAAACGCACGAAAGAGCAGTTAACCGATAAGTTTCGGATTAGCTAGAAAGCTCTTTCAGCGATCCTGTCAACAGAGGACTGACATTGCCGAACTGTGTATCGGTTTTGGCAATGCCCGTTCTTTAATTCTTACTCACGGCCATAGATATTACAAATAAAGCTCTTCAAAACGAAAAAGAAGAAATATTGAAAAAATTGGATTCTTTATAGAATTTGCCTAACGATCTTTGGAGTGCCGATTATTGTACCCGCATAGGGTGGTGGACTTAAGTTCAAAAAGGTGAACTGCGGCTTTGATACGGCCGGCCGTCCGATACTCGGCTGCCTTGGTGATAATATCGAGTTCGGCAAAGGGGAAAATAATGCATAATTCATAATTCTTAATTATGAATTATTTTATCGCTTCCACCTCTGCTTGGGAGAGACCGGTTGCCTGTGCTATCTTTTGTACGGAATCGCCTAATTGTTTTAAAATGCGTGCCGTTTCGAGTGCTTTTTGACGGGAACCCTCTGAGCGTCCACGGGCTTCTCCTTCGGCGAGGCCATATTCGATTCCTGCTTTGAACTGCACTTCAGAAATGGTTGCTATGTCGCTTTTCAGCTTCATTCTTGATTCATACAGCTTCCGTTCTTCAGGATTCAAGCTGAGAACATCGATTTTCTCATTCAGCATTTGTAATATCGGTGAAGTTGTCGCTAACATGGCTCTCTCCTCCTTATCGTCCGTTTCTATAAACCGCAACCAGTTTAACAGTTTTTCCTGCTTTTTGGTAGTGATAGCTTGCCGTATCTTAGTCCCTTTTACTGCCGCCAAGTTCAGAAAGTGGATTTCTAATAAATCAGTGAGCTGTTGATAAGTTTGTTGTTCCAGTATGCGATAGGCAGAGTGCACCTCACTATTGAGCTTAAATCCTTGGGAGATCAAATTGATGGCGATGCATCTTGTAAGACTGGTATACGGTTCACCTTCTTTGAAGCCTTCAATGTACATTTTAGCCCAATAGAACAAGTTAGGGGGTATTTTCTTTTTTTCCGATAAAAAGAAAATACCCCCTATAACCCCCAAAAGAAAAACTACGGCTTAGGGTTCTACCCTAAGAACCCGCCTTTGTTCCAAAGCTTATTCTAAAATAAAAGCTGAGCAGGTATGCTTTTTACGCAACTCCGTTTCAGAAGCGGCACGGATGCCGCTGGTTTCAAGCAGCAGCGACGTTTTGCCGAATGGCAAAACTCGTGTTTACCGATAGACATGGACGTCTATCGGTAAACGAAATTTCAATATCGATTGTTGTGCCGTCTTTTAGGCGAAGCTTAACATCGAGAATGCCGGTCTTATCGGTTATCTCATCTTTACTAAGTTCTTTGTCCAGTAATTCAAGGTCGGTAATCATACCGGCGGGCATGTCCAGTACGCATTCAAGAAAGTCCTGCAAGCAGGCTTTGTTTTCTTCCGAGCCGAGCAGAAGCTTGAATAAATAATCGTTTTTAAGGGTTAAGGTATAGGTGTTTTCCATTTTGAGCCTCCATACCCTTTATATATAGCACGGATGCAAAAATGGCTTGAAAAATGGAGAAAATTCATAATTAAGAATGCATAATTATGAATTATGTTGAGCTTAAATTGACAATGGCAGTGCGGAATAGTTCTTCTTCTTTTGCAGTAGGATCGATGCCTTGCGTTCGCATCGATTGTGCAGCCGCGTCAACCGTTTCGGCAGCACGCTTTCGGTCATACCCCATGTCGATGAGGGCGATGATAATATCTTCAAATTCCGATTTTTTTGCCGTTTCCGCTCGGCCGCTATCCTGCAGTCCCGTCAGCTGCCCCTTCAAGGCAAGTACCATCTTCTGTGCCGTTTTCTTCCCTATTCCGGGAATGCTTTGCAGCCGGGCAACGTCTCCCGCCTCAAGGGCTGCTTCAAGCGCAGCGCTGTCAAGGCCGGAAAGAATCTTCAGTGCTTGTTTCGGACCGATTCCTTCAACCTTCGTTAAATCCAAAAAAAGGCTCCGCTCCGCAGGCGTTAAAAAACCGAACAGCCGCATCTGATCTTCCCGGTGATAGAGCCATGTATAGACCCGCACCGTACTGCCTGCGGCTCCGAAACGGTCTGCGCTCAGAGTAGACACAAAAATTTCCCATTCAATGCCGTGCGTTTCTATGTAAACGGATTCTGCCGTTTTACCGGTTAGTGTCCCGCTGATGCTGTTAAACATTGTTTTCTCCTAATCAACAAACAAAATCTGCCCCTTGTTTTTGGAGCCGGTTCCTATTCCGAGAAGTGTACCGAAGAAGCTCCCTTGGTAATTTCCGTAACCAGTTGTGCAAAGTCATCACGGTATGCAAGCGGGATCGAGCCGCTCAGCCGGACGGTTTGCGCAAATTCCGTATGTGCAAAGGTTACCGGCAGGGAAGCGGCGGCGCGGAGCAGCGGGTTGTGATCTTCATAGCTGCATTCGCAGGTAAACTCCGCTTTTTGAATGAGCGGCTCCGTGTGTACTTGAGTGAGTGCTTCTTTTGCCGTAGCAGAATACGCCTTTACCAAACCGCCTGTTCCCAAAAGAGTGCCGCCGAACCAGCGGGTAACCGTTACCAAGATATCGGTAATGCCGCTTCCTTTTAGGACAGCAAGTACCGGCTGTCCTGCAGTCCCTGCCGGTTCTCCGTCGTCGCTGCATCCGAGCACCGCGCCGGTTTCTCCGATGACAAAAGCATGCACTACATGCCGGGCATCGCGGTACCCTGTCTTTTGCCGTTTTACAATCTCTTTTGCGGTTTGCGCATTATCCGTGTAAAACACCTCGGCGCGGAACACCGATTTTTTTACGGTAAGCTCCGCCGACGCTTCCGGCAAAAGTATTGCCTCCTCATTATCGCCCGTTAGCATGTCAGGCGATGAGGAGCCGGAACCTGCCTGTAAATCGGGTTGCTTTGCGGTGCGCTTGAGTACTAGCATCCGTCCGTTTCCGTATCGGCTCCGATTTCCGGCTCCGGCAAACAGCCGTGCCGAAGTTGTGCGGCGCGGAGCGTATTCCGCAAGACCATCGCTACGGTTAAAGGTCCGACCCCGCCGGGCACCGGTGTAATCCAGCCGGCCTGTTCGGCAGCGCTTTCAAAATCAACGTCGCCGGTAAGCCTACTGCCCTTGGGTGCGGACGGGTCGGGAATGCGGTTTATCCCCACGTCGATAACTGCGGCGCCCTTTTTTATCATGCTGCCGGTAATGAGACCGGGGTGCCCCGCAGCCGCAATCAAAATATCCGCCTGCCGCGTGATTGCTGCAAGGTCTTTTGTTTTACTGTGGCACAGCGTAACCGTTGCATCCGCGGCAGTGAGTAAGGCGGTGAGGGGTTTCCCGACAATGGCAGACCGCCCTACAATAACCGCATGAGCGCCGCTAAGCGGTATGCCGTATTCCCGCAGCGCATACAGAATTCCCTGCGGCGTGCAGGGAATAAACCCCGGCCTGCCGGTAAGCAATCGTCCTAAATTTTCAGGTGTAAATCCGTCAATGTCTTTGTGAGGGGCAAGCGGCGCAAGAATCCGCCGGCTGTCCAGCGGGTAGGGGAGAGGCAGCTGAATCAAAATGCCGTCAACCGTATCGTCGGCATTCAGCATTTGCACACACGCCGCCAATTCCTGTTCGCTGATAGTTTCCGGGTACGGAATAATTCTGCTCCGCATTCCCGCTTTTTCAAGCGCATTTATTTTAGTTTTAATATATACTTGCGAGGCGGGATCTGTCCCCGATGATACAATCGCAAGACATGGCTGCGGATGCCGTGTACAATATGCCGCATTTTCCCGTGTTACCGCTTGAGTTAATTGTTCGGCAAGCTTTTTGCCGTCTATAATCTGTGCCATATATACATCCGTTTTTTCCGCTACGTTTAATTGGTCAGTAAGTATATGCTCTCTTCAATTAAATTCAAAAAGCACGCCTTTTGGAATTCCGAGATCTCCGCAGCGGAAAAGGTATCGTTGAAAATATCTTCGGTTTCCTTCATTAATGCGCCTACGCTGCGCCGGTCGATGGGCAGTCCTTTTCCGGTTAAAAGGTTTTCAAACTCTTTACTCTTTATAAGCTGTTTGCTGCCGAACAACAGTTTGATATCGGAAAGCAAATTTTTCTGCGCACGGGCAAGAAACACAAACGAGGAGGTATCGGCGGTAATGTGCCCGATCGGTCCGAGCCGTTTGTAATATGAGATAGTCCATTCTTCAAACGGAACGCGTACGCGGAGAATAATGTGCGGAGTATGGCGCAGGACATTGCTGCTTTCGTCGCAATACTGAATCAGCGGCATCCAAAACGTTTCTTTCCGTGTCCGTATTTCAATCTTTGAATCCAACGCAAGGAGCGGGATAAGACAGGAGTTTTGCATCGGTGCTTGGGCGATA
This sequence comes from Treponema vincentii F0403, assembly GCF_000412995.1. Classification (NCBI taxonomy): domain Bacteria; kingdom Pseudomonadati; phylum Spirochaetota; class Spirochaetia; order Treponematales; family Treponemataceae; genus Treponema; species Treponema vincentii. The sequence continues at coordinate 905,709 of NZ_KE332512.1, read as the reverse complement.
TTTCCGCCGATGGTCGCAAGGGAGCGGACTCCCGGATTTGCCGCAAGCGAAATGGCCTGATACAGAATCGCCGGTACGTTTTTTTCTCCCAGCTCTAAAATTGTATTAAGGGTTGCAGCCGCACCGAAATCGATGAAGCGTTCCCGTTTTGCGATGGTTTCAAGTTCGGGGATGTTTTTTAGGAGCAAAATCGATTCCGGTAATATAAAACGGTCGGTACGGCAATCCTTGAGTAATCCGGTAGTACCGGCAAGCGGGGTGATGTCGGTGTGGTTTTGCAGCAGCGTGTAGAGCTCCGCCATGCTTTTTGCGGTATTGACGGTGTAGTTATTTTTCATGCCGCTTGCTCCTCTTTGACCGGCATACCTGCTTTAACGCTGCGGTGATCGAAACGATGTCGGTACACCGGCACATAATGCCGATATAGGCGTCCCGTATTTGCTCGTCGGTGGGGTTCCAGTGTTTTTGTACGATACTGTGAGCGGTTAAAATCGTACCTGCGGAACAAAAGCCGCACAGTGTGATGCCTTCTTTGTCGAATGCGGCGATAATGTCATTGTACTCCGGTGTCGCACTAAAGGCTTCGAGTGTGATAATGCTTTTTCCCGCTACGGCAAAGATGGGGAGCCTGCAGGACGGTACCGGATGATCGTTTAACAACACCGTGCATGACCCGCAGGTGCCCTGCATACAGCTCTTCCGTACGCTGAGCAATCCGAAGTCCCTCCTCAGCACATCCGCCAGCCGCTCGTCGGCATCTGCTTCAATCTCTACCGCCACGTTATTCAGATGAAATCGTATCTTCATATTATTTTTTCCCCGTCAAAGCTTTAAATAAATGTTCCGTGCGGATGGGCAGCGTATCTATCCGCGCAGGGACACGCAGCAGGATTTGGTTCAACGCCGCGAGGTATGCCGCAGGCAGTATATTCAGTGCGCATGAATCAAAGCCGCTCATCGATTTTCCCCGTTCGAGAACATCCACGGAAAGAGGAGGCATTTCATTCGGGAGAATAGTCCGGTATTCCGAATAGGGAAGGGGACTTTCGCCGGTTTCGAGCGAAGGCAAAGCTTCTTTAGCGGTACGCGATAATGCCGCCGCAATATTTTTACGCAGAGCATTGAGAATCTGCTTTTTTTCGTAGTTTTTTCCGGGACGGCAAGCAAACCATATCTTCCGGATCCGTATGTCATAACAAACCGTATCCATTTCAAGTTCGATAATGCAGGCTGCGGGCGTCTGCGAAACAAACAAAACGCCGGTTTCATTCGTCTCATTTTCTGACTGCTGAACATCGCTCTGCGGGGCACCGGCGCCCCGTGAAATACTGATCGGCAGCGGATTGCGGAAGCGCTGCTCCTGCAAATCGGTAAGGCATTGCTCGATTAGGGGGAGAATAATCCCGTCGGTATTTCCGGCAGTTGCCGGCCCGGAAACGTTCATATCGGCCGTCGTAAGGCCGGCAAAAGTAATATCGGTTTCGGCAATTTCCAGCCTTTTTGCAGCCAGTTTCCGGATAAGTTTCTTTACATCTTCCTCTGCCGGCTCCGCCTTGATTAAAAGCTTGTTATGAATATCCAGCGTCAGTTCCGCCGAATACGTAAAGTCCGCAGCGCATCCGCCGTATTGGAAGCCTGCCGCCAAACCGATGCCCCGCCAGCGGCCGTCGCGCTTGTCTCTTTTGCCCCGGTTAAAAACGCGATACGCGGCGTGTTTGCAGGTAAAATCGCTTTTTGCGGTTAGGAGTTCAAAGAGGCTTGAAAAAACGGCGCCGTAATTTTCCGGCATATTTTTTACGCGCCATTCCGCCGGAGAAAGATTGTATTCCTGAATAATCTTATTGATGTGGTTTTCCAGCGCGTTTGAGGCGTAATAGTCGCCCCATCCCTCGAAAATATCGATGAGCCCTTCCGCCGTGTTTGACGCCCGTGCTTCTATCCGGTAGTTCGGTACGCTGTACGGCCCTAATGCGGCGGCGGTTATTTGTTTGAGTATTTTGTCGATCAGCGGGCAGCAGGCGCCGGCATTGACAATAATCGAAATCTGCATTGCGGCAATCGTCCCGGTGCCGGATAGCGCCGATTTGTGTTCGATAATCATCTCCGGCGTTTTAGGCGCTGCCGCCCTGCTTTCTTCCGCCGATAGATTGAGCGAAACGGTTTTCCGCTGCAAAACCGCCGCAACGGCGCACTGGCAGGCAAGGAGAGACGGATACCATAAAAGCTCGTTGAACGTTTCGCCGGTTTGGGTCGGGTGCACGATGATAGCTTCTTCCGCAAGTCCTGTTGCCTTCGCAACCGCCGCACGGACATGAAACGGCCATTGGGTCGGCACATAAACGTCAAGTCCGTCTTCGCGGAACACCGTAAGAGCGGCAAAGGGCTCCGATCGTGCTGCATACTGCGAACCTATTTTAATCGACGAGAAAACGGTAGAGTCGGCGGTTTCAAAGATTGAATCGATGTCGCCGGCAGTGCGTACTTCCCGTGCAATGATAGGATAGTCGAACAGTGTGTGCGGCCGTCCCGCTTCAAAGCTGTCTTCGGGGATAGGCTCCAGTTCTATGCCGATCTCTTTTCGCAGCGATTCGAGCGTTGCCGCATTATCGCCGGCAAGAATGCCGACGGCTTGTTCTTTATAGTCTATCTCTCCGTCCGCAAAAATAGGGAGCGGATGTTCGAATACTTCCACGGTTTTGTGAGCGGGAAGCTGTGCGGCTCCGTAAAAAGCGTATCCTTCGGGTAAGGGCGGCAGATGTACGGCGGAAATAATCCCCGATGATACGGGGGCGCGGACAATCACCGCATACTGCTGCCCGTCAAAGGTAAGATCGGACACAAATTGTTCTATCATATCAAAAACTTCCTATCTACGGAACTTTTTTGCGGTATCGATTACCGTATCGATGACGTACTGTACATCCTCGTCCGTCATATCCGGCCAGAACGGCAGGCTGATGCTCTGCGCATAGTGTTCTGCCGCATTGGGAAAGTCTTGGGCACGCAGACCGTATCGTTTTTTGAGGAAGGTCATTTCAAAGTGGGGGATAAAGTGAACCGAAATACCGAGTCCCCGTTCCTGCAGCGCACGGGCAAAGTCGTCTCTATTGACGGAAAGCAGCTCCGGTACAATGCGGAGAATATAGAGGTGCCACGCATTGCCTTCTCCGTCCGGCGGAACCTTAAAAAAATCGAATTGTTCAAAGGCGCGGGTAAAGCGTTCTGCTATGAGCTTCCGCTTACGGTAAAAATCTTCCGCTTTTTGCAGCTGAACTCTGCCGATCGCCGATAAAATGTCCGGCAGATTGCATTTATACCCTTCCGCAACGACATCGTATTGCCAGCTGGCATGTTTGTCGGTGTACCTGTCCCATATCGTACGGTTGATTCCGTGGGAGCGCATCAGCTTAATGCGTTCCGCCGCTTCGGGACTGCGGACGCAAATCATACCGCCTTCTCCGGTGGTGATGGTTTTGGTTGCGTAAAAAGAAAACACGCCCGCATCGCCGAGTGTTCCTCCGTAACCGTCCGCCGTTTTTGAAGGAAAGGCGTGTGCCGCATCTTCGATAACCGCAACGTTATATTTTTTTGCAAGGCTGTTAATCGCCTTCATATCGCAGAGATTTCCGGCAATGTGAATGGGTACAACCGCTTTGATGCTCTTATCCTGTTTAAGCTTATCTTCGATTTTTTCGGGATCGATACTGTAGGAATCCGCTGCGATATCCGCATAGACCGCTTCTCCGCCGAGGTGTAAGGCGCTTGTCGCCGTCGATACAAAGGTGTACGGACTTGTAAGTATTTTAGTACCTTCTCCAATTCCGAAAGCTTCCATCGCGAGCATCAATCCGTTTGACGCGGAGTTGACCGCAAGCGCGTATGGGCTGTGTACCGTATCGGCGAACTCTTGTTCAAATGCGAGCGTTTCCTTGCCGGTAGTCAGCCAGCCTGAATGCAGCACACGGATCGCCGCTTCTTCTTCCCTGCGGTCGAACGAGGGTCTAAAAAAAGGTATCTCCCGTATGTTTTTTTGTTCCGTTATATTCACGATTGTGCCTCCCTGAATGATGTACATGCGTCACAGAGTATGCGCGTCAGATACTCTTTGTTCCGATAGAGCGCCGGATTGTCCGAAGAACAGCACACAGGCTGCAGTGCGGCAAGCAGTGTGCGGAGCGTGCCGCTGCTGTATTCTTCGCGGTTTTGCAGGCGGAGAATTTTAGGATAATCGGTCTGCTCGGTGTATTCCGTTTTGGAGGTGAGCGGTTCTTCCAGCCGCTCTCCCGGGCGCACCCCGATAATTTCTATCGGTATATCCTTCTCAGGCTCGTATCCCATGTAGCGTATCAGCTGACGGGCGGTTTCCAGAATGTTCACCGGCTCGCCCATGTCCAGTAAGTATGACTGTCCGTTAATGCCTACGCCGCCCGTCTGCAGTACCAGCGAACAGGCTTCCGGTATGGTCATAAAAAAGCGCATCATATCGGGGGAGGTTACCGTTACGGGGCCTCCCTTTTTTACCTGCTCGACAAAGAGCGGAAAAATCGAGCCGCGCGAACCGAGCACGTTTCCGAACCGGACAAACATATAGGCATAGTCCGGACTGCCGTATTTTTCACTGACGCGCGCGGCGGCGTCAAGCACCATCTTTTCGTTGAGCATCTTCGAGACCCCATAAATCGATACGGGATTAACCGCCTTATCGGTCGAGATGAGTACGAAGCGCTTGACGCCGTTTTCGATACAGGCATCGAGCAGGTTCTTCGTGCCGAACACATTGTTTTCGATGACGGCGACGGGATTTGCTTCCATCAGCGGTACGTGCTTGTAGGCCGCCGTATGAAAGACCGCATCGCAGCGGAGCTTACCGATGATATAGCACATGTAATCGCGGTCTTTCAGCTCTCCCACGATGGGGACAATCGTCGCCTTATCGCCGACTCCTTCTTCCTGCAAGAGGCGCAGCTCTTTGTCAATCTGATAAATTGAATTTTCCCCGTGCCCGAATAGATAGAGCCGCTCGGCTCCTCCCGAAAGAAGCTGCCGCGCAAGCTCGCTGCCGATGGAACCTCCTGCGCCGGTAATCAACACCCGTTTCCCGCGCAGGTAAGCGAGGCTGCTTTTTAGGCTGATCTTTATCGGCGTTCGTCCGAGTAGGTCTTGCGGGTTTATCTCTCTGGCTTGTACGAGGTGCGCGCTATCGTCCACAATCTGAGAAATGCCCGGCAGCAGTTTTATGGTTGTAAAGCCTGCCTCTTTTACGATTGCATATATTTCGCGCAGGCGCTCCGCCTTTATGCTTGGAATGGCAATCAGCACCTCGTCCCGCGCCTCAACCCTGATAAGGCTTGCTACATCTTGAATCGGCCCAAGCACCGGAATATCTTCAATCTTAGTACCGATTTTCTGCGGATCGTCGTCAAGAAAGGCTGCGACACGGCCGAATACGCCCTTCCGTTTGATCTCATGGGCAATCATAGTACCCGCTAGCCCCGCTCCGATAATATACACGGTCGGCTGTACTTTATTAGTTGGAGCAGTCATCTCTCCCCTCCAATTTATATGAACCGACCGCAGCCGGCTCTATAACATCAAAAGCCAAATCGATGGGAAAGCTGTCGGTATACATATCGAGCAATACCTTAGCCCGCTGCTTTCTTCTATCAACTTTGATAATTTTTCCTTCAAGTCCTTTGAGCGCACCATCGATAACGCATATCCGCGAATTCGCATCAAAATATACTTTAGACGGAGCGGTAACTTCTCCGAACGATAGAAAATGGTGCAAAAGCGAGAGGTCGTTGTCAACAAGCGGCAGCGGATTTTGATTATTCGGCAAAAAATGATAAAAATTCGGCGTCTTACGGAGTTGCCAGCAGAGCGGAAGCGATAAGTCGTCGATTTCTAAAAAGATATAGCCGGGAAATACCGGCGCATCAACTTTTTGCCGTATACCTTTCTTTTTGATATAAAGTACGCGGCGAGGAAAATAGGCTTGTATTTCATGATTTTCTTCATTTAATTTCCGTATTTTTTTTAACAGCTCCGGTTCTTTGCCCGTCTTTACCTGCACTGCGTAATAATCCATACAAGCTTGAGTATACCATAGAAAGAAAAAAAACTCCACCGACAATTCTAATTATGAATTCATAATTAAGAATTATGAATTATGGAAACTTGTGGTAATAAAAAAAGAAAAATCTTGCAGAAACACGATCTTTCGATTATCATTTATATTATAAACTCTGTATAAGCGAACGTGTTAAATAATTGGAGGAAAACGATGACAATAGATACGCTCAAACATGCAAAAGCTCGTAAATGGGTTGATGAAGTGGCAGCGCTGTGTACGCCGGATACCATATATGTTTGCGACGGGTCAGCGGCCGAATATGACCGGCTGATGAAAAAACTGGTCGATGTAAAACTGGCAACTCCCCTAAAAAAACGGAAAAACAGCTTTTTATTCCGCTCGGATCCTTCCGATGTCGCCCGTGTAGAAAGCAGAACGTTTATTGCGTCCAAAAAAGAAGAAGATGCCGGCCCTACAAACCATTGGACAGACCCTGTTGAGCTTAAACAGACGATGAGTGCCCTATATAAGGGCTGTATGAAGGGGCGCACCCTCTATGTCATTCCCTTTTCGATGGGACCCGTAGGTTCCGATATTGCGAAAATCGGTATTGAAATTACCGACTCCGAGTACGTTGTCTGTAATATGAACATTATGACCCGTGTCGGTACAAAGGTGCTCGATGCGCTCGGCTCCGACGGAGCTTTTGTTCCTTGTCTGCACTCGGTCGGGAAACCGCTTGAGCCGGGAAAGACCGATAACGGCGTATGGCCGTGCGCTCCGCTGGAGCATAAATATATTTCTCATTTCCCGGAAGAACGGCTGGTATGGTCGTACGGCTCCGGTTACGGCGGAAATGCCTTGCTGGGTAAAAAGTGCTTTGCGCTGCGTATCGCTTCCGTGCTTGCGCGGGATGAAGGCTGGCTGGCCGAGCACATGCTCATATTAAAAATCACCAATCCTGAGGGGAAATCCAAGTATATTACCGGAGCCTTCCCCTCAGCCTGCGGTAAAACGAACCTCGCGATGCTTATCCCTACCATCCCCGGATGGAAGGTTGAAACCGTTGGGGACGACATCGCATGGATGAAGTTCGGCAAGGACGGCCGCCTCTATGCCATTAACCCTGAAGCGGGCTTTTTCGGCGTAGCGCCGGGTACTTCCGAACAATCCAACAAGAATGCGATGGAATCCATAAAAGAAAACACCATCTTTACCAACTGTGCCTTAACGGAAGACGGCGATATATGGTGGGAACAGATCGGTTACCCTGCGAAGGGCAAACTGGTAGACTGGAAGGGTAATACCCGCGATGCGCTGCCGACGGATAAAAGCCCGAAAGGCGAAGAATTTGCACATCCGAATGCCCGCTTTACCGCACCTGCCAAACAGTGCCCTGCTATCGCGGATGAATGGGAAGACCCCAAAGGAGTGCCTATTTCCGCATTCTTATTCGGCGGCCGCCGTCCCAGCACCATCCCGCTGGTACACCAATCCCGCGATTGGAACCACGGCGTGTTCCTCGGCTCTATCGTCGGTTCTGAAATTACCGCTGCAGCGCTCGATTTAAAAGTCGGCAGCATCCGCCGCGACCCGTTCGCCATGCTTCCCTTCTGCGGCTACAACATGGGAGACTACTTCCGGCACTGGATCAACATCGGTAAAAAATCGACGGCGGACAAACTGCCCAAGATTTTCTATGTCAACTGGTTCCGCAAAGACTCGAACGGTAACTTTATCTGGCCCGGCTACGGGGAAAACAGCCGCGTACTCGCATGGATATTCGACCGCTGCGACGGTAAGGATAATGCCGTAGAAACCGCTATCGGCTGGATGCCTAAAGAGGGTGCAATCAATACCGAAGGACTCAAAGTGTCGAAAGAACAAATGAAGGAAATCCTCTCGGTAGACACCGAAGGCTGGAAGAAGGAAATTGCGGATATCCGTGAGAATCACTATCCCAAATTCGGCAACAAGCTGCCCAAAGAACTTACCGAAGCCTTAGATACGCTGGAAAAACGCCTCGGCTAACGTATCGGGGAATGATGCTTTGAAGGCTGTTCAAAAACTGAAAGCCTATCGGCTTTTTCCGTAAGGATATGATTTATCATATCCGTTAAAGCGGATTGAGTAACGGTTTTTGGACAGTTCTCTTAGATTTATTTGTTATTTGTGAAACTGCCGCTGAAAGGAGGAACCGCGATGCAAATTTTTGATACTCATGCCCACATCGGATTGCTATACAACGATCCTCTTGCGCAGTTACGCGCTATACAAGAAGCAAAACGGGCTTCTGTTGTCAGGATTCTCAGTATTTGCAATAGCTTGCATGATTTTTATTCGGTATACGAAACGCTTAAAGCCGACCAGTCGGTGTACCATGCCATCGGCGTTTCTCCGTCGGAGGTAACTGCGCCGGGAAAGGATTGGGCTGTCCAGATTGAAAAAGGCTTACAACTGCCGGGTGTTATTGCCGTCGGGGAGACGGGACTCGATTACTACAAAAAATACGGAGATCAACGCTCGCAGATCGAGTTGTTTATCACACAGCTTGAGATAGCCTCAAAAGCGAAAAAACCGGTTGTTATTCATAACCGGGAAGCAGGAAAGGATGTGCTGAACATTCTTTCCGAGCGGATACCCGACGCAGGCGGTATTTTGCATTGCTATTCCGAAGATGCCGAATTTGCAAAGCTCGCACTAAAGCTGCCGCTCTATTTCTCGTTTGCCGGCAACCTTACATACCGGAATGCCCGCAATTTGCACGAAACGGTACGGATGCTGCCGCTTGACCGTATTTTAGTTGAATCCGAGAGTCCGTTTATACCGCCTGCGCTCTACCGCAAGGAACGAAATATGCCGGCAAATACCGTTGCGACCGTTGAATTTATGGCTAAGCTTTTAAAGATGGATATGGAAACATTGGCAGCCCAGCTATGGAAGAACAGCTGTAAAGTCTTCAATCTGCCGGAATGAGCGAATTGGGCGCAATGGAAACCGGTGCAGCGGGTAACGGGCTGTACAGGCCGGTAACGATAGGAAGTTTAACGCTTCCCGGAAATATTTTTTTAGCGCCGGTTGCGGGCTATTCCGACAGGAGTTTCCGGTCTATTTGTGTTGATTGGGGCGCCGATTTTACCTATACTGAAATGGTCTCGTCGGAGGCATACATCCGCAATTCGGTAAAAACGGAAAAGCTTATCGCCCGTGCATATAACGAGCAGCGGTACGCGGTACAGATATTCGGGGCCAATCCCGATTATATGGCCGAAACGGCTGTGCGCATTATCGAACGTTACCGCCCCGACTGTATCGATATTAATGCCGGCTGCCCCATGCCGAAAATTACCAAAACGGGGGCGGGTTCCGCGCTGATGAGAAAGCCCGAAAGGCTCTATGCAGTAGTTAAGGCGGTTGCGGAAGCAGCCGGCAAAACAGGTTCCGGCATCCCCGTAACGGTGAAGATACGTTCCGGCTGGTCGCAAACCGAACTGACATGGAAAGAAGCTGCCGATGCAGCCGTTGAGGCTGGGGCTGCAGCGCTGACTATTCATCCGCGTACCTGTTCGCAGTGCTACAGCGGAGCGGCAGATTGGGATATCCTTGCACAGCTGGTGCAGATGATGCGGGGACGGGTTCCCGTATTCGGTTCAGGCGATTTATTTAGCCCGCAGGCGGCGCAGGATATGCTCGCATCGACACAATGCGCCGGCGTTATGTTTGCACGCGGAGCGATGGGCAATCCTTTTGTCTTCCGGCAAACAAAGGAGCTGCTGCAAACCGGCGCATATACCGGAATATTGCCTGAGGATAAAATCCGTACGGCAAAGAAAGAACTTGACCTGCTCTGCGAAGAAGTAGGTGAACAAATAGCCTGCCGCGAAATGCGCAAGCGGTTCGCGGCCTACACTAAGGGGATTGCAGGCGGAGCAAGACTCCGCGAGCAGCTGGTACAGGCAGGCTCCCTGCAAGACTATGAAAGAATTTTAGGGACGATGTTCTAAATTACGTCATGATATCATCTAAAACAGGTGAGGAACATTATGTTTGATTTTGTCAATACTGTTATTGCCGCAATAAAAGATTTATTTGAAGGCCTCTTTTTTTCTTCTTCACCGGAGTATCAAAAGAAACGGCAGCTTAAAGTTTATGCGCTGGAACTCAAGAAATTAAACCCGCCGCTGTACCATACGGGTAAGATATTGCTGCCGGCATTCGGGTCGCTGCTGTATCAACTTTACCATTTTTTACAGCCGGTAAAAGCCGTGTTGGACAAGACGGTCAATTCTCCGGATATCCGCGCATCCGAAAAGTATCAAAATCTCTTCTTTGAAGCAATTTTATCCGAAGAGCAGACAAAGCAGCAGCGGAGTTTCAACTTTCAAGCGCGGAATCTCCTTTTATCAAAGTGTAAAAACTATCAGGAGGTGGAACATAAGCTGCAAGAGCAGATACACGGCTTTAAGAGTTTTATGCGCCTTTTTACAACGCCTGCCTTTAAAACCCGCGAACAGGAATTAATCAAACTTTTTTTTCTTTCCGACCTATGCGACTTTGACTACGCTTCCTTTCTTAATCGATTTAATAACAAACTGCAGCTTACTGCCGGCGCACCGGCATCGATTTCACAAGATAATTTTGAAGAAGTATTTGCCGGCGATGTAGTAAAAAACTTGCTTGACTTTCAGTTTATCGTACGGAATGTCTCTATTACGCAGACAACTATCAATAACGTTGTTTTTCTTGCACGGAGTGCCGGTAATTTTACGGATGAAATGGGTGCAAAACTGGAAAAGACGCTGCATACCGTCGAAACCATCCTTGCTAATCAGCTGAAACGGAACACGATACCGATGATGTTGAAATTGATTCAGGAAGATCCTAATTTTGAAGAAAAGATAACCGTTTCCGAAGCAAAACCGCTGCAGGAGTATATCGACCGAATTAGCGAAAACTTTCAGGCGGATTCAAAGCGCCTTTTAAAAATCATCAAGGAAACCAATATTACCGGTTTAATAGAAAAGTGTTTCGGCAGCACACCGTTGAAACCGTTGGAAGGATATAATGATGCGATCAACGACGCTATTCAAAATCTTTCGACTATTTCCTTCGATTGGGTAAAACCGATGCAGCTGTTAAAGGCTTTTACCGAAATGTATTTTGAAACCCACTATAAAACCTTTTTAAAATCTTTGCTGATCGAAGGCTTTTTTGCCAACAAACAGATTGAAGGGCAATATGCGGCAATCTACCGGTCATGTGAAATGCTTTTAGGTAAGATAAAGAATTTTGAACAACTTTTTAAACCGAAAGGGCAATGCAGTCTTGTTGAAATTCAAGGTTATATTGCGGAAATCGAAAAAGGCAAAGATATGAAAAAACAGCTGCAGAAAATTGTTGAAATTGCCAATATGCAGGCAAAGGTTGTTGTACAAACCGGAAGTAAAGCTTATGCCGATCTTTATGCCTTTACCGAACACTTATTGGAAGATATAAAAGCTCCCACATCGGAACTGATTACCAACATAAAAGCGCTGGTTGTCAGCTCTAAAAATAAAGAATCATTTGCCCGTTTGGAGCAGGATAGACATATCTTTGCGCTGTTCCTCGAAATAATGAAAAACTATGCAGTGTTCGGCTCTATCGAAAAGGGAAAACCGGGTGTCCCGGCTTCTGCCCCAAGCGCTGCACCTGCAAAACCTGTACAACAATAGTGCCGGAACATTTTATACTAAGGAATCATCACCCAAAGCTATGATATTCAAAACGATGACGATCCGGAGAATATGCTGTTTTTCTTTTTTGCTCTGCGCCGCGCCGTTGCTTTACGGCGACAGCTATTCGGGGGCTGACACGAATGAAGCGCTTATTATCCGGGCACCCGTGTGGGTTTTTCTTGAACCTCAGCCGGGCGTAATGGACGACGATATGCAGGGTACGCGGCTGCCCCCGCGGCAAGCGCTTACGGAATTATCAAAAACAGTAATGGAAGGGATGGTTTACGGATGGAAGTTTTCCTATACGCCGTTCGATAAACGGAGACAAGTTGAGGAAGAGTTTGAATTGATTCCACTCCAAACCATTCCTTCGAATGATAGCCGTCTATCCGTTACGGAGCTTCGTCCGCAGTATCCGTACCTGTATTGTTGGGCGGAATATCGCGTTAGCGGTGCAGCCGCTTTACACAGAACGGAATGGATACGTATCAATTATATTACCGCCAAAGGTTCCGGCAGTGCAGAGCGTAAGATGGAAATAGACGGAGTGCGGCAGGCCTATCGTGAAGCGGCGCTTGCTGCGGTTCGCGGGTATTTACGTAAAAATATTAAAAATAAACCCAAGTCTGTCAGCGGAGAAATGCTGATAAAAGATAATCCCCGGCTTTATGTTTCCGGCGGTAAATTCACGGCTCAATTGACTGTCTACCTTTATATCAAAGAAGTTATCCCGTACGAAGTTTTTTAAGCGGTGATGACGGCACGCTCCGCTTTTATTCGTGCGGAGGGGTTAATACCCCGACGCTTGCGTCGGGGTTGTTGATTGCCTGCCTTAGAGAATTTTTTCAAAGATATCTTGCTTAATCGGCCGTTTACATGATAAAAAGGAGCATTATGCACAATTATTCATATCAAAAATATATGCATTTGATACGTTCCGTTATGGTGAGCGTATGCATTTTTCTTATAGCGCCTGCTCATGCGCAGGAAACTGAAACGGTACAGCCCGCTGCTATCGAGGCTCCGGAGGAAAAACCTCTTACCGATGCAGCTGCCGAAGCACCTCTTATACAAAGTTATCGGATAACGGATGTTCATTACAATATTAAAGGATTAACGCGGAAATATCCGCTATCGCAAGCAGTTCCCATCGATACCGCCCGTATTTTTAATTCGGAAGAAGCGCTGCAGCGCTATCTTAATGATCTTGAACAGCAGTTTAAAAATATTCGGGCTATTCAGTCGGTTCGGATTGAGACGGAGTATGGCGATATAGATAGCCAATCGGTGATACCTGTTGTACTTACGGTTGCAATAACCGACACGTGGAACTTCATAGTAGTGCCTTATCCTTCTTTTGATTCCAATAGCGGGTTTCAGCTAAAGCTGAAAATGCAGGATTTTAATTTTATAGGGACATTGCAGCCTCTGAAAGCCGATATCGTGTACCGTTCAACCGAAACGGATCAACAGATTTTTTCATCTTCACTTAATTTTGCATTACCGTTTAGGTTAGGTGCTTTTAATCTGCTATGGGATAGCAGTTTTCAAATTGTATATGCATTTAAGGAAGAACCTAAAATAAATATCGGTACGGGGCTGGAAGTATCGCACAAATTTAATAGACGGTTCTCCTTGGCATTCGGCCTTTTTCCGGAATTGGCGATTAACGACCGTTCATCAAGTCAAATGTCTGTTGTAGACACGGACGACTCTCAAGAGGGGGTGCCCGGCTTAGATGTTCCGGTAGAGCAAACCGAAACAGCCAGACCTCACGGCTTGGGATATCTATACCCTGACGATCGGTATTATTTTAAAACAAAGCTATATGCCCGTGCCCCGGTTATGATTACGGAAGTGAAAAATTTCGGTTCGCTCGTATGGACTCCCTCTATGAGTCTTACAGGGAACTGGGCGTTTGACGGTATTCAAGCAGATAATCTTAAAAACTGGTCATTCAATTGGGGACATACACTTTCGCTTGCAAGGGTGAATTGGACGTTAAATTTTAGGAAAGGGCTATCCTTTTCACTCGGTAATACGTACTCCTATCAGTTTTACGGCAAGCAAAAGATGAATACCGGCTTTACAGCCTCGTTAACCGGCTATTATCCGTTTGTAAACAGGGTCGGCATATACGGGCGTATGCAGTTTTTTTACCATCTATTCGGTAATACCAGCACACAAGCGGGAACGGCGCTTCGCGGTATTTTAAATAAGAGAATCAATACGGATACGGCCTTTACTTTTAACCTCGATATTCCCGTACGGATTGCTACATTGGATTTTCAAAACATTACCGGCGTTTCATGGACACGTTTTTTTAATTGCGATATTCAGGTTGCCCCATTCTTGGATATTGCGTTAGTGCATGATAAAAAAACGGATCGTTATTATCATCCTTCAGACGGATGGTATGCCGGCGGAATGGAGGTTATCGTCTATCCCGAAAAAATGAGGAGTATTTACGTCAGAGCCAGCCTCGGTTTCGATTTAACGGAACTTAAAAATCTTTCCGGCCTAAGGGGTACGGCTAAACGTGACGGAGAAGCGATAACGGAAATCTTTATAGGAATCGGTGTGCATTATTAAAGCCTGCCTTTAATAATGCAACAGGGTTTTTAGGCACTCCTTAAAACTTTTCAATAAAAAATTAGCGGGGTTTTTTATACCAATCCGATAAACGCCTATTGAGCGATGCGGGTTTTTCATCACCGGTAAGCATCCGCGTTTGATCGCGTAAATACGGAAAGATAATCTCTTTTTTAAGCAGCAGCCAGTTATGCGGCAAAATGCGGGGCGCGGAAAAATCATCGGTTTGGGGTAAATGCTTGAGCAAGAGAGGATAATAAACGGGAAAGATATTTTCCGTCACATTCTTTAACGAAGAAAAACCGCCTGCCAAGCCGAAAGAGGGAGCAATCATATTATCGGTTTGGGAACGTGCAAGCAGGTTTTTCTGGCTTTCTTCATTGAAAAACCAAAGCAGAAAGGCCCGTGCCGCCGCCGTATTTTTTGCCTTCTTACAAATACCCGCATAGATAATTTCGTCCTGTAAGGGAGTTTTACCGTTATAATTCATCCACCGGTAATCGAGCGATTTTAATTTTTCATTGTTTAATGAAAACAGTTTATCGCTCGGCATGTACCAAAATAGGCAGCGTCCGTTTGTGACCAAAGTATACGGCGGGTCATAGAGGTACTTGAATTGAAATTCGTCTTCGGCCGCCGCATCCGTATTGACCTCTTCAGACCAGCGGCGCGTATAGGCGATGAGCTCCTGTAATGCTTTATCATTCCACGAAAAAAAATTCTTTGTTTCTTCAAAAGATACGTTGAAGCCTTGTGCGCTAACATAGAGGAAATCGGTATCCCAGCGGGGAGAAAACCCCATCTTGGTGTATTCCGAGCCGTTTTTGCTGTTGTACTCTGCAGCGAGGGTTCGCATTTCTTCAAGCGAAAGCGTAAAATTCGTCTTTACTAAATTTTTTTGCGATGCGGAAAAGATGACGGTCGGTAAATTAAAACTTACCGGCAAGAGGTACTGCGCTCCGTTGATATTGCCCAGTTCAAATAAGAGCGGGTAAAAAATATCCGGGTCTATTTTCGTTTTAGAAAGTATCCCGCCCAGCTTGCTGAATTTTACCCGTGTTGCATCACCCCTTAACCACGGGCCGATGACGATATCAGGCTGCTCGGAAGTATTCGTCAAAGCATCGGAGGGGTTCTCCTTATAACTGACGACAATTTTGTAACGGCTTTGGGCACTGTTAAAAGCTTCACAATAAGAAATAAATTCGATGCGGTCTGTCCAAATGACGGCAATTGAATCTTCGGCATTTTTACAAGCGGTTAGCATACAGCATGTGAGAGCTGCGGCAAAAAGGAAATTTTTCATACTCATTCAATCCGCCTATTTGTTTTCGTTGATAAAGACGCGAGGGACGCGCTTGTGAATGCCGCAGGTGATTTCGTAGGGAATGGTGCCCGCGATGTCTGCCAGCGTTTGGGCGCTGTTATCCTGCGGGTTTGGGCCGAAGATGCACACCTCGTCCCAGCGCTGTACCCACGGGTGCGCCCCGAGATCGATCATACATTGATCCATGCATATTCTGCCGACAATGGGGAAAAATTCGCTTCCGATGCGTACTTTCAGACCGGGCGAAAGCGCGCGGCGTAAACCGTCCGCATATCCGATCGGGAGCGTTGCAATATAGGTATCCTGCGGAGCAGTCCAGTTGCGCCCGTAGGAAACACAGGTGCCCGCGCGTATCTGCTTTATCAGTACCACCTGCGTTACAAGCTCCATAACGGGTTTTACGTCGATAGTATATGCTGCGTTCCGTATGGGGAGGTACCCGTAGGCGAGGAGGCCGGGGCGCACCATATCGAACCGAGCTTCCGGCAGCAGCTGTACCGCTCCCGAATTTGCGGCATGGACGAGCGGAATGTGTATCCCCGTTTGCCTGATCGCTTCGACGGCATCGGTAAAACGTTCCAGCTGATTTTTTGTAAAGGCACGGTCGGATTCGGAATCGGAATCCGCAACGGCAAAATGCGTTGCAACGCCTTGCAATCGCAAATGTTTTGCCCGCACAATCTGAGTCGCCAGTTTTACCGCTTCCGACGGTTTGCATCCTATCCTGCTCATACCGGTATCTATTTTCAGGTGTACCGCAACGGTTTTCTTTTGCGCATCGGCCGCACGGTTGAGCTCATTGATAAATTCTTCGTCTATGACGAGCGGTTCCAGTTTATAGTCAATAATAGAATCTATTTCTTCCAAAATCGGCAGGCTGAGCGAAATGATGGGAGCGACAATGCCTGCCTCCCTCAGCTCGATGCCCTCTTGTACGGAAGCAACGGCAAGGTATGAAACCCCTGCGCGGATTGCGGCAATCGCCGTCCGCACGGCGCCGTGTCCGTAAGCGTCGGCTTTGACCGGTAGGCATATCTTTGTTTCCGGGACGAGGGTTTGTTTGATTTGGGTAATGTTATATTTTAGATTATCAAGGTGAATAATAGCTTTTGTTGCACGCATGGGCGGTATTGTACCGCAAACGGCAAAGAATTGCAATTTGCGCAGAAAGATGTGCGCATAAGGAAGATAACTGCGCTATAGGCGCAGTTTTTGTTTTCTTGTATACTACCGGTTACTATGAAATGGGCACTTGTATTATCGGGAGGCGGAGCCGCCGGGCTCGCGTATATCGGCTTTTTTAAAGCCCTTGAGGAATTGAATATTCCTAAGCCGGACTGTATCGTCGGCTGTTCGATGGGATCTATTATCGGAGGCTTATATGCGAGCGGAAAGACCGTAGAGGAAATGGAAGCCGTTTTTGAAGAATCCTTCGATGTTAACCGGTATGTGGGCGGCGGGGTGCATATTCCGCTTTTTAAGCACGCACTCAATCAGATTATTCAATACGGTACGTTGATTACCCGTATGCTTTCCGGTACGGGGGCGGATTCGGGAGAAAAAGCGCATAAATTTTTTCTGGAGCTTTCCGGCTGTAAATCTTTTGACGACTGCAGCATTCCCTTTTTTTGCAACGCCCTCGATTTATGCAGCGGTAAAGAGGTTGTTTTGCATTCGGGGCTTTTAGCCGATGCGATGAGGGCGAGTGCTTCTTATCCCGGCCTTTTTACCCCCGTTAAGCGGCAACATGAGATGCTGATCGATGCCTGCATGATGGACAATACACCGGTTTGGGTTGCCCGCGAGCAAGGCTATAAGAATATTCTTGCCCTTACTTTCGGTGCGTTTGAGCCGGTTACGTCTTCCGAATTGGATACATCGGTTTCGGTACTGATGAGAACGCTCGCCTGTACTACCGCCCATATTGCGCTGCAGCCGAATGAGTATCCTACCGCTTTTATCAATTTGACGAGTTCCCGTTCTTCTCGCGATTTTTCCGACCCTAAAAAACAGATTGCGTTCGGGTATCAAAAAACGATGGATAAAAAAGACTTATTACAAGCCTTTTTTGCAAAAGGGATACAGGGTCGAGTGCAGCGGGCTCTTTTAACCCGAAAAACAAAAAAAGAGTATAGCGTATGATGTCAATATTCCGCCGCTTACGTGTTCTTGATTATCTTGTTTTTGCTTCCATTGTTACTATTTCCCTATGGGCGGGATTTTTCCTGTATGCAGGGGAGAACCGCGCGCAGCGGCTGGTAATCGAAACCCCTGCCGGCAAATGGATATACCCGCTTACCGATACGCGTACGGTAGTTGTCCCCGGTGCAATCGGCAATACAACCATACGGATAGAGAATAGCACTGCCTTTATTTCGGATTCTCCGTGTCCCAATAAAACCTGCGTACATGCCGCTGCGCTTAAGCAGGCCGGAGATTGGAATGCATGTATGCCCAACAGGGTTTTTCTGCATATTGAAGGTACTCGTTCCGAAGATGCGGTTCTGCCGCAGCATTGAAAAACACTGCCGTTACTTTTTTCTTGGGAATGGTCTACTTTACATAAGAAAAAAAATTTTATATGCTTGCGGCTTAGTTTAGATAGTGAGGTATCAGGGCAACCGTACCGGAAATATTTTAATCGGTTGTCTTCCTTTTGCACGAAATTTTGAATAAAATTTCGTGCCGTTTATTTTAGAAGAAGGGCAATCGTATCAGACGTATAGATACATCTCGCAGAAGAATGGAGGTTGGACAACCATTTGAGCCATCTTCAACTGATGTACATCCGTGTACATCAGTTGAAGGCGAGTTTTGTGCGTGCACAAAACATCGCAGAGGCGTAGAACCACTGCCGTCCGTGGCAGTTCTGGTTGAATAGTCTTCATTATTCTGTAGAGTTGTAAAAAAACTGTCTGATGCGATTACCCTGAGTGAGGCATAGTGTGAAGAGATCTCAAACTTTTATTCCTACATTGCGGGAAACCCCGGCGGAAGCAGTCGTTGTCAGTCATCAATTATTATTGCGTGCGGGAATGATCCGCAGATTAGGAAACGGATTATTTAATTATTTGCCGCTCGGCTTGCGGGTATTCAGAAAAGTTGAAAATATCGTACGGGAGGAAATCGACGCAATCGGATGTCTGGAATGCAAGGCTTCGGTTGTCGCTCCGGGCGAAATTTGGCAAGAATCCAAGCGGTGGTACACGATGGGGGACGGGCTTTTACGGATGAAAAACCGTCTCGGGCAAGATCTTGTCGTCAGCCCTACAAACGAAGAATCCTTTACCGCCCTTATGCGGTACGAGCTCGGTTCTTATAAGGATTATCCGCTTTCGGTATATCACATCAATACAAAATACCGGGATGAAATCCGTCCCCGCTACGGGTTAATGCGTGCCCGTGAATTTACGATGAAGGATGCGTATTCTTTCCATACCAATGCGGAATGTCTTGATAAAACCTACCGCGCATTCGGCGAAGCGTACGAAAAAATCTTCCGCCGTTTCGGCCTAAGCATCATACGGGTACGGGCAGATTCCGGCTCTATGGGCGGCAGCGGTTCCGAGGAGTTTATGGTGGAATCCGCCATCGGAGACGATACGCTCATCCTTTGCCCGCAGTGCCGCTATTCCGCAAACGAAGAGAAGGCCGCATGCGCTCCCGACCCTTATACGGAGCTTGCCGAAACTTCGGAAAAATGCACCAAACTTTCGACACCCGATGCCCGTACAATTGAAGAGCTGGTTGCGTTCTTGCATACTTCTCCTAAGGCATTTATCAAAACCTTAATTTATCATGTAAAGGATTCCGAAGTTATCGATAACGAATTCGTTGCGGTCTGTATCCGCGGTGATTTGGAAGTCAACGAAGCAAAATTAACCGCAGCACTCAAGGCAGCCGAAGTAGAACTTGCTTCCAATGCGGATGTGGAAGACATTACCGGTACGGTAGTCGGGTTCGCCGGCCCCATCGGTTTAACTAAAGTGCCCGTATTAGCCGACGAAAGCGTGATGCTGATGCATGACGCCGTAACCGGTGCACTGGAAAAAGATATGCACTATATTCACGTCGAACCGAAGCGGGATTTTACTCCCGCTATGGTGTACGATGTCCGTGTCGTAAAAGCCGGCGATAGTTGCCCGTTATGCGGAACACCGTTTTACAGCAAAAAGGGAAACGAACTCGGTCATATTTTCAAGCTCGGTACAAAGTATACAAAGAGCATGAATATGACGTATCTCGACGAAAGCGGGCAACAGCAATATCCTTTAATGGGTTGCTACGGTATCGGAATAGACCGTGCGTTGGCCTCGATTATCGAGGAGCACCATGACAGCAATGGGATTATCTGGCCGATGAGCGTTACACCGTATCATGTCGGTATCGTACCGATTCAATACGAAGGAACGATGAAAGCTGCTGCCGACCGGCTGCATGATGAACTTACAATGCGCGGCATCGAGGTGCTGCTGGACGACCGTGTGGAACGTCCGGGAGTTAAGTTCAAGGATATGGACTTAATCGGCTTGCCTATCCGTATTGTTATCAGCGATAAGAAACTTCCCAATGTTGAGTTCAAGTTCCGTTCCGATACGGATCCGGTAAATATGCCGCTTGACGGGGTCGCCGATTATGTTGTGCAGCGGGTACAGGCTGAATTAAAGCACAGTAGCTTATAGCCCCGCATTTGCATTTTAATACGTTTAACGAGTGGTAAGCGGGGAATAGCTTTGTTTTATCCCTCGCTTACTGCAGCGCGAAGCTTTTCCATAAAGCGCTTTTTATTCACGATTGCACGTACATGGGTGCCGGTGCCGATAACTCCCTTTTCATTTGACACTTCCGCTTTAAAGGTTAAAAATTTTCCGTTCTCGCTTATATCTATTAATTCCGTATGTACAAAAACCTTCATTCCTTCAAGCGTGGCAGCGGTATGCTGAACGTCAATTTTTACACCGACCATCGTATAGCCTTCTTCCATGAATGGCAGCACACTGAGCGCTGCCGTCCGTTCAATTTTTAAAACCATTGTCGGAGTTGAAAAAACTTCAAGGGTATCATCTCCGTCTTGACTTGCCAGCATTTCCTTTGTAACGGTAAAGCTGGTGTCGCCTTTAATTCCGATTTTCATATAAATCTCCAAAAGCATTAATTTCAAAATAGCGGGTATGCTGCTGCTTTAGTAATGCCTTATATGTTTTTTTCGATAAATGCCCGCAGTGTAGGAATATGACTCACCTCCGTTTCTTTGACGGCGGACAGTATCGTAACGTTGCCGATCTGCAGTTTATTCTTGAGCTTTTCTATAAAAGTTTCGGCAGCAGGATTGCTTTTCAGTTCCTTTGCATAGAGAGAGGAAAAATGTCCGTAATCTATTTCCCCCTTATGGTAAGCCTGCCGTATATCCGGTGACGGTGCAATATCTTTCGCCCAATCTCCGAGTTCCGCCTTCGCTTTCGTAATCCCGCGCGGCCAGAGTCGGTCAACCAATATTCTAAACCCGTCCTGCGGTTCTGTAGGGTCGTATACCCGCTTCCAATATAATGTTCCCATAACGAAGCCTCCGTACAGAATAAATATAACAAGACAGCCGGACAAAAACAAGTTCGAAAGGCGTATTCTAAAAACTCTTATTTGCGTACCTTTCTTTTATGGAAAATCTTTCCGGTATATGGCGGCGTTTCTGTCTCTTTACAAAGCAACCTCATACCTTTATAGTATTTCCGGATATTGATTCACAGTCCGTAAAAGCGGATATGTCGATCTGTTTTTTACAGAACAGGATTGTAGGCTCTGATATTGCCTGCAGAAGTTTTTATAGGAGATGCTATGAGTAAATTTTTGGCGGATGCTTCTTTTTGGGAATTGTTTCCTCAAGCACAGCTCGGTGTGGTATTATTAAAGAACGTAAATAATAGCGGCGAAAGCGTCCGCGATATAAAAGTGCTGCTTTCCCGAAGTAATTCCGATGCGGAAAAATTTTTGGTAAAAAACGTATTCAGCGAAAATCCCGTTATTGCCATTTGGCGCGATGCTTACCGTAAGTTTAAGACAAAGAAAGGCGTCCGGTGCAGCATCGAAGCGCTGCTCAAGCGGGTAGAAAAACAAAATCCCGTGTCATATATCAATCCGTTGGTAGATATTTACAATGCCGCTTCGCTGCAGTTCGGTTTGCCATGCGGTGCGGAAGACAGCGATGCCTTTGACGGCGATTTAATTCTCGGCCTTACAAAAGGCGGCGACGATTTTTTTGCGCTCGGCGATGAGGAACATAGCCAGACGTTGGAAGGCGAACTCTGTTACCGCGATAACAAGGGCGCTATATGCCGCTGTTTCAATTGGCGTGACGGTCAACGCACGATGATTACGGAAAATACTAAAAATGCGTTTGTCATTATGGAAAATCTCGATCCGTCCCGGTTGGATGACCTAAAAGCTGCCTTGGCGCTTATCGGCGACTATGCTCAAAAATATCTCGGCGCCTCGGTTACAACCGAAATTTTAACGCAATCCAATCCGTCTATAGAGTTATAAGATATTCACAATGCCGATTGGTTCGTATTGTCAGGGCTGATCGGCTTTTATATAAATATAGATATTTTTATCGTTTTTCCCTTTACTAAATAATAATATATCGTTATAATACTATCAATAAAAGAGTGTTGAAGTAGCCGTTCAAAATAACGGTAATACACAGCATTTCTTTTAATAGGTACCTCTGGAAACTTCAATGTTTAGAGCGGCCTTAATGAATAGGAGTATGATTATGAAGTATGCAACATTCAGTATCCCCCCGAAAATTGTACACGGTGCGGGCGCCTTGGAATTCCTTTCAACATTAACAGGAAAGAAAGCCGCTATTGTTACCGGCGGAAGCTCAATGAAAAAATTCGGCTTTATCGATGAAGCGAAGGGCTATCTGGAAAAAGCCGGGATGGAAGTGCTGGTTATCGATGGCGTAGAGCCCGATCCTTCCGTTAAAACCTGTAAGGAAGGCGGCGCAAAGATGGCAGCCTTTAATCCCGATTGGATTATCGCGTTGGGCGGCGGCTCCGCAATGGATGCTGCAAAAATCATGTGGGTGTACTATGAATACCCCGGCTACAATTTTGACGATTTAGCTGCCTTCAAATTCCCGAAGCTGCGAACAAAAGCAAAACTGGTCGGTATCCCGTCACGGCTTCCGAAATTACCGCTTTTTCCGTTATTACGGACACCGAAAAAAATATCAAATACCCGCTCGTAAGTCCCGATATTATTCCGGATATTGCGATTGTCGATGATAGAATCCCTGCAAAGATGCCTCCGCTTGTTACAGCTCAAACCGGTATGGATGTTATGACTCATGCTATCGAAGCATTCGTTTCTACCGCTCATGACGATTATACCGATCCCTATGCACTGGAAGCGATCCGGCTGGTGTTTGACTATCTTGAACGGGCTGTTGCAAACGGAAACGATATGGAAGCGCGCGGAAAAATGCATACGGCGTCTACCGTTGCCGGTATTGCGTTCAGCAACTGCTCACTCGGTATCGTACACTCGATGGCTCATAAAATCGGCGGCGAATTCCATCTGACGCACGGTGAAGCGAATGCGATCATGCTTCCGTACATTATCAATTATAACAGAAAAGAGACCGACCGCTACAGCAAACTGGAAGGCGCTTTGGGTATCGACAATATTGCGAATGCAGTTTCCGCTTTGAACCGGAAAGTCGGCATTACCCGCACTATTAAGGAAGGTAAGAATACCGTTATTGCGGAAGATAAGTTCCTCAAGGTATTGGATTTAATGAGCGAAAGAGCCTTTAACGATGCTTGTACGCTCACCAATCCGCGCAAGACCTCTCCTGCCGATATTAAGAAAATCTATCTTGCAGCCTATTACGGCAAGGAAATCGATTTCTAAAAATATAAACATTTCAAGAGAAGGGCAATTGCATCAGATAGATAAATAAAAATCGCAGAATAAGTGAGGTTGGGCAAGCATTTGAGACGCAACGCGGCGAAATTCTGCTTGAACGACCGCACTTATTCTGCGGGGCTGTTAAAAATAATCTGATGCGATTGCCCTGACGGCTAGTAGCCCAAGGCCTCTTTTTCCGCTTCCAGTTCACGCAGGCGGGCTTCCAGTTCGGCTTCTTTTTCTCGTTTGCACAAGGGGCATTCAAAATGCTCTCCGTCGATGTAGCCGTGCTTGGGGCAGATGGAGAAAGTCGGCGATATGGAAAAGTACGGTATGCGGTAATGGGATGCAACCGCCTTAACCAAATCGCGGCATGCCTGCCAGTCCTTAATCGATTCGCCTAAGAAAATATGGAATACCGTGCCGCCGGTGTATTTACGCTGCAGCGCTTCCTGATGATCCAAGGCTTCAAACACATCGGTGGTGTACGAAACCGGCAGCTGGCTTGAATTGGTGTAATACGGCTCGCGGTCTCCTGAAGTGATAATGTCGGGGAACTGCTGCTTATCATGCCGTGCAAGCCGGTAGGAAGTGCTTTCGGCAGGGGTTGCTTCAAGGTTGAAGAGGTCGCCTGTTTGTTCCTGAAAGTCCGCGAGCCGCTTGCGCATGTGGGTCAGTACCTTTTCGGCAAAGGCCTTGCCGGTTTCGCCCACGATATTCTCCCCGAGGAAGTTCAGGCACGATTCATTCATGCCGCAAATTCCAATGGTAGAAAAATGATTGTTTAAGTGCTGAAGGTACCGGCGCGTATACGGGAAAAGCCCGCCTTCCAAAAGCCGCTGAATTACCTTCCGTTTAATCTGTAAGCTCGTTTTTGCGAGTTCCATCAGATAGTCGAGACGGTCAAAGTATTCTTTTTCGGTACGCGCAAGGTAGCCGATTTGCGGCATATTGATGGTAACCACGCCGATGGAGCCGGTGAATTCGTCGGAGCCGAAAAGGCCGCCGCCCCGTTTCCGCAGTTCACGCTTATCCAGCTGCAGCCGGCAGCACATGGAGCGGACATCGCTCGGATTAAGATCCGAATTGATAAAGTTCTGAAAGTACGGAGTTCCGTATTTTGCCGTCATTTCAAAAAGAAGGGCGGCATTCGGGCTGTCCCACTTAAAATCTTCGGTAATGTTATAGGTTGGAATGGGATACTGAAAACCGCGGCCTGCCGCATCGCCTTCCAACATCAGCTCGATAAAGAGCTTGTTAATCATATCCATTTCAGCTTGGCAATCGCCGTAGGTAAAATCGGTTTCTTTGCCGCCGACAACCGCTTTTTTATCGGCAAGGTCTTTGGGGCATGTCCAGTCAAGCGTGATATTGGTAAACGGCGCTTGGCTTCCCCAACGGCTCGGCGTGTTCACTCCATAGATAAAGCTTTGCAGGCATTGCTTAACGCTCTTCTCGTCCATGTTGTCGGCTTTTACAAAGGGAGCCAGATAGGTATCGAAGGAGCTGAACGCCTGCGCTCCCGCCCATTCGTTCTGCATAATGCCGAGGAAGTTCACGATTTGCTGAATAAGGGTGGAAAGATGGCGCGCAGGCTTTGATGTAATCTTGTCCGGGACGCCGCCTAAGCCCTCTTGAATGAGCTGCCGGAGCGACCAGCCCGCACAATAACCGGAGAACATCGAAAGATCATGGATGTGAAAAGCTGCCGTCTGATGCGCCTCGGCAATTGCCGGCGTATAGATGTTTTTAAGCCAGTAATTTGCCGTTATCGTGCCGGAGTTATGCAGGATGAGGCCTCCGAGCGAAAAGTTGACGTTGGCATTTTCGTTTACCCGCCAATCGCTTTTGTTCAAGTATCCGTTCATCGTTTTATCGATATCGATCATCAGCCGTTCCGCATCGCGGACAGCCTCCCGTTTTGCACGGTAAAGGATAAACGCCTTTGCAATACTGGCTTCGTTCCGTTCGATTAAAACGTTTTCAATAATATCCTGAATTTCTTCGATTGCGGGAATCGAATGCGCATGACGCGAAGCCATCAGCTGCGTCAATTTTTCTTCTACTGCAGCAGTCAGTACATCGGCTTTCTCTTCATCCGCAGCACCGGTAACCGCTTCGATAGCCTTCTGAATCGCGATTTTTATTTTATTCCGGTTAAAGACTTCAATATCGCCCGACCGTTTTACAACCGACCTCAAAACCGGTTTTGTCTCTCTTGTTGTGTCGCCTAAAAAGGTTGTCCATTCAGGAAATACCGCTTGATCCATTTTTTTCCTCCACATATTTAAAAAGGCATAAAACACCGATATTAAGGCATCCCGTCAGATGTAATATGTATTTTTTGCACTTCATTGATAAATTCGTCAAGATTGTTAAATTTCTTATATACCGATGCGAACCGGATATAAGCGACTTTGTCAAGTGAATGTAAACGGGCAAGTACCATTTCGCCCAGCTCGGTACTCTTAATTTCCTTTGCCCCCTTACTGTTCATAACCGCTGCATCTTCAATATCGCTGACGATATTTTCTATTTCGTTCATCGAAATGGGGCGTTTTTCCAGCGAACGTTCGATGCCGCGTTCCAATTTTGAGCGGTCAAAGGGTTCTCTTCGGCCGTTTCGTTTAATCACCATCAGCGGTTTTTCTTCTATCCGCTCATAGCTGGTAAAGCGGTATCCGCAGCTGAGACATTCCCTCCGCCGCCTGATACAATCACCTTGGCCGAGCGTTCGGGACTCTACCACTTTATCGTCAACACTTCCGCAATACGGGCAGCGCATATATTCTCCCTACAAAATAATTCATAATTCTTAATTAAGAATTATGAATAACGTAGTGTGATTGTAAGAAAAACAAGCGGATACGGCAAGACCTCGTGTTGAAGCTTCTACAAAGGAAATTCCATTAATCGGCAAATAGCGCTTCTATTTGTTTGCTGTATAGTGAAGTGATTTTATAGCGCATGACATCCTGCTTTGCCGAAAGCTCCACACCCGCTTCAAACGGTTTTGCAAGGAGTGTAAAACGGTTAATCCGTTCAAAAAGTTTAAAGCCGTTCTCATGGTTTATAAGCGAGAAAATTTGCCGGTCAAAAAGTTTTTTTATCTCGGGTTTTGCCAATAATTCCTCAAACGAGGCGGCCGATATTCCCTGTTCGGCTGCATAGTTTTTTACTTCGGCTTCGTCCGCCACAATCAACGCTCCCAAAAAGCGCTGATCTTGGCCGAGTACTACTGCCTGCGCGATAAACGGAGATTCCTGCAGCTTCATTTCAATCGGTACCGGTTCGATATTTTCCCCGCCGCGCAGCACAATCGTGTCTTTTTTTCTGCCGCGCAGAATAAGTTCACCGTCAATCGTTTTCATACCGAGGTCGCCGCTGTCAAACCAGCCGTCTTTATCGATTACCGCATCGGTTAAATCCTGCCGTTTGTAATATCCTTTCATAACGCTGGTGCCGCGGATCATGACGGTACCGAGCTTGCCGGCCGGCAGTTCGTTTCCGCTATCGTCGACAATTTTTACTTTTGTGCATGACAGCGGCTTGCCGATTGTGCCGAATACGGGGTGTCCGAGCGGGCGGACGGAAACAACCGGCGCCGTTTCGGTTAAACCGTATCCTTCGGTTACACTGACACCGATAGCCCAAAAGAAAGCGTCGATATTGGGCGGCAGCGCTCCTCCGCCGGAAACACCTTGGCGGAATCCGGTGCCGAGTTTGGTACGGATCTTTTTAAATACCAGCACATTGCCGAGCGCATAAAACGGCGCAGATAGGAGAAACGGTATAAAAGAGATAATCGGGCGGGTGATTTTCGTATAAAACGCAAAGTGAGGATTTTGCCCTCTTACATTCCGTGCATGGTGAGCGTGGAATAGCCCCGCCGCAACAAAGAAGTTGAAGAGTTTTTGCTTAATACCGCCTGCCTGCTTCATCGCCTTAAAAACGCCGGTATAGACGGACTCCCAAATACGCGGTACCGAGGGAAACAGTGCGGGATTGGTTTTTGCAATGTCCGCAAGCAGAATACTTCCGACCGGTTTGGAGTATACCATTCCCGCGGCGGAGGCCAAAATAACGTATTCGCAGAGCCGTTCAAAGCTATGCCATACCGGCAGAACCACAATGGCCTTTTCGCCGGAATGTAGGATAACTCTCGTTTTAAGATCATCCAGCTGCACGGCAAAGTTTTTATGGGTTAGCATAACCCCTTTGGGTTCACCTGTTGTACCGGAGGTAAAAATGATCGTAGCAACTTCCGTATCGGCGCCTTTTTCCAGTTCCCGTTCCACCGCATCGGGGTGTTCTTGCCGGTATGCAGTGCCCCGTTCGATAATTTCATCGTAGCTGTACATTGCAAAGCGGGAAATGTCGCCCTTTGTTTTAAGCTCTTCATCTTGAATATCGATAGGTTCAAAAACAATGAGTGTTTTGAGCAGCGGGAACTGTTGCTGATTTTTTAAGATTTTTATAAATTGATCCCGGTTTTCTATAACTGCCGACGTACATTCGGCAAAGGACAAAATACGCACTAAATCCTGTTCGGTTGCATCACAGCCGCGCGGAACATCGCATGCTCCGATCGCCATAATCCCCATACTGGCATGATACCATTCTTTCCGGTTATCTGCGATAAGACCGACTCTATCTCCCCGCGTGATGCCGAGGGATAACAGCCCGCCTGCAAAGCTTAATACCCTATCAAAAACCTGTGAATAGGAGAGGGGAATAAAATCGCCTTGCGCATTCTTGGAATATTGAGCGGCAATATTCGGATGTTTTTTTGCAATTTGTTGCAACAATTGCGGCATTGTGATGCCGTTCATGCCGAAACGCTAGCATAAAAGAAAAAATCAGTCAAGTAAAAGGTAACCTCATCAGACGGTCTCCGGATATTCCCGCAAAATAAAGAGGCTGTTCAACCAGAGTTGAACCTCTTCGCGGTTCAAATGGTCTCACAGCCTCTTTATTTTGCGATTTTGTTCTATTTGTCTAATGAGGTTACCTTTCTGGTAAAATAAAATGTGTGAAATTTTTGACAAAATTTCACACAGAAGGAGGGTAACCCCATCAGACATTTTGGAGTATATCCCCGCAAAATAAAAAGGCTGTCCAACCAGAACCTCTCCGCGGTTCAAATGGTCTCACAGTCTCTTTATTCTGCGATTTTTATCTATCTGTCTGTCTGATGCGTTTACCCTCTTGCTTAGAGAAGCAAGCGCTAAATGTTTTGGGTGTCTCTTTTATAATTCCGTTTGCCGTGTTATAATTGAGGCAGGAGGGTCTTGCCATGCGAATATTAATGATTACAAGTGAAGCGGTTCCTTTTGCAAAGACCGGCGGTTTAGCCGATGTTGTATCTGCCTTATCATATTCATTAAAAAAACTCGGGCATGATGTTAGAATCGTTATGCCGCGCTACTATAGAATAGATAAAAAAAATTTAACGCCTATTCCCGGCGCAATGGGAATTTCCATCGGCGATAAAGAGTACTGGACGGAAGTTTTTGAATCGACACTGCCCGCTTCTGACATACCGGTGTATTTTATTGATCATGAAGAAAGTTTCGGTCGCGACGGGTTGTACGGTTCTGCTTTTGAACCTGATTTTAACGATAACCCCAAACGGTTTTCGATATTGAGCCATGCGGCATTCCAGCTTTGCAGAAAACAGCATTGGATTCCGGATTTGATGCATGCGCATGATTGGCAGACCGCGCTTGTACCTGTTTTGCTGAAATTCAATACACAGTATTTGGATTTCCAAGAGACTGCGAGCGTTTTTACCGTGCATAATATAGGTTATCAGGGAATTTATAATAAAACGCACTATGTGGATACGGGACTTGATTGGATGTATTTTTATTCGGCCGGTTTTGAAGACTGGGATAGAATGAATTTCTTAAAGGCAGGTTTGCTTTCAGCGGATCGGCTTACAACGGTTTCCCCTACGTATGCGCAAGAAATACAACGCCCGGAATACGGCTTCCGAATGGACGGTATTCTCCGCTTCCGCAAGGAGGTTCTAACCGGCATTCTAAACGGCGTCGATACTTCCGTGTGGAATCCTAAAACGGATACGCATATTTCTTTCAACTATACGGCTCGCTCTCTTGCAAAAAAAGCAAAGAATAAAGCGGCGCTGCAAAAGTATATGGGCTTGCCGCAAGATGAAAAGATTCCTGTTTTCGGCATGATAACACGGCTGACCGATCAAAAAGGAATTGCGGAATTATTCGGACCTTCGTACGGCGCTGCATTTAAGATGTGCACCGATATTAATTTACAGTTGATTGTGCTTGGCGCGGGAGACCGATGGTGCGAAGATGAATTATTGGCGCTTTCCAAACGTCTGCCGAACTTGCGGGTGTATGTCGGTTATGATGAAAAATTGAGCCATTGGATTGAGGCCGGAAGCAACTTCTTTTTGATGCCGTCGCGGTATGAACCGTGCGGACTTAACCAGATGTATTCACTGTTGTATGGAACATTGCCGATTGTGCGGAATACCGGCGGCCTTGCAGATACGGTAGAAAATTACAATGAACAAACAGGGGATGGTACCGGATTTGTGTTGAATCTGCTTACGCCGGAAAGCATTTATAATACCGTTAATTGGGCTGTAAATGCGTGGTTTAAGCACCCTGAACATATCGTTAAGATGCAGAAGCGGGGTATGGCGAAAGATTTTACGTGGGATACGTCTGCCAAGCAGTATCTTGCGGTATATCAGGAAGCTGTCGAAAATAAGATTCTTAATAAGCATTAAAATGCTGCCGCTGCGGGTTCAGGATAATGAAGAAGACCAATGCAATGCGCATCTTGGAAGCTGCGGGAATCCCCTATAGCAGTATTGAATATGCATGGGATGAGGAACATTTGGATGCGGTAACGGCTGCACACAAGCTGAATATTGAGCCCGATATGCTCTTTAAAACGATTGTGATGATAAGCGAGGATAATGAAGTTTTTGTCTTTTGCGTGCCGGCGCCTGCAGAGGTAAGCTTAAAAAAAGCGAGAACCCTAACCGGTAAAAAAATAACGCCGCTTAAACTTGAGGCTCTGCAAAAAACAACGGGCTATATCCGCGGCGGCTGTTCCCCGCTCGGCATGAAAAAGCATTTTCCTACATTTATTGATGAAACCGCACAGTTATATGACCTCATCTATGTGAGTGCTGGGGAACGGGGGCATACCCTCGGTATTGCCCCCACAGATTTGCAACAAATCTGTGCCGCCGCTTTTTGCGATATTGCCGAAACATAAAGCAAACCCATCAACGATATAGGTTAAATTCTTTGTATCACTGTCATTGTGGCGATAATACGGTTGAATAGTCTCCCTTATTCGTGCAGAGACCGGTTAGAAAAACCGTTGGTGCATATATTCTTGAGCTCTCAATGTAGCCAGATTTTTTTAAGCGTGATATGATAGAAGTGTGGAAAATTCATTATGCTATAAGGAAAATCTCTAAATCACCTTTCAAAGCTGAAGTTTTTAGCGATTTTCTTTAAAGTATTTCCTCAATTTGCTAGGAGGTCAAAAATGACATTATCAAAATCGTACATTGTCAGTGCAAAACGTACTGCAATCGGTAAATTTCTCGGCGGGCTTTCCGCTGTTCCGCCTAAAGATATGGGTTCGGCAGTGGTAAAAGCGGTACTGGAAGAGGCAAAGGTAAAGCCCGATCAAGTTTCGGAGCTTATTTGCGGTAACGTGCTCGGCGCAGGGCTTGGACAAAACATCGCCCGTACCATCGCATTGGAAGCCGGTATTCCGGAAACCGTCTGTGCCCATTCAACTAACATGGTTTGCGGTTCAGGCTTGCGGACGGTTATGGAAGCTGTTATGTCCATTCAAGCGGGCTTTAACGAAATTGTCGTAGCAGGCGGCGTAGAATCGATGTCGCTTGCCCCGTACCTTGTTCCGGCTAATACCCGCAGCGGCAATAAGATGGGGAACTGGCAAGCGGTCGATCACATGATTTATGATGCCTTAACCGATGCCCGCGCCAATATCCACATGGGAATTACCGCCGAAAATATTGCGGCGAGATTCAATATTACCAGAGAGCAGCAGGATGAGTTTGCATTTTCATCCCAGCAAAAAGCAATTGCCGCTATCGATGCCGGTAAGTTTAAAAACGAGATTGTTCCGATTACCATTCATAACAAGAAGGGCGATATTGTATTCGATACCGACGAATTCCCGAATCGGACTACCAATCTGGAAAAACTTGCAAAGCTGAAACCCGCTTTTAAGAGCGACGGCACCGTTACGGCAGGTAATGCCTCGGGTATAAACGACGGCGCTTCATTTGTGTTGATTGCAAGCGAAGCTGCGGTAAAAAAATATAACCTTAAACCGATTGCCGAAATTATCGGTATCGGGCAGGGCGGTGTCGATCCGCTCGTGATGGGATTAGGACCGGTTCCTGCAATCCGCAATGCGTTAAACTATGCATCGTTAAAACTCTCCGATATGGAATTAATAGAGTTAAACGAAGCCTTTGCAGCTCAGTCATTGGGTGTTATTCATGAATTGGTACGTGAACACGGAGTCGACCGCAATGCACTGTTACAGCGTACCAACGTCAATGGCGGTGCAATTGCGCTCGGTCATCCGGTAGGCGCTTCGGGCAACCGCATTTTGGTAACGTTACTTCACGAAATGATTAGAACCGATAAAAAAATCGGCCTTGCTTCGCTGTGTATCGGCGGCGGCCAAGGAACCGCCGTTATTGTAAAGCGGTAAATATAAACAATGATTATTTCTGATAAGGAATAATCGGCAAAGCGGCTTGCAAGTAATTAAAAATCATGAATATTTTTCCGGTGCTCATAAAAGGGCGCCGGAAAAATATTATTCAAATATTAGCGGCGAATTTCCAATCGGAGTAATGCCGCTCACACTAACTGAAACTTCCATTAAATTCAGCCGTTTGTCGGCATTATCAAATACAAGGCTGAAAAAACGCTCTCTATTTTCCGTGTCTTTAAGCTGTAAAACAGTATTATCTTGTATCTGTAAAATCGTATACCAGCCTGAATTCCGTACCGTATCTTGCAGTAATCGATATGAATTATCCGAAAAAGATAAGGAATATCCTTCGGTACTATTCCATGTTTTTCCATCCGCCGTTAATAATTTTTTTATATTATCAAGCGCAGTGTTTCTTTGCGATTCACGGACGGTATTATTTATTTTTCGGTATGTTCCGTCCCAATTCGATGCAACTCCTATTTTTAAACGTGCAATATCGTCGATAACCCGTATACGTACTTCATCGATCCCGAGTAATTCAATATCGATACGCCGATGGATACTCGAAATTGATGCATTTTTTGTAGAAAAATAGATGCCGAATCTGCGCGGTGTAACCGAATCGATGGTAAACAGCTCTTGAATATTATTAACGGAAAAAATAATTTCATTTTCCGAACGGTTAAAAAAGATACTCCGGTTTTGATCTTTTCGTGCACTCGGTTGATACCAAAGACCTTCAAGAAATTCTTGAAAAGAATTACTATCTCCCGTTTGAAATTTTTTAAGAAATTGACTTTCAATTCTATTTCCGGGAATCTTTATCTCTTTCGTTTGCTCAAAAATTCCTTTTTTGTCATTCCATGTATACTGCTTTTCTATTTGATTAAGCGTATTAGGCGCATCGATATCGGAATAATATGCGGATATTGTATAATCGGAAATCGAATCATCCTGTTCGTTTTTTAGTATAATTTGGCCGTCAGCTTGTATACCTGCTAAAGAATTAATATTCGTTATTTTTTCGTTATCGATTTCCAATGCATACATTCCGAAAACTTGCATATTATCGGCATTCATTCCGCTATATGCAATAATAGGATAGCGGTATTCCCGCACCGTCAAGGTATCAACGGACAGTGTTTTTGCATGCGTCGCTTCCGTTTTTATTTCTGCCGTTCTGGTAAGAGCCTGTGTTTCATTATCCTGCAAAAATATCAAAAGATAGATGAATTGATCGGATAATTTCTTTGCCGCAATAATTTTATCTTCTTTGTTATCACCGTTGACGTCAACCGGTATATCATCGACAAGTATTTCATCGCTCAGCAACGTGATAACCGATTGTGAACTTTCCGGTATATGTTCGTCAGAAGAATTTTCTTGTTGTTGCGACTGCGGTGCTACCGGAATAATCGTTTGAGCACTTTGTGGTATTACCTGCATCCGTTGACGAAGGATACGCTGATATGCCAACAAGCCGATAATGAGGGGAACAGCAGCAATACAAACTGCATAAAATAATTTTTTCATAGTTAAAACAACATCCTTGACGGTTTGTTAGGCTGCAAGTATTCCGGCAGCCTACATTATACTTAGTTTTTCTCTTCAGTTATAAGCACTTTATTTTGATCATCGTTACTGCGCGGAGTTCCTTTATTATCAATAATATCCGTATATAATTCTTTCGTTGTTTTGACGACTTTATCTTGAATATCCATATCCAGTGTTATTTCGTACCAATTATCATGTTTGATAATACGCGCTTCGGCAAGATACGGACTTTTAAATGATTCCTGTTTTCCGCGGTATTTTGATGTCCACGGAGCATCTTGTTCAAGATCCGTTACCAGCAGCAAAATTTTATATCGATTGTTTTTTCCGCGTTTATTTAATGAAATTTGAATTGAATCAAGTGCACTGCCGATGTCGGTAAATGCGCCGTCGGGAGTAATACCGTCAATTGTTTTTATCAATGCATTCCGGTCATTTTCATTTTTGATAATTAATGTTTGCAATTCATGCGGTTTTTCATAAAATTCCCAAATGGTAATCCAATCCTCCGGTATCAGCATTTCGGTAACAAGCGTATCGCGTACCCATTTATGCAAGCTGTCAAATTTTCCGGGTTCATTCATCGATTTTGATTTATCGATCATTAAAAAAACATCGACGGGAATGGTTCTCTCACCGGCAAAAGATGTAACTGAAATAATACAGAAAGCAAAAATAAAAAGAACGGATCTTAATTTCAACATAAATAACTCCTCTATAACTCCCTATAAAATGTGGGTAACCACGGTTTTATTGTATAGTATTATAAAAAAAAGAAAGTAAAAAGAGGGTAGGTGTCTTTACATTTTATAAAATAGCCTTATAATGACAATTGTATTAGTATATCCGATGCGGATATAAATCTACTGCAATAAGGAGACAGTAAGATGGCAAGTTTAGATTTACCTCAAAGTCCAAATGTATTCCATCCCGAAAAGCCCAGCGCTGTCGGTTCAAGGAATTCGTTGGCACAGGATTACCGCGATCAGCAGAAAGAAGTGAATCAGCTGATTGAAGAAGAGACCAATAAAGTATTGCATCACTTATCGACAAAATTACCCAAAGACGTTCTTGAAAGATTAGATGTTATGGGCGGTTTAAAAGAAAAGTTATACAACTACTTTAACCAGAACTATCAGAATATGTTCAACCGCTATATGGTAACCGCAGAAGATGAAATGCTCAAAAAAGTCCGCGGATTTATCGATAGAGAGGAAATGAAGGTTCTGAACCGCTATACTCCGAAAGAGATTGCAACTCTGTTGGATGAAGTCGGCGGCGCCGATAAGTTCAATACCGGTGAAATCGAAAAATCGATCGTCAATATGTACGGACACCTGCAAGGGCACGTACAGCGCGGAATCAATGATCTTGAAACCTTAACCAATTCGCTTCTGCGCCAAAAGACCGACGTCGGAGCTTTCGTCCGCGGTGAAAACGCCTACTCAATCGTAAAGTGCGCGTTTAAAGACAATATTCTTAAACCGAAAACCGTAACGGATGTAAAGCTTTCAGTCAATATTCTCGATACCGAGCTTATCAGCCCGATCTTCCAATATCAGGTAACGGTGGAATACTTAATCAAAGATTTACTTTCCAACCACATGATGAATCTTATCGATAAAGAAATCGAACAGCTCAAAGATGAACTTATCGATGAGGGTAAGGAAGAGATGACCGATAGCGAAATCATCTTCAAAAAGATGGGAAAGGTTCTCGATGTTACCGACGATGATGTTGACAATCCCGAAAGCAAGCGCTATTCGGTAGTTTCAAAAGAATTAATGGAACGCATTGCAAACCTGAGAGCGGAAATCGATCCGGAAACATTCGATCAGCTCAACGTACGCGAGAATATCAAGCACATCATCGACATTGAAAACATCCGTAACCGCGGCTTCAATACGGCAATTAACTCGTTAACTTCAATTCTTGATACCTCTAAGATGGGTTATCAATACATTGAAAACCTGAAAAATGCCCGCGAGCTGCTGCTGCGCGAATACGAT
The DNA here is from genome assembly GCF_000412995.1 of Treponema vincentii F0403. Classification (NCBI taxonomy): domain Bacteria; kingdom Pseudomonadati; phylum Spirochaetota; class Spirochaetia; order Treponematales; family Treponemataceae; genus Treponema; species Treponema vincentii. The sequence continues at coordinate 869,757 of NZ_KE332512.1, read as the reverse complement.
GATACCAACGTTGCAAACCTTCCCGACGAACGCTATCAAATCCGTTTGCGCTACTACGATAATGCACAGCTCATTGAAGAGCGCAAAGCGTATGAAGTAATGATCCGGTCGTTTGAAACCGAAATTGAACACCTTTGGGACGTATTGCAGACGCAATATGATAAGTCGAAGTTCATGGTACGTATTACCGATTTCGGTGACTTGGCAAAACTCTACGAAAAGCATATCCAGAAGAAATACAAGATGCCTAAAGGCGAACCTGCCTACAAAGACATCGCAAAAGTCTGGGATGAAATTTCGTTTGTCAACGCAGCCGAAACTGAAGTTGAAAAGATGAACCGCACCTTTGTTTACGAGAAAGACAAGATGCGCAAAAAGCTTATCATTATGCGTGAACGGCTTAAGAAAATGTACGACTATCAGTACCCGGTTGAGCGGCGCGTTATGGAAGAACGGCTCGCTTTCCTTGAGGCGGAATTTAACAAGTTCGATTACCTCATCAACCCCTTCCACATGCAGCCCGGACTCTTGCTTGACGTGGATATCACCTCCATCAAACGCAAGAAGGCAACGCTTGACGGTATGGCAAACGTATTGAACGAATTCCTTCATGGAGTTTCTAAAGGCTTTATGGATCAGGCGTTTGCTTCATTCAGCCGCCGCCGTTCAACGGTTCGTGCCGATATTGCACAGACCTTCGGCTCAGGCGAAGAAGATGAACCTGCTGCGGTAACCCCGAGCGGACGTGCTCAGTTTATCGATATGCTGAACGAGACACCGAGTTTGGAAGCACCTGCTGCAGAAACCGTTAATGCACCCGCTGCACCCCGCAGCCGCAGAGGCGCCGCTAGAACCAAGAAAGCCGGTGCTGTTGATAATACGGCAAGCAGAGGCCGCCGCGGACGCAAATCCGGTGTAAGAACTCTGTAAAGTTTACCATAATGGAAATAAGTTAAAATGTGATAAAGGCCCCCTGAAACGCTTGTTTCGGAGGGCTTTTATCTATAGGGAATCTCCATTCTGCTTTTCTGAGATATGATAAACAATATTGAAGGATTCCTTGAGGAATGTTTTTCCCGTAAGACCAAAAGTAAATGCAAGGAAGTTTTTTATAAGTATTTCTAAAACCGTCCTTGCCATGCAAAGGAGAAGTGAATGCTCGATTCATTAGGATTTTATGTACCGCTTGCTACAAAGCAGGGGTTTAATGCCTCTGTAACACATATTCAGAATGCTTTATCGCTTCTGGATGCTTGCAATGTAAAAAAAAATATTGCCGATGAAATCGGTATATTGCTTGAAAATAAAGAATTGACAAATGAAGAAATTCCGGCATTTTTATCCGTTATACTGCTTGATATGTGGGGATATAAAGTGATTTCTAAGAATATCCGCGAAATAACCGCAGTACCTACGGATATCATTACGGAAACGGCAAAATGGAAAGGCGTCGATATCGTTATCGGCTATCACCATCCCGATTTGGGGTTTTTGGTGATAAACCCTAAAAATCCTGCAAACGCTTCTCTTTTTGAAACCCTGAAAAAAAATGAGCTTTTGAATATTTATGTCGGAAAACAAGACAAAGGCGCAATAGAAACACCCGTTGCAGAAGCGGTATTCAGCGCTTTTCTAGCTCTTTTGGAAGGTACAAAACCGTCAATTCCCGGAAAGATTTTGAGCGGACCTTTTGTATTTGCCGCGCCTCAGATTAAAAAACAATCTGCCGGAGGGCGAACGCGGAAACCGGCAAGAACTTCGGCAGCTGCAAAAGTAAAAACAGCCGCAAAAACTGCAAAAGCAAAAGAAACAGCTTCTCGTGAAGCCGCCTCTGTGCAGATGCAAGCGCCGTCGGGTAAAACCCGTATATCGCAGCAAATTTCGGTTATCGTAAGCAACGAACTGTTTCATAACGGAAACGTTGAAGCGTGGAAACGGATTATCCGCAGTTACAATGCACGGTACCCGCATAATAAGGTTATCGTCTTCTATGACGGTGAGCAGATTGTCGACATCAATACGCTGTTTAAATGGGGAAAGGTAAAACACGGCAGTAGTATTCAGTTTGCCGTCGCAGGGGAAGAAATCAAAGACTTGTCAAAATTGTCAAAATACTTTGCCGAAGGTGCAAGTCCCCGTTTTGAAGCTTTTTTGCGCGGTTCTCCCAGCACCGTTCTTAACCTTTTCTAGGAGTTTATTATGAATATGTCTAAATCAATCCATTTTTTCAGTAATAAAGAATCGCTTAAAAGTAATATCGATAAAACGATCCTCGGTATCCGCGGACGCCAGCTGAATGAATTTTCGGAACTTGGGCTCCCGATCGTACCCGGACTTGTGATGGATGCAACCATTACACAAGACTTGCAACAAGCAAATGCTTTGCCGCTACTGCGTCCGTTCTTAAAAAAGATGGGTGAAGCGGTTAAAAAAGAATTCGGCGATGCGGAAAATCCTCTTTTATTAAAGCTTGTTATTTCTCCCAACCTTGTTATTGCCAATTATCCGACGCTGCATAACTTCGGTTTGGCAAAAACAACAATCGGCGGTTTTGAAAAAAAAGTCGGAAAAGATTTTGCAAGCCATGAAGTGCTGTTTTTGCTGCGCGGTATCTTCTCAATCTTGTATAAGATTGCAGAATTAGAGGGTGACGGCGCTAAGCAGGAACTCTACAAAGAGCAGTTGGAAAAAATCGGAAACGAACTAAAAAAAGAAAAACGTACCGAATCGGGCGAAACCGTTATGGATATGTACCAGCCGTATCTGCCGCAGGAGTTTTTCAGTACCGCAGAAGTGCAGCTGAATAAAACCATTCAGCTCATCAGTACGCTGCTCAGTCTTGAACCCGATAATGAAAACGATGTAGCGTTACTGATTCAGCCGCTGGTATACGGAAACTATGATAAGGAATCCTTTTCCGGTAGATTCTTCAGCCGCAATATCGTTACCGGCGAAAAAAAATTGCAGGGAATGTTCTTTCAAGAAAAATTCGATGAAGTCGATGCCGTTGGAAAAGACATTAACGACATAAAGCCTGCATATTTGGAGCAGCTGGAAGCAATTGCATGGCAGTTGGAAGACCACAGTAAAGATGTCCGGGAAATCCGTTTTACGATTGAAGCAGGGAAGCTGTGGCTTATCGAGCAAAAATCCGTCGAAGCAAAGAGTACGATTGCATTAGTGCACTTCCTGCTCGATTTATACAACCGCAAAATTGTTGATGCGGAATATGTTGTAAAGAACGTTAAACCCGGTCAGCTAAACGAAATATTACACCCGGTCATCAATATGGCAAGTGTTAAAAATCTGCAGCATTCAAAAGGCGGTATTGCAGGCGCTCCGGGTGCAGCGGTAGGTCGCGTATACTTTAGCGCCGATTCGTTGATCGAAGCACAGCGTATTGCACGTCTGCAAAGCGCCGATACCCGTTGTATTCTCTGTGTACCGGCCAGTTATGCTGGAGATGTAAAAGCAATCGAAGTTTCCACCGGCGTTCTTTCTAACGAAGGCGGTTATTCGGCTCATGCTTCCGTTGTTTCGCGTCAGTACGGAAAGATTTCGTTAGTCCGTCCGGACATGAAAATTATGACGAATAAAGCCGTTATCAACGGTATTACTATTAAAGAAGGGGATTATATCACCTTACAAGTACCTTATTACGGTGAGTCGACGGTATACTTCGGTGCAGCGGAGTTAATCGAACCCGATCCTAAAACATCCGGTTTGCTTGATTTTATCGATCTTACCCGCTCGTTTATCCAAGACTTCCATGTACGCGCCAATGCCGATAGTCCCCGTGATGCTGCTTTGGCGGTCAGTTTCGGCGCCGAAGGCATCGGGCTTTGCCGCACTGAACACATGTTCTTTAATGCTAAGCGTATCAATATCTTTAGAGAGATGATCCTTGCCGAAACAACGGAAGAACGTATTGAAGTGCTCAACCGGCTTCAAAAAGTTCAAATGGAAGACTTTTACGGTATCTTCAAAGTAATGAATGGCCGTGAAGTTACCATCCGTCTTTTGGATGCGCCGCTGCACGAATTTTTACCGCATAATGAAACCGAGCTGGACGGGTTTGTTGACTATCTTAAAAACGAAGCGAAGAAAACCGTCAGTAAAAAGGCTTTGGCGGAATCGATTGCGATACGGGCGGAAGTAAACCCCATGCTTGGACATCGAGGATGCCGTATTGCGATTTCCTATCCGGAGATTTATGCAATGCAAGTGCGTGCAATTTTTGAAGCGGCTTACAAGCTGCAGAAAGAAGGTATTGAAACGCATGTCGAAATCATGGTTCCGATTGTTATGAATTTCCGTGAGCTTAAACAGATTGCGTATGGAAAGAAGATTGAAGGCCATGCTTATCTGGGTATCCGCACAATCGAACAAGAAATGCGGACTCAGCTCAAAGCGAAACCGATCGATTTCAAAATCGGTACGATGATTGAATTACCGGTTGCTGCGTTATCCGCAGGAGAAATTGCCCGCTATGCGGAATTCTTCTCGTTCGGGACCAATGACTTGACCCAAACGACGCTCGGTCTTTCGCGCGATGACTTTAACAGCTTTATGCCGGATTACACATTATACGATTTGATAGATGGAAATCCGTTTGCGATTTTGGATCCGGGAGTGCGGGAGCTTATCAGTATCGCGATTGAACGCGGCCGGCTTACCCGTCCCGATCTCAAACTCGGCCTTTGCGGTGAACAGGGCGCCCGTCCTGAAAACATCCCCTTCTGTATGAAAGCCGGTTTGGATTATGTTTCCTGCTCGTCTTATTCGGTACCTATTGCGCTTCTTTCAATTGCGCAGGCTGAATTGGAAAAGGCGGAAAACGAAGGGCGCAAGCTTACGCGCAAAAAAGCTTCAAAGTAAGAGGACTTGGGAATGCCGAGAAAGTAACCGGCTTTTGTGACATCTCCGTTCCCAACAGTAACATATCTAAAATCTGAATAAGACAAGGCAACTGCTCATTTTAAGCGGTTGCCTTTCTTTTATTTTCCGTTTATAACTTGCGGTATGAGTGAATTACATCAAAAAGAATTGGCGGTGTGCGGCTTTGAAGCGGTAAAAGCGCTCGCTGCCGAACATCCCGAAAAAATTTCCAGACTTTTTTTTGCCGGAAGCAGGGCGCGGACATTCGGCGCTCTTTGTAAATACCTTGCGCAGCGGAAGCGGCTTTATCGACTGGTACAGTCTGATGCCGAATTGGAAAAGCTGTGCGGTTCCGTTCATCACCAAGGGGTTGTCGCAATGATTGAAGAACCCTGCATCGCTGCCGTAACACCGGAGCGGATTAAACAGTGGGAGGCCGGTAAGGCTGCAGTGTTACTGTGCGACCGTATCGGGAATGCGAATAACCTCGGAGCGGTCATCCGCAGCGCAGCCTTTTTCGGCATAGAGCATATCGTGATAAGCGGGGAAGATGCGCAGGCTCAGCTGACTCCGAGCGCCTACCGGATTGCCCAAGGGGGGATGGAGTTTATCACCCTATATACCGCCCCTTCCGCCGAGCATTTTTTAAAGGCGTGCAGCGGTTATTTGATGAGGCTAGGGGCTGATCATCGGGCATACCGCAGCTTAAAGGATATTCCGTCGCTGGTTAGGGCGGATGAGGCGGTTGTTGTAGTGCTTGGAAATGAGGAGCACGGCATTTCCGCCGAAGCGAAAAAGCTTTGCGATGTGCTGGTTAAAATCAGCGGCAGTGGCGCTATCGAAAGTCTTAACGTAGCGCAGGCTGGTACGCTCTTTTGCTCCGCGCTTGCCGAACTCCGGCGGGAATCAACAAACCTGACGTAGAGCATCGTGGTATTAACTGCACGAATAACTGTTAAAATAGACAACCGATATTGTCCCCGCGTCAGAGCAACCGCATCAAAAATATTTTTAGCGGTTACCTTCCTTCTGTGCGAAATTTTGTTTAAAATTTCGCACATTTTTCCAACAAATGGGTAAACGCATCAGGTAGAGTAGATAAAAACCGCGGAAAAATTGAGACTGTGAGACCATTTGAACCGCGAAGAGGTTCAACTCTGGTCGAATAGTCTCAATTTTCCCGCGGGGGTGGTAAAAAACGGCCTGATGCGTTTACCCTGCATCCCCCCTATCCGTTTTGCTGCCGGCGTATCTCGTACATCAAAATACCGGCAGCGACCGAGACATTGAGGCTGTCCAGCTTGCCGGAGGTAGGGATTGCCGTAAAGGAATCGCAGGAGGTTTTTAGCAGGCGGCTGATTCCCGACCCTTCGCTGCCCATAATGAGCAGCGTTTTATCGGGGAACTTTGTGTGCGGAAGCGGTTCCCCTTGCGCGTCGGCGCCGAATACCCAAAAGCCGTTGCGTTTAAGTTCCTCCACCGTCCGTACCAAATTCGCCGTATACAACAGCGGAACCCACGCCGCCGCGCCCGCGCTGATCTTGCTAACGGTCTGAAAGTCTCCGGCGGATCTCCGTTCGGGGAGCACGACGGCGTCGACGGAAAATTGGTCGGCGCTGCGGATAATGGCGCCGGTATTGTGGGGGTCGGTGATTGAATCAAGGACGACGACAAAGGCCTTAGGGCGGGAAGCAAGTTCGGCAAGCAGCGCATCGGAGAAAAGCTTGGGCGACTGCTCCTGCGGGCGTTCATCGATGAGGATAATCCCGCGGTGATTTTGCAGATATTCAGGTAACGGCGCAACGAGCTTGTCAAGCTCGGCGTCAGTCCGCCGCTCTATCGGAACGGAAAGTTTTTCCGCCTGTGCCAAAATTTTTTTTACCCGCGGTCCCTGCTTGGCGTAAAAAAGTTTGAGCCGTACCGAGGGCGTCTTGCCGCCTCCGGCCTTTTTTCCTATTTGGGAACTTTTTGTTCCTGAAAAATTTTTTTCTAACTGCGCTTCAACCGCCCGCAGTAATTCTTCAATTGCGTGAAAACCGGTGATAATCTGCATCGTTATAACTCAATTACATCGCCGTATTTCATTATGTGCGATTCATAGCGGTGCTCTTGTAGGTACGCTTGAAAGAAACTCTGTGCGTCCGGTTCGCCGTGAACCATCAGCAGCTTTTTCAAGTTTCCGGTGTCGAGGCTATCGAGCCACTCGACAATTTCAACATAATCGGCATGGGCGCTGAATGCATTTATCTGAAGGATTTCCGCGCGAACCGGATGCCATTCTCCGAATATCTTTACCTCCGGCTCACGATTCCGCAGGCGTCTGCCGAGCGTATTTTCGGCCATATATCCTACCAGCATGATTTTTGTCGAAGGTTTTGAAATATTATTTGCAAGATGATGCGTAACGCGGCCGAATTCGCACATACCGTCCGCACTGATGATAACCATCGGTTCTTCCATCGCATTGAGTGCTTTCGATTCGTCAACGCTCGTAATAAACTTGAGCGCATTAAAGCCGAACGGATTCTTATGGTGTTTGACAAAGGCTTCCTGCGTTTCGTGGTCAAAGCATTCGGGATGCACCTGAAAGATTGTCGTTGCGTTGACTGCCATCGGCGAATCGACATAGATGGGAATATAGGGAATTCTTTTTTGATCCGTCAGCAGATGGAAATAATAGATGAGTTCCTGTGTCCGTTCAACGGCAAAAGCGGGGATGATAATTTTACCGCGCATCTTTACCGCATCATTGACCGCATGTTCCAGCATATCCATCGCGTTATGAATATCCTCGTGCCGGCGGTTCCCGTAGGTGCTTTCTATCATAATATAGTCGGCGGAGGGAATGATATCCGGGTCGCGGATAATCGATTTATTCTTTCTGCCGAGGTCTCCGGTAAATGCAATTTTTACGGTCTTGCCGGTAGAATCTTTTGCCGTGATAAACGCTATCGCGGAGCCGAGAATATGTCCCGCATCGTAAAATTCGAGCTGAACATTCGGCCCAATCCATACCGGCCGGTGATAGGAAACCGTTACAAATTGATTGATGGTTTGTACGACATCTTCTTCGGTAAAAAGCGGTTTCCAGTCGAATTTTTCGTGTTTTTTGAGCGCCTGTTTTTGTAGGTATTCGGCATCCCGCGCCTGTATGCGGGCTGAATCCATCAAAACGAGGTTGGCAATATCCCGTGAAGCAGGCGTCGCATAGATATTGCCGGCAAACCCGTGTATGCCCAACAGCGGCAAAAGTCCGCAGTGGTCGTAGTGGCCGTGGGTAAGAACCACGGCGGTTAATTTATCGGCAGGGACGCCAAAGTCTCGATTTTTCTTATCGGCTTCCGCCCGCTTCCCTTGGAAAGCCCCGCAGTCAAAGAGATACAAATATCCGTCAACGTCGAGGATATGCTTTGAACCGGTTACTTCCTCTGCGGCTCCCAGAGAATACACGTTGATGCTCATAAAGAAATTCTTACTCGATTAAGCGACTCCGTGAGATTCTGCAGGAACCTCACTGATATATCCTGTGCGCAGGCATAGCGCAAACATATCATTATCAAGAAATTCTTCGCTGATTTTCTCGTATCCTTCTTTATCGTGGCAGATGCGGATAAAATATCCCTTGTCCGTCTCGTTCAGGATTGAAAAATAAGACACATCGCCCGGATTACTTTTGATTGAATACAATTTCATACATTACCCTCCACATAATGAAAAATACCATACACCGATAAACATAATCATTTGCTTGATGCATACGGCATCTTTCTACTATTTATAGTTTCGGCATCGAGCAGCGGAGCTTTAGACCACAGCCCAAACGCACCTAAAATCTTCCAAGCGCTTATATTCCTTGCTGTGCGAAATTTTACCCAAAATTTCGCACACTTTATTCTGTAGAGGGGCAAACGCATCAGGTAGAGTAGATAAAAGGCGCATAATCATTGAGGTTGTGAGACCATTTGAACCGCGAAAAGGTTCAACTCTGGTTGAACAGCCTCAATGATTATGCGGGGCTGCTAAAAAACAGCCTGATACGCTTGCCCTTCTTGAACTTGACATAACTTGTATCTGTGCTATGATTAACAAACAAATATTTTGATTCAAACAAATTTTTTTTGAATAAGAAATGGAGCTATCCGAAACTTGAATTTTTTGGACGATTGCCCTAATAGCCGGGGATGTGAAAAACGAGCCTGCTTTTGGGACATTCCAATGCTCTATTTTAAAGGTTTTACAGGAGTGATGTATGGAAAAGATTCTTTGGACGGAAAATAAGCTTCCGAAAACGGGCAACAAACAGCTTGCGGTGATGGCTTTAGACGAAATCAACAAGGCGCATGAATTTCATAAAAGTTTCCCGCAATACGCGCCGACTCCGCTGGTGCCTCTAAAAAAGATGGCGGATATGCTCGGCGTCGGTTCGGTGTTTATCAAAGATGAATCGTGGCGGTTCGGCTTAAATGCGTTTAAAGTGCTCGGCGGTTCCTTTGCAATGGCTAAGTATATTGCAAAACAGCTGAAAAAAGATGTTTCGGAACTTCCGTACGAAGTATTAACCGGTGAAAAACTGCGGAAAGAGTTCGGGCAGGCTACCTTCTTTACCGCAACCGACGGTAATCACGGGCGCGGTGTGGCCTGGGCTGCAAATAAGCTCGGTCAAAAATCGGTTGTATTGATGCCGAAAGGTTCTACAAAGACCCGCTTCGATAACATTGCCAAAGAGGGAGCACAGGTTACCATCGAAAACGTTAACTACGACGAATGTGTGCGTATGGCAGCCGCGCTTGCCGCAAAAACCGAACACGGTGTGATGGTGCAGGATACCGCATGGGAAGGATACGAAGAAATCCCCGCGTGGATTATGCAGGGTTACGGTACGATGGCGCTTGAAGCTGCGGAACAGCTCAAGGCGGCAGGAGTAGACCGTCCTACCCATATCTTTGTACAAGCGGGAGTCGGTTCGCTTGCCGGTGCAATTCAGGGATATTTTAAAAATCTCTTCCCCAATAATTGTCCCGTTACCGTTGTCGTAGAAGCCCGCGCGGCAGACTGCCTATACCGGTCTGCGACGGCAGCCGATGGGAAACCGCACTTTGTAACGGGAGACTTGCAAACAATCATGGCGGGACTTGCATGCGGCGAACCGAACACCATCTCGTGGGATATCCTCAAAAATAATACCAGCTGCTTTGTATCGGCGCCCGATTGGGTTTCCGCCCGCGGTATGCGTATGCTCGCAGCACCCATCAAGGGAGATTCACCGGTTACCTCAGGCGAATCCGGCGCGGTACCGTTCGGCCTCTTAGCCTCAATTATGCAGCACGATGATATGAAGGATTTACGCGCGGCATTAAAGCTCGATAAGAATTCAAAGATACTGTGCTTTTCTACGGAAGGAGACACCGATCCCGATATGTACAAAAAAATCGTTTGGGAAGGATTGTATCCGTCGATATAGCCGTCGAGACATTCATTGCTTAAAAAATTTACGGTGGTAGGCTTCCAACTCTTTGTCTTCAATATGGGTGTAAATCTGAGTGGTGGCGATGCTTGCATGACCGAGCAGGCATTGCACGGAGCGGAGATCTGCCCCGCCTGCGAGCAGGTGGGTTGCATACGAGTGGCGGAGAGTGTGGATTTTTGTGGTAACGCCGCTGAGCTGTTCAATTTCCTGTAAGCGTTTCCAAATGCCTTTACGGGTAAGCCGTTCGCCGTGGTGATTTAAGAACACCGCTCCGGTTGTTTCGGTGTTTTCGCTGTGTGCCGGTTTGAGAAGGAGAGGGCGGGCGGTTTTTAAATAAACAGTAAGCCGCTCTTCCGCCTGCGCTCCGAAAGGAACGATGCGCTCCTTGCCGCCTTTGCCCCGTACTTTCAACAGCTGTTCGTTAAAGAAAATGTCTTCGAGCGAGAGCGTTACTGCTTCGCTTACCCGCAGCCCCGCCGAGTAGATCAGCTCAAACAGGGCGCGGTCGCGGATGCCGTTTGGCGTATCCAGCGGGATTGCGGCTAAGAGCTTATCTACTTCGTCGAGCTCAAGCGCTCGCGGCAAGTTTTTTTCGCGGCGGGGGCTTTCCAGCTGCTCTGCAGGGTTATCGGTGCGGACATTTTCCAGCTGCAAAAAGCGGTAAAAGGAGCGGAGCGCCGCCTGATCTTTTGCAAGCGTTCTTCCCGTTACGCCTTCTCCCGCCCGTGCAAGGAGAAAACCGATGCAGTCGTCCGCGGAAGCGTCTTCGATAAGGCGCTCCGAGCCGAGCTGCTGTTGAAAGAGACGCATAGTGTTGATATAGGTTTTTGCCGTAAGCTGCGCCCGCGCCTCCGCCGAGATCAGATACCCGTAAAAGGCTCGCAGTTGTATTTCAGTCATTGTTGTTTGTCAGGGTAAGCACATCAGACGTCTTTTGAATTTCCCCGCAAAATAATTGAGTTTGCTCGACCAGAATTGAACCGCTTCGCGGTCAAATGGTCTCACAATCTCAATTATTTTGCGGTTTTGATCAATTTGTCTGATGTGCTTACCCTGTTTCTCCTAGAGTAAATCGTACCGGCTGTTACTCAATACGCTTGCAGAATTTTGTATTAAGATACAGCAATTGTTTCCACTTCTTGTACGGTTAGACCGGTAGCTTGTGCGATTTTTTCGATTGATAAGCCCATAGAGCGTAAGTTCCGCGCGGTTTCGAGAGCTTTGTGATGGGAACCTCGTGCTTCACCTTCTGCAAGACCAAGAGATTTACCCTGCGCAATACCTTGCGCAATACCTTGCGCAATGCCGGCTTTCCATCCGTCATTCCGTGCATCCCTCTCAATAGTATTTACCAACATATACTCCCTCCTCAACTCTTCATTTGCTTTTACTTCTTTTATCCGTTGCTCTAGCCTTTGGATGAATTCGTCGTTGCTGACTTTTCCGTTCATGTACTCTAAAAATACTTTCAGTTCTTCATTCTTCTCGTGTTCCGCCGCTTTACTGTTTATAATTATCTTCGTTACCCCATCACCTAGTTCTATCCGACTATCCTCACTGCACATCGTCTTAAAAGTATAAACAGGTAAGGTTTTCTCAAGATAGTCAAACGTACAGAAGAAGAGTATAAATGTATCGGGCAGGCTTTCATACGGTTTACTTTTTCCCAAGATACTAACATCGATGGCCGCTTGATAATACCTTATACGTTTTGCAAGGTCTTTCTTGTCGATGGCCTGCATTTCTATATCGTAAATACGACCGTTACAGTCCTTTGCCCAAACATCAAACCGCACGCCTTTTGCCCGCCCTGCATCGTCTATTGTCTTTTGTAATTCTATTTCGGTTATCGTATCTACTTTACCCTGCAAAACCCTGTTTAGAAGCATTTTACAGATTTCAGGGTCTTCCATTACGCGGTAGAACATATAATCATCAGCTATAGTTAGTTCGTCAAATTCTTTTTCCATAGTATATTTGCTCCTGTCATCTCGCTATTATTATAGCAAAAAGGCAGATGGCTGCAAGCTGTTCTATGCTGAAATAAAATGAGTGAGCAGTTCACAGCAGCGGAGTGTGCTGTGAACTGTGAGAATTGTATTGTCGGATGTGCTTATCCTTATCGTTTGTTCCGTAGGTACGCCGGCACATCGAGGTCGGTGTTGGCGCCGGGGAGTTGGACGCGGATGGGCTGCCGCGGGCTTTCGGTCATTGCCGGTTGAGGCGGCGGGGTTGCCGGTATTCCTGCATTCCGCGGGCCGAGGCCGGGGAGAGTAGGCTGCTGAGGTGTTTGCAGCTTTGCCCATTCGCTTGCCGAAATAAAATCGTTTTGTAAAAACGGCGTATGGAGCGGTTCCTGCTGTGCGGTTGCTCCCGCCGCCTGCCCCTGATTCTGCACCGTGTTTTGAACGGGATCCGTATCGGTAGGAAAGCCCGTCGCGATAACCGTTACGGTGATCTTGTCTTTCATGGCTTCGTCGGTTTCATCGACGGTAATACCGTGGATAGTTTCCACATCGGGATTGGCGTTTGCCGTAACGATTTCCATAATATCGTTGACCTCCACCGTAGAAGGCATCTCCGATGCGTAAATATTAACCAATATCCGCGTTGCGCCCTCGATATGAGAATCCTCTAAAAGCGGGTTGTTGATGGCATTGGTGGCCGCATCCACCGCACGGTTTTCTCCCGATCCGGTACCGACGCCCATCAGCGCATCGCCCTGACCGGCCATCGTGGAGCGGACATCCGCAAAGTCGATATTGACCAATCCGTTTTTGGTAATGATATCGGCAATCCCCTGCACGGCACGACGCAGTACGTCGTCCGCCATAACAAAGGCATCTTTTATCGTCTGCTTGCTGTCTACAAGGTTTAATAAATGCTGATTGGGGATAACAACCAGCGTGTCGACATTCTTCCTGAGCTTTTCAATCCCCGCTTCGGCGGTACGCATCTTTGCCCGTCCTTCAAAAGCGAAGGGCTTTGTAACAACACCGACCGTTAAAGCTCCCTGATCGCGGGCTATCTTTGCGATAACCGGCGCCGAACCTGTTCCCGTTCCTCCGCCCATACCGGCGGTGATGAACACCATGTGTGCCCCGCGGACAGCATTCGCAATAATTTCGGTATCTTCCATAGCAGCTTTTTCGCCTACGTCCGGTTTTCCGCCTGCGCCGAGCCCTCCGGTTAACTTGGAACCTATTGCCAATTTCATCGGTGCTTTTGAATAATTGAGCGCCTGTACATCGGTGTTCGCAACGATAAAATCGACATACTGTATGTTACACTCCATCATCCTATTCACCGCATTCGAACCGCCTCCACCTGCGCCGATTACTTTAATAACGGTGGGATTAACCGGTAACATTTCATTTTGCTGCATCACTTGATAATCCATATTTTTCCCCTCCCCTTTATTCAAATAAGTTTTTCCAAAAACCTTTTATTTTACCGACAAGTTTACCCGAATCGGCTTCAATTTTATTTTTTTCTTCTCCTACGGGACTGTGCTGTTTATACTGAGATAAAATCAGTCCGAGCACGGCTGCAAATTCCGGACTGCGGTATTCTCCCGTTAAACCGCCGAATGTTCCCGGAATACCTAACCGTACTGCAGGCGTGCCGAAGATTTCCGAGGCAAGTTCCGTAGCGCCGGGCATAAGCGAACCGCCGCCGCAGAGAATTACATTACCTGCAAACCGGTTTGAAGCAGCCGCCGGTGCGATTTTATCCTTTGCCATCGTAAAAATTTCCGCCATGCGGGCTTGCAGAATATCGCATATATCCGCTTTTTCAATCTGTATAGGCGCCCGTCCGCCCGGTGCGGAAATCAGTACCGATTTATTGTCATCCATAAGCGGCTGCCAACAGCACCCGTCGGTTATCTTTATTTTTTCGGCGGTTTCGGTAGAAAGCCCTTTTACAATCGCCAAATCGTTTGTAGCGTGGCTTCCGCCCACCGGCAGCACCGTGGTCAGTACCGGCGCTCCGCCCGACATTACCACAATATCGGTTGTTCCTCCGCCGATGTCGATAAGCACCGAACCGAGTTCCTGTTCTTCCTGCGTCATAACGGATTCTACGGCAGCTAAGCCGTGGTACATCGGCGCATCAACCTGTAAATTAGCCCGCTTTACGCAGTCTACGATGTTTTTGATGCAGGTAACCGATCCGGTAATAATATGTACTTCCGCTTCGATACGGACGCCGATGACATTGTGCGGATCCGCAATACCGCGCTGATCGTCGACAATATACGATTGGGGGATAACATGCATAACCCGTCTATCCATCGGAATCACAACAGCCTTTGCAGCCTCTATCACACGGTCAATATCCTGTTGGTCTATTTCGCGGTTTCCCTTTCCTTTATCGGTAACGGCGACGATGCCGCGGGAATTAATCCCTTCGATATGGGTACCGCCTATTCCGGTGATGCAGTGAGTAATTTCCACGCCGGACATCATCTCTGCAGCTTCTACCGCTGCGTGAATTCCCTGTACGGTCTTTTCGATATTGACAACGGTTCCTTTCCGTAAGCCTTGCGAAACGCCGGTTCCCACACCGATAATTTGCAGTACGCCTGTTTCGAGTTTTTCAGCGACAACGGCTCTGATTGCGCTGGTGCCTATATCCAATCCGACTATGACATCACTCATCGGTTTCCCCTCTTAAACGGTAGGAAGCAGTTCCTCCCCGTACATCCAACTCCTCAATCTTTGCGTTAAGATCAAGTTCCCGTATGACATCCAAGGCTAATATCATATACTGTAATTTTTCCTCATTCAATGTGCCTTCAGTATGTACCTTAACTTGCGTTCGTACCGGATACAGGATGAGGTCAAACCCGCCGTATTTTTTCTGTTCGATCTTCATCTCGGAAATTTCGCTGAGTAAGGCCGGATTTTTTTTCTGCAGAATATCCAGCTGCTTAAAGAGCGGTACGAGCCGTTTGTGCACCTTCATCCCCGCCCGTATCGTCTGAAAAGAAAGGCCGCTGATAATAGGCAGGGTTTGAGGATCTTTTTGGGAAGCAACTTTGAACACTGTTCCCGTTTTATCTATTTCCATCGGGACAGTGCGGCCGCCCACCGTTGCAAGCAATACGCCGACCGGTTTCCGTTCGGTTATATCAATCAGCACCTTGTCCGGATATTTTTTAACGACACGCGCTTCCGCAACGACGGGGTAGCTTGTAATCCGATGCAATAAAACATCCTTATCGATTTTTCCCCATTTTTCCATTCCGGTTAGGCCGGCTGCTTTTTTTAGATCCGCTTCGCGAATAGTGTCGAGGCCTGAAAGCTGTATCTTCGCCGTTGAATTAAACGGCACGATAAAAAGATAATATACTAAGTCGCCTGCTAAAAACAACAGCATCAGCAGAATAACAATTTTAAGAAATTGCCTTCCCTTGGTTTTTTTTACGGTCTGAGGAGATGGAAGCGATTCGGTATATGTGCGGTTTTGTACGCCGATAATATCAGACATTATGAGGCACTCCTTTTTGAATAGCTTGAAACATTTATAATCAGTCCGCAGAGGCAGAGTGTTGTGATAAGCGAAGATCCTCCGAATGAGAAAAAGGGGAGCGGAATACCGGTGGCAGGCAGCAGACGGACAACAACCCCTAAGTTTAAAAAGGATTGAAGGATAATTGCGGAAGCTGCTCCGAAGGCAACATAGCAGCCGAAACGGTCTTTACACGAAAATGCAATGAGGTAGGCTACTGCGGTAAAGGTAAGCAAGAGCGCAAGGTATCCGCATACACCTAAAAAGCCCATTTCTTCGGCCCACGCAACAAAAATAAAATCGGAATATATTTCCGGTACGCTCGAAATTTTATGCACGCCGTTCCCTATCCCCGTGCCGTAAAGCCCGCTGCTTGCAAGCGCTTCGAGGGCTGCGTTAATTTGATAGCCCGTATCGAGCGGGTCGCTATCGGGAGAGATAAAGGACAGCACGCGCTTCATCCGGTAGGTTGAAGTAACGACCATCAGGGCTGCGCAAGGGATGGTAACGATCAAGCCTTTGAGGAACCATAGCAGCGGTCCCCCTGCGGCAAAAAACATGATCATAAAAATGAGCATCAAAAAAATGGCGCTCGAAAAATCGCTTTCAAGGTATACCAGCAATACAAAGATCGCCGTTATAAAAAAAGGCGGCAATATGGAAATCAGTGGTGCGTCCAATTGATCCGCTTTTTTATCGAAAAAGTTTGCAAGAAAGACAATGAGTAAAAGTTTAATAAACTCGGACGGCTGTAAGCTGAATCCTCCGATGGAAATCCAGCGGCTGGCACCGTTCCGCGGCGAGGCGATTCCCGGAATAAAGGGAAGTAACAAAAAGATAAAACCGCATATCAACAGATAGGGGAGGAGTTTCCGTAAACGGTCAAAACTGAAAAATGAAAAAAAAATGAGGCCGATACTTCCTGCAATGAGGTTGCGGAATTGGCGTACCAGAAAATACGAAGGGTCGTCAAAGAATCGTTCGGCGTAATGAAGGGAACCCGAATAGAGCACTGCAATGCCGATGCCTGCCATGATGAGCACGAGTAGAATAAATGTGAAGCTGTACCGGTCGCGGTTGATGTTCTTTTCAACGGTGATAGTGTGCTGCATCATACCCGCTCCTTTTTCAGAATCGGTTCAAACTGCTCCAGTTCAAGGCTGCGGGATCCTTTCAGGAATACAAAATCATTTCGTTTTAATAAGCCGTCTAACGTGTCGCGAAGTTTATCGGCATAGCCTTCCGTAAAGCAGAAAAAAGGTTTGTTTGCAGCGTTTTCTTGCTCGATGGCTGCCATACACATCTCTCTGCCGAAAAAAAATAATGCGTCGGCATCGGAATCGAAAGCTGCTGCACATACGGCTTTGTGCGCTTCATGAGATTCAAAACCAAGTTCTTTCATCGAGGCAAGGACATAAATCTTTTTGCCGCTTACTCGGATATTGGCGCAGAGCGCAAGCCCTGCATTCATGGAATCGGGATTGGCGTTATAGCAATCGAGCAGGTAGGTTACCGGCCCGCGGATAATTTGCGATCTTCCGAATAGCGCCTGCATCTGTTCGATGCCCGCTTTTATCGACTGCAGCGGGATTTTGCAGTATTCCGCAACAGCAATCGCGGCAAAGGCGTTGTGCACATTGTGTTTGCCCGGAAGCGGTAAGTGGATGGTTTCCCCTTTATACCGTATCTCAGCGCCTGAGAGTCCTTCAAGGGTATAAGCGTCGGGATCAGCGCTATAAGTAACTATTTTTCCGTGCGGCACGTCTTGTAAGAACTCCGCATACTTATCCTGAGCGGGGACGAATCCGACGGAGGTTTCATCAAAACAGGAAAAAATGTGTTTTTTTTCTTGAGCGATAGCGTCTTTAGAACCGAGCATTCCGATGTGTGCGGTACCGATATTGGTGATAACCGCAATGTTCGGTTTCAGGACTGCGGCAAGCTCCGCAATTTCTCCCTTCCGATTCATACCGAGCTCAAAAATGCCTACTTCATGCTCTTTTGTTATGGTAAAAACCGACAGCGGCAAGCCTGTTTCCGAATTGAGGTTGCCTTCGTTTTTTACAGTGCGGTATTTCTGTGCAAATATGGATGCAAGAAGTTCTTTCGTCGTCGTTTTACCGTTTGAACCGGTTACCCCGATTTTAAGCAGCTGCGGAAATCGCTCCAGATAGGCGGCCGCAGCATCCTGCAATGCTTTTAACGTGTGTTCAACACGGATACAGGTAGCCTCATATCTTTTGCAGAGAACGAGAATATGCTGAGCGTTCTCTTGAATGTCGAGGTGTGCTGCATCGGCAAGGACACAATCAGCCCCTTGTTGCAAGGCTTGTTCGATATAGCGATGTCCGTCCTGCTGCATACCGCGCAGGGGAATAAAAAGAGCATGGGGATTCACGGTTCTGCTATCCGTCGTAACGGAATTGAAACCTGCGTAATGAGAATAATTGCAAATAAATGTGCCTGCGACAGCCGTGCAGAGCGCCTCGAATCCCAGCAGCATGGTGTTATCCCTTCTTTTCTTTATCTAAGGAGATACGGATGATTTGAGAGGAATCCGCTTTTTGCATATTCAATTCTTCAACGGCGATTTTTTCAATTCGCTGCGGTTTGGAGAGGATGGAAATAGCCGAAATCTTCCGTTTATTTTCTGCGATGAGACGGTTTTGCTCATCGTTATATGCATTTACTTCGCGTTCAAGCGCATTATAGACCTGCGATTGTTTAACGGTTAAGAAAAATAAGTACGGAATGCTTACGGTAAGAATCAAAGCGGCAAGGCGTTTCATATCGGTTAAGACCTCCTCAAAGAAAGCTTCTTGATGACACGGAGACGGGCACTGCGGGACGGTGCATTCGCGGCAGTCTCTTCGGCAGAGGGGCCGACCGGCTTTTTGGTAAGCAAAGCGGCACGGGGCATACCTCCACATGTACATATCGGCATTTCAGGCGGGCAAATACAGCTTTTTGCAAGGTCTCTAAAAAAAAGTTTGACGATGCGGTCTTCCAGTGAATGAAAGGAGATAACGCCCATTTTTCCCCCTTCGGCAAGGCACGCAAAGGCTTTTTCGAGCAGGCGCGGCAGCCGGTCGAGTTCGCTGTTAACGGCAATCCGCAGCGCTTGGAAGGTTTTGGTTGCAGGGTGTATGGGGCCGTGCCGAAAACGGGCGGGAACGGCATGGAATACGGTTTCACTTAACTGCCGCGCTTCCGTAAAAGGGTGTTTTTCCCGTTCCGCAACGACAGCACGGGCAATCGGCCGCGAAAAACGTTCTTCCGCGTAGAGGTACAATACATCCGCCAGCTTTTTCTCGCTGTAGGTGTTGACGATATCTGCGGCCGTCAGCGATTCATCCGGATTGATCCGCATGTCGAGCGGTTCGTCGGCGCTGAACGAAAAGCCGCGTTTCGATTCTGTATAATGGAAGAGAGAGATTCCGAGATCAAATAATATGAGCGAAGGCGCAGGATTATCCTGAGGATATTGATCGAAAAAATCATCCGACCAGCCTAAAAAAAACCGTACACGGTTACCGAACGGGGCAAGCCGTACTTTGGCCTTTGCTTGAATGGCGGGGTCGGCATCGATGCCGATGACTTTTAATTGCGGAAAGCGGTTTAAAAAGGCTTCGCTATGACCGCCTTCGCCGAGGGTTCCGTCGATAAGAAGCGGATCCGGTGTTTCCGGGGCAAGCAGCTGCAGGCATTCTTGTAATAAAACCGGTGTGTGTACAAAGTTCATACATGTTAAAAACGAATAAGCCCCAAGTCCTCGCTTGCTTGATGGAAATCCGCCTCGCTTCCCTCCAGATAAGCTCGATATTCGTCCGCATCCCATAATTCGAGATAGCGGTTGATGCCCAATAGCACGCAGTCTTTTTCAAGCTGCGCGTATTCACGTAAACTTTGGGGAATTGAAACACGTCCCGCCTTATCGATGTCTATTTCCTGTGCCGGAGCGATAAGCCGGCGCAAGATAAGACGGGAATTTGCCTGAAACAACGAAGCGGATTGCATAACTTTTTCGGATAGCAATGCCCATTCTTCAGGAGAAAATATCCATAGGCAGCGGTCAATTCCACGGGTAATCACTACTTGTGAGCCCGGCAGTAAACAGCGTAGTTTTGCAGGAAACATAATACGCCCCTTTTCATCAAGCGTATTATTATACTCTCCCGAAAACACACTTTTTTCCACTTTTACCTACTTTCCCCCACTTTCACCCACTATTTATCATTTTACCGGTAAAATGATAAATGTCAATGCTCTTTTTGCCAATAATTGTGCGATCAGTATTAAGATGCGTTTGCCCGGGATATGTCATATACAAAGCATCAAAATGATGATAGGATAAGTCCATGCAGTTAAGTATTTGGGCGCTTTTGTTTCTATGGTTTTTTGTTTTTTTGGCGGGCTTTGTCGATTCCGCTGCAGGAGGCGGAGGGTTAATTTCGCTGCCTGCCTATCTTTTTGTCGGGCTTCCTCCCCATACGGCAATCGGATGTAACAAATTTTCTGCGGCGTGCGGTACGACGCTTTCCGCAGCACGCTTTTTTAAAAACGGAGCGGTCGACTGGCAGGTTGCCGCAATTTCCGCGGTGTGTTCGGTTTTATTTTCATATCTCGGTACAAGATTGGCGCTGATGATTAATCAGGAAACGCTTAAAACCGCATTGGTTGTCGTTCTCCCGATTGTCGCCGTTCTTTTACTGTTAAAACGGGATTTCGGTACCGAGAATCAGTCGGCCGGTATACCCAAAAAGAAGGCCTTCCTCTTGGCGGCCGGCGCCGGTTCCGTTATCGGATTCTATGACGGACTGATCGGCCCCGGAACGGGAACCATCGCTATTATCGTTTTCTCCGCATGGATGAAGTACGACCTTAAAACCGCTTCCGGTAATGCCAAGATATTGAACCTTGCATCGAACTATGCATCGCTCATCGCCGTCATATTCGGCAACAAAGTGATCTATTCCATCGCGGTTCCCGCCGCCGTATTCGGTATAATCGGAAATTATATCGGAGCAGGCTTCGCAATAAAAAAAGGCACAGCCTTTATCAAACCCTTGATGATCTGCGTCATCATACTGTTGTTCGGAAAGCTCTTTTACGATGTTTTCGGAACCTTGGTTTTTTCATAAGAGCCTATGAACTATACTCTTTACGATCCTTACGATTATCCGCTGTATCGTCCGCCGAGCGAAGCTTATTCTTTAATCCTACAGGTAACGATCGGCTGTTCGTATAACCGCTGCGTCTTTTGCGGAATGTATCAGACAAAGAAATTCCATATCAAACCGATTGAGACGGTGAAGCAGGAACTTGTAATGTTTGCCGAGCACTACCGCCATATCGATAAGGTGTTTTTAGCGGACGGCGATGCGTTAACCGCTCCGACGGAATACTTGGCAGCAGTGCTGGATGCGGTTGCCGCCGTTATTCCGCAGTGCAAACGGGTGTCCTGCTATGCGACCCATCTCAATATCAGGCAGAAGACTCCGGAAGAATTAAAGCTTTTAGCCTCAAAGGGATTGACGCTGTTGTATCTCGGTGTGGAAAGCGGCGACGATGAAACGTTGAAGTTTATCCGCAAGGGTACGACGGCGGCGGAACTGATCAAACTTTCCCACAAGGTGAAGGATGCGGGAATGGAGCTGTCGGCAACCTTTATTTTAGGGATTAACGGAGCGGAGCGGGACAACACGCAGCACGCAATTAAAACCGGCGAGATTATCTCTAAAATGTATTTGACCTATGCAGGGCTTTTAACGCTGCGGCTAGAGGACGGCAGCTATCTTACCAAGGCCGCCGCCGAAGGGAAGTATACGGTTGTCGGGATCGAAGAGGTCGTTAAAGAATTAAAGCTGATCTTAGAAAATATACACGTTGAAGAAATGACTGCTCCGGTTATTTTCCGCTCAAACCACGCCTCCAACTTTTTAACGCTGAAAGGAACGCTGCCGCAGGATAGGGACGCGATGCTTGCGCAAGTCAACCGTGTTCTGGCACGGGGCGTCTATCCTGAACACCGGAAATACTACCTATAGGGCATTTTTAAGAGCCGTTTCCCGGGCGGCATCAATGACTTCCTCCGCTTGAGCCTGCGTAATTCCCGCGGCGGCGGCAGCCGCTTCCGGGGAAGCGGCTGCAAGCTTTTCAATACTTGAAAAGCTGCGCAGCAACCGCGCAGCCCGTTTCTCCCCGATGTGGGGCAGCTGTTCAAATTGCAAGTGCAGTTCCTCTTTTGACCGCAGCCTGTTGTTTCGGGTGTTGGCGAACCGGTGCGTCTCATCGCGTACCCGCTGCAGTACCCGCAGGGCTGCGCTCCGCCGCGGCAGTACAATCGGCTTGTTGATATGCGGCCGGTAAAGCTCTTCGTTTTTTTCCGCCAAGCCGACCAAAGGAATATCAAGCTCCAACGCGTCGAGCACGGCCTTGGCCGCATTCACTTGACCGATGCCGCCGTCTATCATAACAAGGTCGGGCAGTTCCGCCGCTTCGTTTAACAAACGGGTATACCGCCGCGCCACCGCTTCCCGCATGGAAGCATAGTCATCGATAATGCCGTCCGTCGTGCGCAGTCTGAAAATCCGGTAGTTTTTTTTATCGGGATTGCCGTCCTTAAACGAGATAAGACTGGCAACCGTGTACTTGCCGTGTAAATGCGCAATATCGAAGCCTTCGATGCGGTGGGGGGGGCGGTCAAGCGACAATATCTTTTGCAGTTCCTCCAACGCGGGAAAATCGCCGAGCTCCTTGATGCGGCGGGCAGCATCCTCTTTGGCGTTAAACTGAGCCATTGCGAGCGCCGCTTTATGCCGCCGCAGAATAGCCGGAGGCATGGCCGCCGCCGCATCGGCTGTATCAGCTGACTCGGCTCTATCAGGTGTACCGGTTGTATCAGCAATACGGGCGGCGTATACGGGCGTTTTTTCGGCGGCAACCGGCTCTGCTGTATTGCCGGGAACCGAAGATGCAGCCGTATCTGTTTCATGGTGATGCTTTTGCCCATCCAACGGAAGCGCCGTGATGGTAACTTTGACACCGAGCTGGTCGGCAAACCATTGTTCTGCAAGTTCGTATTCCTGCCCCGCACACACGAATATATGCGGCGGAATCTGTTTAGGGTCGGTGTAGTATGCAATGAGAAATTCGGGCAGCACTTCGGCTTCATCTTTGAGGCTTTCCGTCCGGTATAAATCCCTGCCGACAACCTTGCCGCCCCGCATTTTAAAGACCGTAAAGGTAATCAGCGCTCCTTCCGCCGCCCACCCGATATAGTCGCGGGCTTCCGGATCCATGTCTTCAACGGTGTTTTGTCCGCGGAGCGCCCGTACCGCCTCCATTCCGTCCCTGATACGGGCGGCTTTTTCAAATTCACGGGCAGCGGCGGCGGCTTTCATCTTCTCCGTTAATTCGGCGAGCGGCTTTTTCAAATCTCCTTCAAGCAGCAACGCAATTTCATCGATATCCTTCCGGTAATCGCTTTCCGAAATTTTATCGGCACACGGCGCACTGCACCGGCCGATATGAAAATACAAACACGGTTCCCGTTTTTTTAAGTGCTTGCACTGCCTCAATCCATACGTCCGTTTGACGAGCGATAAAAAATCATCGATGGCCGGTACATTGGGAAAGGGGCCGAAATAGCGCGCGCCGTCGTTTTGTATCCGCCGCGTCCGGTAAATTCGAGGATAGCGCTCATTGGTAATTTTAAGGACGGGGTAGGTTTTTCCGTCTTTAAGATTGATGTTATACCGCGGCTTGTATTTTTTTATCAGATTATTTTCAAGTAGCAGCGCCTCATATTCATTATCCGTTTGAATATATTCGATACGGCGTGCACGCGAAACGAGAATCCGGGTTTTAATATCCCGCCGCGAAGCAAAATACGAACTCAGCCTATTCTTGAGCGATTTCGCTTTGCCTACATAAATCACAATATCTTTTTCATCCCGCCACAAATACACGCCGCTGGTTTTAGGCGCCGACAATGCATATTGATGAAGCGCTTCGCGCACGTCCGCTTGTTCACTCATACCGTAAGGATAATACTAAGACCTGCCCGCAATGGCAATATCATAACCCTCCCGTATTGTAGAACGATGATTAACTATGCTAAAATCCCGCAACAATTTTTTATAGGAGCATATATGAAAAAATTGCTTTGTTTTGTATGCGTATCGGCTGTACTGCTGGTACCGGTGTTTGCCTCTGCAGGCGCTAAGGAGTATGAATATACCGAAAAAGATATATCCATTACCGCCGCCGATCACGAAATTCCTGCCACGTTGACGCTTCCTAAAGGAAAAGCGGATGAAAAATTCCCGGCAGTGGTTATGCTGCATGGAAACGGTTCAAACCGGCATGAAGCAGGTATGGCCTACGATTATACTGCGCCCGAAATGGCCCGTGCCGGTATTGCAACAATTCGGTTCGATTACATCGGAAACGGCGACAGCAAGGGGGATTATATAGACTTTACCTATGATAAGGGGATTGAAGATGCCATGAGCTGTTATCGGTATCTTTGCACACTCAAGAATATCGATACAAAAAGAATCGGTATTATGGGATGGAGCCAAGGCGGAAGGCTTGCGCTTTTAACGGCAGCACGGAACGATGTGTTTAAAAGCGTGCTTACATGGGCGGGAGCATATAATCAAAAAAGTAATGAAGAAGAACAATACGAAATAGCAAAGAAAAACGGCTATTATGAAGTAACGTATTCATGGCGGACACCGCTTAAACAAAGCCCCGCCTATTATGAAAATGCAATGGCTATCGATTATCCTGCCGAACTTGCCGCAATCAAAGCACCGGTTTTAGCAATAGCCGGTTCTGAAGATGATGTGGTGCTTCCTTCGGTGGCACAAACGATAGCGGCCGGGGCTAAAAACAAGAAAAGCCGCGCGCTTATTCTTGAAGGCGCCGACCATACGTTCCTTGTGTTTTCCGGTGATTTAAGTATGCTGCATACGCTTACCGGCGAAACGATCTCATGGTTTAAAAAAACATTATAAGGGAGGGCATCTCTAAAAACTCGGTTCGGTTTTTAGAGGTTCCCTATGAAGGCTCTGCAATGACAGAAAGGCGGCGGTGCCGCCGCAGCCGCATCGGAGGTGCGGATCAAATACCGCAGAATAAGAGCAGCGTACAATTTGCTCTTTTCGTGATGTTATAACAAAACCTCTGATGCGGTTGTTTACCCCAATATGCCGGTAAGCGTTTCCACAATAAGCTCTTTGTCGGCAAAATAGGTTCCTTGGATGGCAGAGCTGTTTCCGCCGCCTCGGCCGTTGAGCTGTCCGTTTAAGGTTTTTACGTGCAGCTTTAAATCGATTGCATTGCTGACAATAACGTAGTTGTATGCCGGAGACTGCGCTCCTTCCGCTTCAACCGCCGAAAGCGCTGCGCAGGTGTGCCGTTTTCCTGTTGCTAACAGTTGATTACAGAAGCAGCGTAAATATTCGATGCTGAGGCCGTCTTCAAAATAGACGGGAGCTCCTGCCGTATCTGCCGCCGTTTCCGCTTTTTGTTTTAGATATTTTTCGGTCATTTCATGCAGCTGTTGCTGTAGCTTCCCTTTCTCGGCATTCAATTTTTCCACCGCTTCCTGCACTTCGGTAGGCTTTGCCGATAAGCAGCGGGAAATCGCCCGTACTTGTTCCATCTCTTGTTCATACGCCAGTACCGCTTTTCTGCCGCAGAGAACTTCCAACCGGACGCCCTTTTTCCGGTTGGTAAAGTTAATGATTTTAATAAGTCCGATTTCGCCGGTGGCGGTAACATGTGTTCCGCAGCACGCGCACGAATCGAGTCCCGGAATGGTGATAATGCGTACGGTACCCGAAAGTTCTATTTTGCTGCGGTACTGCATTGTTTTGCGCTCTTCGGCGCTCGGAAAGCTTTCTTGAATCGGGAGGTTTTCGCGGACAATTTCATTGGCGCGCCTTTCGGTATCGAGTACCTGTCCGTCATCCAATGGGCCGTTGAAGTCGATGGTGATAAAACTTTCGCCCATGTGAAAGCCGATATTTTCATACCCGTACGTTTTGGAAAGGATGCCGGTAATGATATGCTCGCCGGAATGCCCTTGCATATTATCGCAGCGGTTTACCCAATCCAATACTCCGTGAACCTTTGTGCCGGCGGCAAGTTCCGCATCGGCAATATGAACGATGCGCTCGCCTTCAAATTGAGTATCCGATACGTGAATTGCCCGTTCCTGCCGGCCTTCGGCAAAGAGGACGCCCTTATCGCCGGGTTGTCCGCCTCCTTCGGGATAAAACGCCGTATCCGACAGTTCAATTTCATAGCTTCTCTCGGTTTTTGAGCACGCGATAACCGTTGCATCAAATTCGTTGACGTACGGTTTTTGGTAATACCGTGCATTAAAGTTTTCCATTATTTTCCGATCCGCCTCTTTATTTCTTCAATTAAAGTATTCAGTTCGACACCGGTGCGTTCACTTGCGATGGCGATTGTCGCCTTAGGCAGCATGATCCGTGCAAGCGGCGTTTTCAGCATTTTAAACTTGGGACTGATTTCTTCCATTTGATCCTTTAATGCGGGGTAATCTGCAAAAATATCTTTTAAAAATGTTTCGGCTGTAATGTCCGCTGCGGTGAGTTTTTTATTCCCATGATTCCCGTGCGGATTTTTGGTACCCGATGTATGTACCTCAGCTGTATTTCCGTTACCGGATTCGGTGGGATGTTCTTGGATAACGGTTTGACCGTTTACCTTGCCTCCTTTTTTCCACGTAAGCAGCGTTTGCGAATCCGTAAGGCTGCGGATATGGGTACAGTCCTGCATCATTTCGAGGATACCGCGGAATTTTCCGTTTTCGTCGCGGACGGCGATGTACAAAATGTAGATAAAGATTCCGGGTTTATTGATCCAAAATTCTGCGGAGTCTTGTTCACCCGATCTGAATTTTTCGATAATCTCTTCTACGATATGAACACTCGCCCGCGGATGGCAGTTTTTAACATTTCGTCCGATAACGTTTTTGCTGCGCGGGAATACACGGTGCTCCGTGTCGGAATAAAAACAGACCGTTTCATTTTCATCTACATACGAAAGATCGACGGGCAGATGCCGATAAATCAAGTTGATTTGTTCAAGCGTCAGCTTACCTGTTGCAACATCGAAAACCGAACTGCCGCCGGCATTCAAACCGTGTTTGCGTAACACCGCGGCTAAATCTTCCGTTAACGAAGAAGTCTGCGCAGAAGATGCCTGCGCAGTTTGTACCGCTTGCCCGGAACCGCTTTTATCATTTGCCTCATTTGTTCCGTTGCCGTTTATCCATGCAAAGCCGATTTCCCGATCGCCGGATTTCATCTCCTCAAATTCTTTATCGCTGATCATCGCAAGTGAAGTGGGATATAAAATCGCTTCTTCTTTTTGGAGTAAATCACGAACATCGGCGACAATCGAAGGCTGTACCGCGATAAATTGGTCATCGGAATCATCTTCAAGCAGTTTACGCGCGTCGCGGATCTCATCGCGGATAAAATTATCCAATGTCCACATCGTTG
The DNA here is from genome assembly GCF_000412995.1 of Treponema vincentii F0403. NCBI lineage: Bacteria > Pseudomonadati > Spirochaetota > Spirochaetia > Treponematales > Treponemataceae > Treponema > Treponema vincentii. Next base: position 842,352 of record NZ_KE332512.1, on the reverse strand, counting down.
TGGTGGGCCGGTCAAATCCTTTCTTTTCCAAAATGGGATAGAGTTGATTTTGTTTACGGGATAGGTGTATCCTGAACTGATCCAGCCGGTCATATAATTCGAGCCATTGATTTTTGATAAGCGGATATTGCACAAGATCTTCAATTTCAAAAAGGATTTTTTTCAGCGCATCGTTTTCGCGGTAATAGCACATAATAGGATGATCATCGGGCAAGTCAGGACGGCTTGTATCCATAACATCTTCAAAGAGTTCGAGCATTTTCTGAATGTCTTCTTTTTGACATTCATTTTCGTCAAACTCTTTAAGTTCCTGCTCTGCGAGGGCAATCTCATACGGCTTGAGAGTGCCGACCTTCTCTTTCAATATCCGTTTGGCATCCGCTAAACTGATTTTTCCTGTATTATAATCATTCTTCAGCTGAATAACTGTCTTCATTTTTGCTTCATCTATTCCGGCTAAAGACTGTTTCATTTCCATAAGTATCCTCCGTTAAAGGTTACGATTTAAGAGTCCGTTCGGCTTTAAGAGATTTCCGAGCATCTTCTAAACACTGAAGTTTTTAGAGGTTCTCTTTCGTTAACCTTTATTTACAATGAGGATAAAGGAATATATGCGGTGCGTCAAGTCAATCTCTTTTGCAAGCGGTGCGGAACGGGTATAATCGTTTTATGGAAAAAAATGATGAGCTGCTGATGCGTGCGCATGCGGTGCTTAAAACAAGGTTCGGTTACAATGAATTCCGTCCGATGCAAAAGGAAGTGATTGCGTCCGTGCTGTCGGGGCGCGATACGCTTGCGGTTATGCCGACCGGAGGCGGAAAGTCTTTGTGCTATCAAATCCCGGCGCTTTTGTTCAGCGGTATTACGCTTGTCGTTTCTCCGCTGATTTCGCTCATGCAGGATCAAGTTGCGTCCCTTGTGGGAAACGGGGTGAGCGCGCTTTTTTTGAATAGCTCGCTTGAATGGGATGAATACCTCGATGCGGTGCAGCGTATCAAGTCGGGGAGCGTTAAGCTGGTGTATCTTTCCCCGGAAGCGCTTGCGGCGGAGCGTACGCAGTCTATCTTGCATGACGCATCTGTGCCGGTTAGCTGTATTACCATTGACGAAGCGCACTGCATCAGCGAGTGGGGGCACGACTTCCGACCCGGCTACTTGGAAATTTCGAATGTCCGCGCGCAGTTTAGTGGTGCGGTGTGTCTTGCGCTTACGGCGACTGCGACGGCACAGGTGAGAGCCGACATTACGGTGAACCTCCGGATGCAAGCACCGGAAGTTTTTATCGCAGGGTTTAACCGTCCGAATATTTTCCTTGAAGTGCGCCCCAAGAAGAATGCATTGCGTGAGGTCATCGCCTGTATCGAAAAACACAGCGGCGAAAGCGGCATCATTTATTGTTTTTCCCGCAATCAGGTAGACACGCTCACCGAAAAGCTCAAGGACTCCGGCTATTCGGCGCTCAATTATCACGCGGGGCTTTCCGACGAGGAACGGAGAGATCACCAGCAGCAATTTATCCGCGACAAGGTACGGATTATGGTTGCGACGGTTGCATTCGGTATGGGGATCGATAAACCGAACGTCCGCTTTGTTATCCATTATGATTTACCCAAGTCGCTTGAAGAGTATTATCAGGAGATAGGACGGGCGGGACGAGATGGGCTTGCGTCTCACGCCCTGCTTTTGTACAGCGCAGGCGATGCGCGTAAGATTCGCTCATTTTTCAGCGATGTGGCGGACAGCGCCAATTCCGAACGGCTGTTGCAGGCGATGCTGAGGTTTGCCTCCGCACGGACATGCCGTCGTCATGTTCTGCTGTCATATTTCGGAGAACGGTTTGTCCCGGCGGCAGCTGACGGGAAAGCCGAACACGCTGACGGGCAGATGGGTACTGCCGGACAGGAAGACTCTTATGGACAAATCAGCAAGTTTCCGTGCTGCGATGTGTGTTCCAGCCCGCTGTCTCCAATGCAGGACGTTACCATACCTGCGCAAAAGTTTATGAGCTGCATATATCGCACGCAATCACGGTTCGGGCTTTTGTATATCGTCGATGTGCTGCTCGGTTCAAAGCAAAAACGGATTCTCGAAAACGGGCATGATAAACTTTCAACGTGGGGAATCGGAAAAGAGCTTTCAAAAGAGGATTGGTTTACACTTTCCGATGCGCTCATCGATGCGGGGCTTATCGAAAAAACCGGTGACTACAATGTGCTCAGCATAACCGAAATCGGAAAACAAACGCTTACGTCTCGCGCAAAAATCGAACTTCCAGTCGAGCTTATCGGGGGGCGTGCTTTGAAGCACGATGAAGCTAAAAAACACGCTGTCGGTTCTAAGCAGAATAATACTGCACATAACAAAGGCGAATATAAACGAGGTGAAATTGTACGTTCCTTGAATGAGGAAGATGCGGCGTTATATGAATCGATAAAAGAATGGCGCAGACACGCTGCCGAAGCTGAAAACGTCCCGCCGTATGTTATATTCGGGGACAGAACCCTCGAAGACCTCATACTCAAAAAGCCGCGTACGGCGCGTGAACTGCTGAACGTATTCGGTATCGGCGAAATAAAAGCGGAAAAATTCGGCTCGGCGTTTTTACGGCTTGTGGAAGATGCGGGAAGGTAATCGCATTATGGGAATTTCGTTCCATTTCCTATTATCAATAAATATGATATAATCAGGTCAAAGGAGAACGGCAATTATGACTATTATGTTAAGAAATGCAGATGAACGCTTTTTGCAAGTATTAGAGAGCCTCTTACCGTTTAAAAAAGATATTGAAATCTTTACCGACTATGACGAAGTTCCCAATGAACAAACCGCAAAGATATTAAAAGAATCCCAAGACGGCAAAAACTTGAGCCCTATATATACGTCTACCCAAGAATTGATGGATGCTTTAAATGCTTAATGTTCGATATACGGTCCAGTTTAAAAAAGATTATAAGCTTGCCGTTAAGCGAGGCTATAATCCTAAAGAGCTTGAAAAAGTAATCGATTTATTAAAAACGGGAGAACCGCTGCCTCAGATATACAAAGACCATCCGCTTTCCGGTGAGTGGAAAAATTATCGCGACTGCCATATCCGTCCTGACTGGATATTGATTTATAGAGTAATTGAAGATTCTCTCATTCTTGAGTTAAGCAGAACCGGTACTCACAGCGACTTATTTAAAAAATAAGCGTGTTATGAATTATTCTCCCTCTCACGGTTTATGATGCAATCTCCCAACAAGTTGCACGGTAATCGGAATGGTGCAGATAAGGCCGATGCTTCCCGCCACTGCGCGCAGCACTTCCGATGCTAAAAGTTCAAGGTTGATAATTTCGGTAAATCCGTTGGGAAATAAGATAAACAGCAGCAATACCGGAATGGAAGTGCTGACGTACGCTAGGATGAGTGTGTTCGACATCGAACCGATAATATCGCGGCCGATGTTCATGCCCGATTTTATCAGCTGTTTTTTTGATATGTCGGGGCTTACGGAAACAATTTCCCACATTGCAGAAGAAATGGACATTGCGACATCCATCACCGCACCGAGTGCGCCGATCATAATACCTGCGAACAGTAAGCCCTGATAGTCTATCCTGCGATGCTGCGGTATAAACGCGAGCATTTGCGCATCCTCGTTTCCCAGCCCCGTCAGCGCGAGTAGCTTACCGGCAATAAATGCGAATATACCCGCGATGATAACACCGCCGATGGTGCCCATAATGGCCGTATAGGTTTTCTTATTATTTCCGCTGATGATCAGCAGTGTAATGACTGTAGCAAAACTGCATACGGCAAGCGCCAATAGGATGGGGTTCATGCCCCGTATAATGCAGGGGAGAAATATCCCAAAGATAAGTCCTACGGTAATAGCGAGTGTGATCAGAGCTTTTAGTCCGTTTTTTTTGCCGACGAGAATAAGCGCCGCCGCAAATATGACAATGAGCGCATACACTTTGGTGTCCCGTGCGCGTTCATAGATTTTTAAGTTGATGATTTTTCCCGTTTCATCTTCATCCAACTGCAAGATCATTTTTTCATGGAGACGGAAAATAAGCCGATACGGAATTGCCAGTTCAATCGTATTCCGGACAGTATACACTTCGCCCCTATGTTTACCGGTTAAAATTTTTATTTTTAAATGCTGATACCGGAAGTCGGATTCAATCGGAACATCCGGCCTGCTTTCCGCAAGGTCATCGTATACGATTTCGATAACGCGCGCTTTTACCACTTGGTTCTTAGGCATATTAAGCTGCGTGTCGTAATAAGATCGCAGTCCTGCATCTTTTGAATCAGTGTCTGTCTCTGCAAATAAGGGAAGCTGTATTGTAAGGATAGCTGTAAAAATAAAAAAAATAAAAGACTGTTTGATTTTCTGCTGCATGATAAATACCGAAAAGAAAAACAAGCAATGTACGAGAGAACATACATTGCTTGTTTTGTGTTAAAACTCCGTTTTAGCTATTTGCTGATATCTTTGATGTAATCCGGAGCTTTCGGCGTAATGGTTTTTGCCGCTTTAATTTCATCGATCAAGGCATCTCGAATCGGAATATATGTTTCGACTACATTGGTTGCCTTGGAGAAATCGTATTTATCGCCGCCGGGGAACATAAAGTCGTTGACAACAACCTTATACGATTTGTTCATATCGAGCGGGGTTCCGTCGGATAATGCGATGGAAGTAACACGGTTTTCAAAGGGTTTTGTACCGTCGTATTCAACCCGAAGACCGGCAAACTGCCCGTCCGTGATGTTGGGGTTCATAATACCGTGGTCAATCGCTTTTTTAATTTCTGCTCCGGTAAGATCGAACGTAACCAAGAAGTTATCGAACGGCATGATCTCGTACATATCGCCGATGGTAATATCACCTGCAGCAAGCGTCCGGCGTAATCCGCCTCCGTTCTGAATAGCAATGTCAGCCTTTCCAACTTTGCGCTGTACTTCTGCCGCCCATGCGCCGAGCAGGGTATTACTGCCTTTTTCGCTTCGGTTATGGGTAAATTCCCCGGCAGCGGTTCCAATCACTTCACTTAAAATCGGTTTAAGATCGGCATTGTATCTGTCGTAAATTGCAATACCTTCTTCATCGACTATGATATCTGTTTTATGACTGCCGATTTCATCGACAGCAGGAGTGATCGACGTAATTTTTTTATTTGCATCAAAAGTAATACTGAGTTTTCCGACTGCTTTACCGTGGCAATAGGCCTGCATAATCGGCATACCGTTTACGACACCTGCTACCGTTCTGTGGCTGTGAGCTGAAAGAACCGCATCCAATCCTTTGATTTGAGTAAGTTTAACTGCATTTCCGCTTATTTCTTCACCTTTTTGATCGGAATCGATATGGGTTAAGGTGATGATGGCGTCCGGCTTTCCTTCTTTGGCCTTTCCTGCTAGCAGGTAATCAACCCATTGCTGTCCTGCCTCGACGGGATCGGTAAATTCCAAACCGCTGACATGCTCGGCCTTTACCAAATGGACAGTATCGGGATGTGCTAAACCGACAAACGCAATTTTGTATCCGCCTTTGGTGATAATCATGTACGGCTTTGCCCAAGAGACAGGTTTTTTGGTGTTTTTGTCCACGATATTTGCAGCTAAGAAGGTAAATCCGCCCTCTTTTTGCCACTGGTTCATGTGGCTTACACCCCAATCAAACTCGTGGTTACCGACAGCGCATACAGGGACTCCCATAGCCTTCATCATTGCGGAAACCGGTGCACCGTACGTCAAATTGGAAATAGCGGTACCTTGATAGTTATCGCCGCCGGATACGATGATCGTATTCGGATTTTCCCTTTGAGCTGTGTGCATATAGCCGAGCAGCTTTGCCATACCGGCGTTTCTTCCTTTGCCGGGACGGGTATCTTCCGCGACATTGCCGTGGAAGTCGTTAAATAATAGAACATCTACCTGATTGGCAGGTGCTTTGGCTTCAATAGCTGTATATTGTTTAGGTACAGCTGCAGGAGCGGGTTCGGTTGTTTTACACGACGGGAACAGCATAAATGCAGTCGCCAAAGCAACGAACAGCGCCTTAAAAACTTTTTTCTGCGTCATTTGCATACTCCTCCTACTTTTCAGTGTAAAACGGATAGACGAAAAATGCAAGGAAAAAGCGCTAAAAAACAGAAGTTACGGGAATCTCTAAAACAGGGCGGAAACGGTTTCCCATTGCCGTTCAAGTCCTTTATTGCGTGCGGGGAAGATGGAGACCGTCTTTTTTTCTCCGGTACGGAAGCACAATATACACTTTACAAACTGCGTTTTAAAGACACCTTTGATAAAGCGCTCCGTTTCCGTGGTTTCGATGTCGGAGAAAGAATAGCACGTACGCAACGCAAAAAACACAAGGCCTACCCGGTACTCTACCGTCTGTTCCGCGCAGTTAAAGCGCCAGCGGTCTACATAGCACAGCACAAACAGCGAAAAACAGCCCAATATTATTCCAATAATAGGCAGCTCATGCCGTTCACTATACATAAGAACGGAGGCGGCTCCGATACACAGCAGCATCACAGCATAGCCTGCTCGAACCCTTGCCGAAAAGAGCGAAAAGGTAACCATATCGTTCCGGTTTTTTTGCGGCAGCATCTTATCCACGCTTCCTTTTCCGGTTATAGCGGGCTAAAAGAGCGATACCGATAAGGCCGCCTGCAATCATCATAAAACAAAATATCTGTCCGGTAGAAATATTTTTAAACGAGTTAAAGATATAAATATTCGCTTTGTCCGCAGCGGCGGCAATCCGGAACCCCAATTCATAATCGGGCTGGCGGAAGTATTCGATAAAGAAACGGACAAACCCATAGCCGATTGTATAGAAGCAAAATAAAAAGCCGTTAAACGGTTTCTTATTGCGTACCAGCCATACTACAACCCAAAGGAGAACTCCTTCAAAAAGCGCCTCGTACAGCTGACTCGGATGGCGGGGTAAATTGACATATTGCGCACCTTCCTGTATGGCGACGCCTGCTTTGGCTGCGAACTCCCGTACCCATTCTTCTTTGACGGGAAAGCAGTCGTGCAGCGGCACCGACGGAAAGATCATGCCGATAGGACTCGCCGTAATGCGCCCGTACAGTTCGCCGTTGAAAAAGTTACCTATTCTGCCGAAGGTGTATCCGAGCGGTATTCCCGCCGCTGCGGTATCCGCCCATGCAAAGAAATCCTGCTTATGCCGCTTTGTCCAGAGAAAGGCGCCTAAGAAGCAACCGATAAAGCCTCCGTGGTATGACATTCCTTGCAAACCAGTCCATTCCCGCGCTTCCGAAAACGGCCAAAAGATCAGCCACGGTTTTTGCCAGTAAAGCCATGTCGGTTCGTACACGAGGGTTGCAAAAATCCGTGCACCGAGCATCAATCCTAAAAGCGACCATGTAAAAAAATCGATGATATCTTCATTGGTAATAGGCTTTTCACTTTTTGCATACCGTTGTAATTCCCCTTTTTTTACCTGCACCTTAAACAGCACAAAGGCTATCGTAAAAGCGACAAGGTACATAAAGCCGTACCACCGTAAAAAAGGAAAGCCCGGAATAATTTCGGGTTTAATCCACGACGGATATTGAATAGCACAAATCATAAAAACACCTCTTATTCCGCCGTAAGTTCTATTTTATCTTCAATTTGCTTGCAGACTATTCTGCCCTGTTTTGAATCAAAGGTAAATATGACATGAGAAGCCGGCTCGCGTACTTCGTAATACCGGCCGTGGCTTTCCAAAATAACTCCCGGATACACGGTGCCGGTTATTTTTATCTCCGAGGGAATATGCGATTCAAAATTTTCTTTCAGCTTAAAAATTTTTATGCCGAGCGCCGTATTTGATTTCAGCAATATGACTTTTTGTTCCCGCAGTTCTTGGATGCGGTCGGCAGGTGTTTCCGTATCGCTTAACTCCGCTTCTATGCGCGCAATTTCCAGCAGATTTTCCTGCGTTTGTTTTTCGTATACCTCTATTTTATCTTTTATCAGATAGTCCTGTCCGAAAGAGATAATCGTGCGGACGGTTTTATAGTCGCCTAAATTGCGCACGTTGATTCCGCGGGCGGCATGGGCATTTCCGCCGATAAAGCTGCCCGGTTCTCCGTTCATAATCAGCTCGCCGTTTGTTTTAACAACGCAGCGGAAGCTGTATTCATTGATATAAATATTCCCTCCTGCAAACAGCCGTGCCGTTTCGGCAAAGTGGAGCGCCATGGTGTTCTTTGCCCATACCGTACCGCGGTGTTCTCCGCGTATGCCGCCGTTCATTAGAAGCGATTCCTTCGTATATACTAACGATACGCCCGCATCTCCGTTGACGGTTAAACAGCCGCCCGCTTTTACGCTACGGTCGGTGTCGATGTCTCCATTGATAATCACATCGCCGGCAAAGATGATATCGCCGGTTTCTTTATTCACATCGGTATCGATAATCTTTGAATTAAGTATCTTGAGCCTTTCTCCGGTTTTTATCAATTCTCCGTGTACGGCTGCCACGAACGAGATTTTTTTTCCTTGTTTGATAATGCGGATTGTGTTATCGGTTTGCGGCAGTTTTAACAGTGCCGCCTTATTGATTTCTATTGTATTTCCGAATACGTCGGAACCTTTTTCGCCCGTTTCCCGAAAGAGCGTTTCGAGGAGAGTTTCTCCCCGTTTTACCGAAACTGTGTTTGAATGGCCGAAGTCCACCTTCCAGTCGAATTGATACGAATGCGGGGCAACCGGTGGTATACCCCTGCTGACGGTAAATTCAACCGGTGCGGAAGAAAGGCGCGCTTCGTAAATGGCTGCCCGCAGTATCTTGTCGTTATACCGGTCGGGAGGCAGGTTTACTTCGTCCAAGGCCTTTCGTAATCGGGAAAGCGAAAGGCGGGTACCTGCGCCTCTTCCCGATTCGAGGATAAGGGACGCTTCCATTTTATCGTCGCTGATAACGGCTTTAACCGTTGCGTCTTTATAAGGAATAATGCGCAGCTTGAGCCCGTCCGGACTTTCCGCCGATAATAGGATACCGTTGCACCCAGCCTTTAATTCGTCGTTGGTTTGTACGATGTTACGCAAATCGAGCACAAAGGGGTCGTTCCCCGGTAAGCCCTGAATGGCGTTTCCGTAAATATCCGCTCCGCTTGCTCCCGGTTCCGATTTTGAAAATTCAAACAATAAATCGTGTTTTGTAACAACCGAAAGAGACTGCGCTTCGGAAAGCGGAAAATCTTTGTCGTATATCATCTGCGGCTGCTCGCGAGCGTTTTCTACGGCATGGAGTAGCTTTTTACGCAGCAGGAGGTCTGCTTCTTCTCCCAGTTTCGTAATATGCGGAATAAGCGCCCTGTCTTTCCCGCGGCCGGGCAGCGTGCCTTCTGCAATAACAAGCTCTATTTCCCGCTCAGGTGATTCGATAAAGTCGTTTATTTTCTCGTCCAGCGCTTTAAAATCGAGGTTTTTTATGCCGCTGTTGTTCAGCATTGTGGTGATAAGCTTTTTATCGATATTGCGCGGTGTATCTTTTGCCTTCCGGATATACAGGGTTGCCTTGGTTTTATCCGATTCAATAATCAGCCGTGTGTCAAAGGACGAATCAAGTTCGATTTCGAGCGGGAGCGGCAATGTCTTGCCATATAAGACCTTATCAAAATAACGTTCAAATTGCCGCGCATTGATGAGGTTTTCGGCAGGGAGTCCTTGTTTTTGAGCCTGCGCTGCGATTTCTTCATAGCTCGGGAATACGCAGTTCTCCGCATTTTCTACGTCGCTAACGGAAAAGTACCACTTTTTATTGCCCGCGTTTTGTTTTATCGTCCATTTCATATTGTACCGCTTATATACGATACCCTTGTTCAAGGGCTGTTTTTATCTTCCGTTTTAACAGGGCGTTTTCCTTTTTTAAAACGGAAATCTCATATTGCTGACTCTTGAGCATTTCGGCGATATCATTCATCGTTAATGCATCGCTTCCGATAAGGTCTTCGATATATCCCATTTTTGAGCGGAAGTCCGTTTCAGCCTCCAGTTCGGCAGACTGAAATGTTTCGTCGGTATATTCGGCATAATCCGCTGCATTTTGAAAGGTTTCGGTTTCGGATTGTAAGATTTTGTCGGCAATGCGGTAGATTGCTTGTGAAATCATCGCCTGCGGTTTATAGAGGATTACCGGCAGCCGCGATGCAAGCGCCGTATCCTGTATCATATCCCTGTAAATAACGCCGAGGTGTTCCAAGTTGATATTGAGGTATTCCTGGCATGAACGGCGGATTTTTAATGCTTTATCCGCATCTTTCGGATCGTCGAGCATATTCATAATGAGCCGCGGTTTGAACTTCCGTAGATTGGATAAAAACAGTTCGGTGTTTTTAGGGTCGACTTTTTCCAGCTCGGTGATGATGCGGGGAATGTACATCCTCTGCATGGACGATGAATCCGTTTTGAGCTTTTCGAGGTACTTAAAACCGGGACTATTGCGCTTAAATGCCCCGTAAAGCATGCGGAATACGACGTTTTTTAGGAAAAGATACGCATTCAGTATAGCGGTAACGGACGGCGCCGTAACGACGATACCCTGAGGAGAAAGTAAAAAAAAGTCCAGAATGCCGAGGTGTGTTCCTGCGCCGAGATCCAGTATAAGATAGTCTGCATCCATTTTAAGCAGATTTTTAATTAAATTGTTTTTATCGGAAGCTTTTAAGGCTGCAAAGCCGGGAATTTCGGAATCTCCGGGGATAAAACGTACGTTCGGGTAGCCGGTGTTGACGATAGTATCTTCAAAGGACGAGTTTCCCGACAAAAAAGTACCGATTCCATGCGCATTCGATTGCTGCCCGAGGACTAAATGAAGATTCGATGCCCCTAAATCCAAATCGGCAATAAGCACGTTTTTTCCTGCCTGACCGAGTGCAATTGCAAGATTCGCGGAAAGAAGACTTTTCCCGACCCCTCCCTTTCCGCTAGCAATCGGTATTATTTGCATAATACACACTCCCTTTTATAAATGAATAAAACAGCAGCACGGTATCGGCTGCGAGAAAAAAAAGGACTTCCTTTGAAAAATCAAAACCGCTGCTGATTTGTGCCGAGGCGAAAGCAATTCCTATTATAGCAAATTCCCGCCGAAAAATACAGAGGGATTCCGCACAAATGGAAGTTAATTTGAACAACGCCGCTGCGTAGAGCGCCCAATGAAAGGCTTTCTCGTTTAATGCCAGCATCAGCCATAAGAGTACCGGTACGCAGAGCGCTGCAAGTGCGCTGTACCGGGAGAATGCCGTCTCTTGCAGAGAATTGGAAGAAAAAACAGCAATATAAAAAACTTTTATTATTTCGTATACAAAAGCGGCACAATAGGCAGCAACCGTTTTCTTGTTCATCCGATAGAGTGTATGCGCAAGAGTAGGTTAGGTCAAGGGCCGCCGATTTTCCGTTTTTTTGAAGAAAATTTTCTTGACAAATGAAATATTTTTCAGTAATATTGCGCCCATTGAAAATAAGTAATCCCCTGGTTACATTAAGGGGCGGGATCAATCGTGGACGGACTATTTTATTTTATCGATTTAATGCAAAAAGGCAAAACAGTAAATTATGTTATTTTACTGCTCTATATTATCGCGCTTGCTGCAGCGGCAGAGCGGCTTGTATATTATATAACGACACGGTATAAACGGAAAATTTTTTATGCTGTTCTAAAAGAATGCGAAACCGCTTTTTTAAATAAAAAAGAACTTCCGGCAGATATCTTTAAAAGGAAAGAATTGCATAACTCATGCATTGAAAGTGTCGGTGAGGTCTTTTTTGAGTATCGATTTGCCCAAGCGGGAATGCTTGAGGAAGCCTTTGAGCGTACCGTACAGGGGTTGATAGCCGTGCAGGAACGCGGGTTTATTTTGCTTTCGCGTATTGCAGCCATTGCCCCGCTGCTTGGATTGCTGGGAACCGTTACCGGCTTGATGGCTGCATTCCAAAAAATTGCGGCTTTAGGCGGCAGTGTGGATATTGCAGTGCTATCGGGCGGTATTTGGGAAGCAATGATTACAACCGCAACCGGATTGGTAACCGCAATTTTTTCTTTTGCCGTATATGAATTGTTCGATTGGGTAAGTACGCGGAGAGTTCGCGATATGGAACAGCTGATTTCCGTATTGAACGAATTTCATGCGACGCACGTGAGTTCCAATCTGCCGTCCGGGGGCGCGGAGAACTGTAATGAAACGGTTTAAACCGGAGCGCCGGAAGGCTGAAATTAATATTACGTCATTGATTGATGTCGTTTTTATTCTGCTCATCTTTTTTATGATCGGCTCTACTTTTGAAAAACCGGTAATGAAAGTCGCCCTGCCGGAAGCCGAATCCGGTGCTCCGGTCCGCGAAAAAAATATAGAGATTATCGTAAATAAAGATGGGGAAGTATATATCGGTATGCAGCGCTATGATTTAGCCGAATTGGAAACATTTCTAAAAAAACGAACGGCGGAAAATCCCAATGCGGCGGCATTTCTATCCTGTGATAAAGATTTAGCGTTTAAACAATTTGTTGCGGTTATGGATGTGTTGAACAAGAGCGGCATACGGAATGCGGCGGTAAAACATGATTATCCGCAAAACTAACGGTATTGCCTCCGTTGCAGTTTTTGCGGCTGCTGCTGTTTTGCATTTTATCGTTATATCCGCCGCATTTTTACACTTTTCGTTTGATATGCCGGCGCCGGGACAAACTCAATTTGTAATGCAGAGTCCCCCGCTGCCTGCACCGGCAGCCCCCCGCGCACCGCAAAAGCAGCAGGTACGGAAACCTGCGGAAAAAAAACAGACGCCGGCGCCGGAAAAAATAGCAACCCCGCAGGAAATTCAAGAAGAACAACCTGAACCGGCTGCGGAAACGGAAGCCGCCGAGCTCGATTCGGCTGCGGCCGCATCGGAGACTGCGCAGGAAGAATTTGCTGCCGGTACAGCCGGTCAAGGCGGTCTTTCTGTTGCTGATGCAAGGGCTATTATTCTGCAGCGGATAGCGGCAAAAAAGATATACCCCAAGGCCGCACGCAAACATAATCAGGAGGGTACCGTTACCCTGAGCGTTCTTGTGCTCGGTTCGGGGCAGCTTGTCAGAGCGGATATTATCAGCCCCTGTCCCTATAAGTTCTTAAATGAGGCGGCACTTGCAAGCGTCCGCGCCGCAGCTCCGTTTCCGTTGGGAGATTCCGCGCCGGAACAAATTGAGCTGACGGTTACGCTGGAGTACCGGCTTGAAGGATAAGGAAAAAGAAAAATGAAGGAGTGGAATTATGAAACAAAAATTCCGGTTTTTTAAGCGCTTTCAGGCTAAGGCCTATGCAGGAGGAATCCTTGCTGTGTTCGCTCTCTTAGCGCTTGTTGTTGGGCTTTCGGCATGCGGCATGGGAAATACCCCTAATCGTACCGACCAGTTTGAGCCGGATGAAGGAAAGCTGCCGCCTGCTGCGGAGCTGGAAGAGATTTCCGAAGCCGATGTCCTTGGAAGATACCAAGGTTCTACGTATGTACAAATGGACGGGAAGCAATATGGACCGTATACGGAAAAAATTAGACTCGGCAGGACATCTGTCGGTAATAATTTATTTTTTAGAGCCGAAAAAACGGTATATGAAAATATGCCGGTAGATATCGGCTATGAATTTGAAAAAACAGCCTTGTCCGATACTGAGTTTACTCTTACGCCTGCATCGGATGGAAAGTCTTTTTCGTTTGAGGGTAAAAACGGTTCCCTATCGTTTTATCCTAAACGCAGCGATGAGCCTCGTACTGTGCCTTCACAGACCTCCATTAAAGGTTTTATCTATAAAAAAGACGGGAAAGTATATATCCATTTCCATGTTGAATACGATACGGTAGCAACACGGAAGACATTTCCTACAATACCTGAAGGCTCGCATAATTCGATGTCGTCGGCAATGAATGCAGGAGTAAAACAATAGCGGAAGCATACCGAAAGGATGCTCTGCGTATTCGTATACCGCCTTATGGCGGAATTAATCTTTTAATCGTTCCGTTTCCGGACAACGGAATGGAACAAGGAGTTTATATGAAAAGTTTACAAAAGTATTTTTGTACTATTTTTCTTTTTTTAACTATTATTATTATCGCCGGTTGTAATCCCAATGTCGGTACTTCCGGCAACGGATCGGCAACCATAACCGCAGGATTTGCCGTGACGGATGCGGAAGGTAATGCATGCAGCCTTACCGATGACGGCACCGCACACAGCGCAACGGTAAAGACCGATAAGGCGACACTTACTGTAACCGTTCGACCGTTTAATGCGGAGGTGTTGATAGACGGTGAAAACACAAAACAAAAAGAATTGACATTTTCCACGCATGGAGAAAGCAAAACGGTTACTGTCGTTATTAGCTATAACGATGCTAAACAAACCCATTCCCTAACGCTCCGGTATTATAAAGGTGCACTGAATAAAATCACCGTTACCGACAATAATGGTAACGAAGCTCGGGTAAGTTATTCAGGCAATGCCGGCTATGTTGCAAGTGTGGGAACGAAAAAAGCAAAAGTGCAGGTGGAAACATTTGATACTGCAGACACCGTAAAAATCGACGGTGCTGAAACAAAAACGGTAGATGTAGACTTCGGCGATAAGGAAACAGAAAAAACACTAACGGTGCAAGTTATACATAACGGTGTTGAAGAACAGGAGAAGATAACTATTCATTACCTCGATCCTGCACTTACCCCGAAAGATCCCGTACTTACCGGCATTACGGTAAAAAATGCGGATGATGAAAGCCAAGTGTTTGCGCTTTCACCGCGCTTTCAGAAATACAACTCTTCCTATACGATTGCGGTTCCGGCAACCGTCAATAGAATAAAAGTAGAGGCTTCGGCAGATACCGGTATTAATCCGACAATTGTGGACGGGGAAATACATGCGCTGCAGGAAGGCAATAATGTAATAAAAGTAACGACAGTGCAAGCAGATAATTCTACCAATACCTATGAATATACGCTAACCGTAAGAAAAGCGCCAGCCAACGCTTCTTCCGACGCTACACTCGGTTCATTGACATTGGAAAGTAAATTTGGAGGAATTCCGCAAACGTTCATCGATGCAGCCGCTGCATTCAATCCGGCAACGGATACCTATACGTGCACAATGAATGCGTATTGCAATGAGTTTTATATTACTGCAACACCCGGTGAAGCAAATGCTGCCATGACTGTTTCTGCAAATGGCGGTGCTTCTCTTCTTTTAGAGTCCGGTAAAAGCACAAAGTTTACACCGTTAAAAGCCGGCGAGAACACTTTTGTTATTACCGTTACTGCGGCAAACGCACTTACCACGAAAACCTATACCGTTAAAGCGAATAGACCAGCAGGCAGCTTTGTCCTTGCAACGTTCAGCGGTACCGGTTTAAACGATTTTTATAAAGAATGGTTGGACGAGTATAAAGAAAAAGGAAAGATTGGTTCTAAAAACTTTGACGCGACGGTGTCTAAAGATCTTCCCAGCACAACGATAACCGCAGCACCGGAATTTCCCGTCACTACCAAGATGAAAATTAAAATCAATCAAGATGCCGCAAAGGACTTTAACGGCTCGGAAACAATCGATTTAACAAAGGAGATGCTGACGTCACCGGGGTATGTCCGCGTGCAGATAATCCTTCTGTCAGATGTATTGGTAGTTGACGAATACTCTCCGAATGTCTATACGTTGTGGATAAAAAAAGTAGATACGGCTGCTGAAAATAAAAATTCGCTGACTAATCTCGAAGTTCAGTATTACGGAAACGGCTATAAATTTTATGAAATTAGATTGAACGAAACATTTGTATCTACAAAAACGGATTATACGGTAACGTTGCCCTTCGGTGTTACGGAAATTAGAGTAACGGCGACACCGGAAAGTCAAAAAGCGTACATTGACGGTTGGCGGGGAAGTCTGACAAACGCTTTTTTTGCACCGTTTGATAAAGAAATAAAAATTCCGGTTATTGCGCAAAATGGTGATAGAAAAGAATATACTATTAAACCTACATCGCTGCCCGCAACAACGATAAAAATCGAGAATATTGTGGAAGGACAAACGATCGATCTGAGCAATTTACCGTCAGAAGGGTTAACGGTAACCGGTTCATTTACCAATCCTTCCGGCTACGTTTCTGATATATGGGTAGGTTCTTCCGGCTTACCTATTCAAATGGAAAAAGGAGGAAAATGGGTACAGGCAGAGTTAACCGGATCGACTACATTTAAAGCCGTTTTACCTTTAGATGCATTAAAAGAGCTTCCGAACGGACTCAGAGACATAAAGGCCGGAGCCTTCAATATTCAAGGGCTTGCTGTCGGCGTAACACGTGTACCGGTTACCATAACGGGAAATACGGTACTTACTGCGACCGTTAAGGTAACAATTAAGTCGGAGTTTACCATTCCTGCGAACGCAACGATGAGTATTGTTGCAGTTGATGACGAGTGGTGGGTTAAACAAGAGGATGTAGTCTTTGTAAGCAATGAACTTCCGGTGAGCGGAATAAGCTTCCCGACGGATATACCGCTGTGCGGCATACCGATAGGACGTAAGTGCAGAATAGACGTATACATACATGAGAAAATATTCGGTAAGGATACTCTTCTGTATTACGATACGGTAACTGATTTTGAAACGGCAGCATCTGGAAATAATTGCACAATTAATTTAAAAGCTGCACAGTAAGCCGATTGATTAAAAATAAATAAAACACAAAACAAAAGCCCGCTGCATAGCAGCGGGCTTTTGTTTTGTAGGTAGAGGATGATGAGGGCAAACACTTGTTGCAAGCCGCACTACAGTGCCAGATCTAATTTTTTGCACAATATGGCAGACAAAAGCCCTTTTTTGATGTCCTTATCGTGTGTACTGGGATAATTTCAGTTTTTCCGCCTTTTGTAATTTTGTGGTGGCTGTCTTTCACCGATATTAATTCCCAACCGTCCTTTAATAATAATTTTAAAAGGTCTTTGCCTTTCATATCTATATGATATAATACGTATGACACGTGTTGTCAATAGATGAAAACGGGGATGTCCCAAAAGTTGGTTACTTTCAGGACATCCCCGTTCCCTTATATAACTTTCAGAGGCTTTTGGCCGGAACAGTTTATAATTTTTAATTACACTGATTTTAAAGTTTTTTACAATAAAAATGTATAGTCGATATCGGAATCGTTTGTAGCGGTAATGATGTATGTTTTGTATGTGCCGGCATCGTTAACGCCTATTTCATACTCAAGACCGGTGCGCAAGCCGTAAAAACGGACAATTCCGTTAGTTTCGTCGGTAAGGCCGACCGCTGCACAAATACCCGTTGCCTTTTCGTACAGCCATACCGGAGTCTTTTTTTGGGCAGCCCCTGCTTTCTTCAGTGTTATCATTACCGCCTTTTCACTGTATACGCTTCCTTCGGCAGGGATGTTGCTTCCGGTAACTAATGCTTCCGTCGCTTTTAGTACATTTACCCGCCCATAGCCGTACCATTTTGAAAAACCGCGCGAATCATATTGTCCGTAGGGTGAGCCCCGATCTATCTTATCGGCGGTATTTTCAAGAAGTGCCTTAATCTGGTATGGGCTGAGATCGGGATTAATCGATAAAAGATAGGTAACTACGCCCGTTACAAACGGGGTTGCCATCGATGTTCCGCTCATCCATCTGTAGCTTGATTTTACATCGGGTGAATGAGAATTCGCCCAGTTCTGTCCGCCGTTGCCGCAGCTGTAAATGCTTTCTCCGGGGGCGCACACGCTCATCCAAGTTCCGCCGTTACTGAATGCAGCGCGCGTGTCATCCATCGTAGTGGCTCCTACGGCTAGAATTCCCTGCAGTGCTGCCGGATATTCGGCAAGCGTTTTTCCGTCGTTACCCATGGCGATAACCGGTAATACCCCCGCTGCCAATGCTTTATTCATCATCTCCACCTCGTATGGGTGTCCTGCAGGACCTCCAAGCGATAAATTAACGGGAACCGTTTTTTGTCTCAGCTGAGGATAATTGATGACATCCGGCGGTAACCCCGCAAAAACTGCGGAATTGCGCGAGCCGGGCTCTTTACGCAGCTCGGTAATTATTTCGGCGAGGTCTCCGAGGCACGAATAGGTTGCATAGGTATCTCCTCCCGATGCATCCAAGCCGCGGTATGTGATAAGTTTGGTGTTCGCGTGGGAAACGCCGCAAATTCCTATACCGTTATTTCCGACGGCTGCGATGGTTCCCGAACAGTGGGTTCCGTGGCCGTGGTTATCCCAGTTTTCATCGAGCGATATGGGTATGGGGTTAGTATATTGTGTAACGTCTCCTCTATGCAGCGAAGATTTCGCATAAAGAATAATGGATTTGTTATTTTTATCATAAAAATCTTCGTGCAAGCTGTTTACGCCGGTGTCGATAATGGCTGCAAGTACCGGATATTTCGCATCATAGCGTTTAAACGCTTCAAGGGCGCCGGTTGCGGTTAAACCCCAATCGGCAAGGGCTGCTTTGGGGTCGTTATCAAGATTGCCGTCAGCTGTACCCAAAGTCCCTTTGCCGGCTGCTCCGCGGTTCCTAACCGGCGGGCGGGCAGTGTTATCAACCATTGCCGCAGGCGCGTCATAGTGATAGTCGGGCTGTGCATAGAGTACTCCTTCAAGCGTACGCACTGCCGTACGGAACTGTGCGGCGTCGGATTCGGTTTTTATTAAGAAGTACAGGTATCCGTCGTGTAAGTCTTGGGTTGCGGCAACGCTGCCGTTTAAGGCCGTAAAACTATCCGGATTAAAGGAGTCCACGGTCTTGACGATCGAGTATCCTTCCCGAACAACAGTACCTTTATCGTGCCGCTCCTGTTGGCTGATAATCCATTTGGAATTGAACACTGTGTTGGAATCCGCTGTGCCATGCACACTACCTGTTCCGTCTGATTTTGCACTGTTATTGACAAAGCCCATAGCACAGCCTGCAAACACTGCGGCAAGTGCTGACGTTATAAAAAATAGCGTAAAACGGAATTTTTTTTGTTTGATCATAAATCTCATCCCTCTTTATTCGTCTATTACTTTAAAATAACACTGTCCGTTTAAACTGCCCGGATATCTAAGATGGCTTACAAAGCTTTCGCTTGAACTGAGCGGTTCGGTAGGATAGGGAATCTCATGGCCTTCTATATCTTTACTCTGCCACACTGCTGTAAATTCTGCCGGTTCGTTATCAAGAATCTCTTTTGCATCTTTCCCCCAATCGAGAATGTCCCAGCTATAGGTATAGCCTGTTTTAAACGCTGCATCTCTGAATAACGGATGATTGAATCCGGCTGTTGTGAGGTATCGGGGCTTAATCGTTACGATGCCGTTGCTGTACGAAATAAAATCATCTTCTGTAGCATCTGCCGGGATATAGCCTCGTTCTTGTAATTCTGCAAAGGAGTATTCTTTCGGATTCCCCGATACGGCATATTGCAGTCCTAATCTCCTTCCGGCCGATCGTTTCAGGTACACGCTTATTTTTCCGGCAAATATTACATTTTCGCTTGAAGTTTTGTCGGTAACAAGTAATCCGAACATAAATGAATCAGCCAACCGGTTATCCCAGATAGCAGGATTGGTTATTCTAAAGGAAAAGCTGAGCTTATCCAGTTCCGACTTTTTTACAACGCCGTTATCCGCAGGGTTTATTAACTCTATGGTAGAGGCCGGTAGCAGCCGTGCAGTTGCAGTAGGAGAAACGAGACGATGAGTTCCGTCGGTAAAAGGCTCTACTTTATATTCGTAGGTTACTCCTTCCTCAAGCGACGGGTCGGTATCGTAGCCGTTGTGAAATCCCATGTATGTGGAATACCGGGAGTCCTGTTCGCCTGTGTAATCGGCTGCGTATTGCTTGCGGCCTACGAGCGTCCATGCGGATTGTCCCTGTACGCGCCGGTATATATCAAAGCCTCTAATAGGTAAATCCTGCGATGCGAGATCTTTAATTTGAAACCACAGCAGCACTTCGTATGAAGTGCTTTCTCCGTTGTGGGGAGAAATACTGCGCGGCCGCAGTTCCGATTGCTGTTGCGTATTAAAAATCTTTAACGAGTGAGGGTAGCGGCGCATTTCAACTCTAAACTCTTGAATCGAAGCCCCTTCTATTGTTTTTAAAGCCGGTCGGCGTTCTTTAAACTGAATTGAATTGATATGCCGTTCTACACGGTTACCGGCAACATCATACGCGGTAATAATAAAATTGTTAAATTCATCGGGAAAAGAAATCTTTTGGAGTGCAAAGTTTGCAGTGCATTTCCAGCTTCCGTCCGCGTTGCGCTCGCAGTCCGGTGAAGCGGAGGCAATGTTGTTGTAGAAGGAAGGCGCCGTTCCGACTCCGATGGCACAGCCGAAGTTTGTGTCGGTCGACCTCGCTTGAATCGCCCGCGAAGGTGCTTTGAATACGATTTGCAGCTTCATTGTTTGACCGGCTGCCCCCGCCCAGACGCCGCCGTCCTCGAACGACTTGCCGTTTAGTGTAACGGATTGGATTGACGGTGCTTCGGGGCGTGCGCCTTTTTGAATCATGCGCTGAATCATCGTAACGGTTTGTATATCCGCACTTCTAATCCAATAGTTTTCAATGGCGGAAGCTGCACGCCCGTTTTCCGTTCCGCCCAAACTGAAATCATACCGTTCATTTTTTTGAAGGGAGAGCTGGGCTGTCCCATTGATAACCTGCACTTGGCTATACAATGAACGCTCCGTATCGACCTTATATACGGTAAGCGCGGCCGGTTCCGTAATGGGAACCCCTCCTACCGAATCCAGTACGTTAACGATAACAGTGGCTTGATTTTTGCGTGTTTGTCCGTTAGGGCAAGCCGCAAACAGACAGACAAGTGTACCGATACAGCATAATGCTGCCGCGCTCTTAAACAAAGAATAACAGTGTAATTTTCTCATAATTTCTCCATATATATTTTGAAAATATGTAATATCGTTTATGGAATATTATTTTTTTCGGCTATACGGTTACGGCGATACTTTTAATAGTTGATACTAGGTTCTTTTATAGGCGCCCTATTACGGGGTTACCGCATAGCGGAAGGTTACACAAAATTTTTCACCGTTTGAGCCGTAAAAGGTTCCCGGCCGGAATTTAGCGTAATGGGTTTGGGAAGCCGTCTCCCATTTAAAAATGTATGTTATGCGCGATAAATAAAAAGTCGGCGGCATGCTTAAGCCGTAGTACCACGCTTTCCGGCGCTTTTCGGAATTATCGTTTAGAGAATTGGCAAATCCCTTGCCGACTCCGTCGATTTGCTTGGCAAAATACGTCGAATCGGGAATTGCCGTTACTTCGGGGAAGTCCCATCCGTAAAGAGCCGCTGTTTCTACACCGGCAGGTGAGTTGGTAAGAATGGACGACGTACTGACAATACCGTCCGTTCCCAATAGTTCCCCCATTTCTTTGGCGTATACATTGGTTCGTATAAAGAGGAGCTGCCATTCGTTTTTTTGGGGGATGCCGTCATGGTCTTTATCAAGTATCCGTGCCGAATCGGTACCAAGCTTAATGTAGTTAAAGCTGTAATCGCCGTTTATGTTTCCGGTTAGCGTATACTCCGCTCTAAAGCCGGTTACGGTTTTAGGCTTTGTTTCCGAAGACTCTGCTTGTGAAAGTTCCGCCGGTTT
The DNA here is from genome assembly GCF_000412995.1 of Treponema vincentii F0403. Taxonomy (NCBI): domain Bacteria; kingdom Pseudomonadati; phylum Spirochaetota; class Spirochaetia; order Treponematales; family Treponemataceae; genus Treponema; species Treponema vincentii. The sequence goes on along the minus strand of NZ_KE332512.1, from coordinate 820,698 downwards.
AACGTGCAGCGTGAAGGAAGCTCCGACAGCCGGCGTTATACCGTCAAACCAAATTTCATATACTTTTGCCGTATCGTCGGTTTTACCGGTTCTTAATAAATAATGTTTTCCGGTTTCTAGCGCCGTATAAAACGGATTTGCAACCGGTGCATCCGTATCGGGGTCGTTTTGGAAGGGAGAAAGTTCCTGCTCTCCGTACTTAAACGATGCCTGCTGAATTTTATTCAAGAGCTGCCCCGCATAATCGGCAGATGTTTTGCCTGCTTTAAAGGGAAGCAAACGGGCATGTTCACCGTAATCCCCGGAATTTGTTACCGCATATATTGCTTTGGGTGCCGAAGCCGTTGAACCGGTTGGGATGTTATCGGGTGTATCTCCTACAACAATGGCGATATCCCAGGCATCGCTGTCTACCGTTTTCTGTATGCCGGTATTAAAATCGAAAAAAATCATCCGGTTGTGATTATCGTAATCGACATTTACCGTCGGGAACGGCCGTTTCGGCTCAGCCGGAAGCTTTACGGATGTAAAGGTATAGGTATCTTTCTTTATCGCATTATCTTGAGTTTTTACCACTACCGGCGTGCATCCGCTTATTAAGCCGAATAACAACAGCATCGGCAGTGTTATCAATATATGTCGTTTCATCATCATTCCTCGCTTATTGCTGTACGCCGGGCATCATCGGCATCGTTCCTTCGGACGGCATCGGCATATTTACGGTAGGAGTTTCCGTTTCTTGTACAGGCGCCTGTCCTTTTTTAGAAGGAGCGGCATCGTATTTAATTCCGACACCGAAGTATCCTACAATTCCTTCCTGCAAACCGTAGAAGTCTTTCATTGAGCGCCCGTCGGTTCCCTTCATAAAGCTGATGTTGTTCAGTACATTTTTTATACCGGCGTATACTTCGATACGGTCGCTCCAGAACTTTTGGCTGATGTGCAGGTTGAGCAGCAGCTTATCAGGGCTCGCAATATAGTTTTCATCAGTCAATTTCAGCTTATCGGCTGCCCTGATGTCATATCCGCTGCGGATATTTTGCGGCGCATCCCAACTCAAGCCTACTGTTATCCGTGTCAGCCAGACCGGAATAATGCCGGTAATGTTGAACTTAATCTGATGAGGTACAAAATAGGCGCCGTGATAATACCGATTATTTTGAGGATCGTAATTGTACATACCGGCAATGGTGTATGTCAGCGACGTTTCTATCCATTTCCATTGGTATTGAACGGAAAAATCTCCGCCGGTTGTCATAACACGGTCGATATTCCGATATTGGCGGATACCGGTAACCCTATGGAGAACGCCGTTCGCATCGGGAAATGTGCCTGTCCGTTTATCGGTTTCAACTGCGAATATCAGGTTATTTACATAGTTAAAGTAACCGCTTATACCGAATGTCAGGCCTTTCACCGGTTTATATTCGATGGATGCATTAAAACCGTGAGAGTATTCCGGTTTGAGCGCCGGATTGCCTAATAACACAAAGTTCGCCGGTGCGGAATGGAAAAACAGCCAATATTTTTGCTGCAAGGTCGGAACTTTAAAGCCCATTCCATAAGAAAAGCGAATCGTGAGGGAATCCAGCGGGTCGTATCGTAAGGTGAATTTAGGGGTAAACTGGGCTAAAGTGCCTTCTCCTTTTTGTAGAGGCGGGGCAATATCAAAACGTAATCCGCTAATAAGCCGCAGTACGCCTTCTCCCTGCATATTCCATGTGTATTGGGTGAACAGTCCTAACAACACTGAATGTTTGGGCTTCGGAAACTCTCTGCCTTGCATCATCGCCCATTTTGCGTTTATACCTGCGAGTAATGAATGTGCGATGGAAAAATCAAAGTTAGCGTTAATCTCGTTTTCAAGTTCATGGAATACTGAATTCCGTCGGTTTGGAGTTCCCGATGCCGTATATATTTCATCAAAGATATGTTTGAAGTATTTGTAGCTTGAAAAAATATTGACCTGTGCCATTTCTCCGAATGTCAGCGAGCTTTTTATACCGGCTTCTCCCTTTTCGCTGATAAATCGGTTTGCAATATCTTCCGACTGATTCATATAACGGTTATGATTTGTATATACTCCGTACAGCTTTACCGGTCCGTACGTGGTATAAATGTCGGCTGTAAGTCTCCCGAATCCCATGCGTGTTTTGGGGAAAATAAAGGTATCTATTTGCCGTCCGAGCGGATCGGCATTGCGGGTTATCATACCGGGCATATTGTCAAATGAACCTATCCCCTGTATCCCGAACGCCTTATTTTTAAAGGAGAAGCCGGCCATACCGTAATAGTGCTTATGGATATCTATTTCCTGCTTTGTAATGACAGACCAATTTGTCCGGTTCTTTTTTGTAATAATATTGATAACGCCGCCCATCGCATCCGAACCGTATAAGGCGGACGACGCACCTTTTACAATTTCGATATGGTCTATGTCCGAAGCGGGAATAAGCGCAATAGGGGAAGCGCCGCCGACATCTCCGCCGACTGCTACCCCGTCGATCAGCACTTTGACGTAAGCGCCGCTGAAGCCTTGCATGGACACCCCTTCCATCGGATGTTCCGTTACGGTAACGCCGGGAATATTTTGCAGCACTTCCGCCGCATTTTTTGCGCCCATTTCGGCTATTTTTTCTTCGGCAACAACCGTTACTTTTTCAACCGACTCTTCGGCAACCTGTTCAATCTTGTTTCCGGTAACGACGATAACCGGGGGCTTTTCAGTTTCTTGCGCGGATAAAAGAACACTACAGCATACCATTGCTGCTATCATACATTTTTTATAGTATTTCATAATGTTTACCGTTCTCTATTTTTATTTTTAGCGGCACCCACTATATATAAATTAAAAAGATAAGTCAACGTTGACATTCATACTTTATGAAAATTTTTTACATTTTAAAGATTCGCGGGTATTGCTGAAAACCCGGTTGGATTTTTAGATGTCTTCAATAATAATTGAAAAAAAGGCATTTTTAATCTATAATTTTAACCTATAAAATCTATAATAAAAAAAAGCTTTATCACATGGAGGGAATTTGTTATGAAAGTTGTTGTATTGGATGGCTTCACGCTTAATCCGGGAGATCTGTCGTGGCGTATTTTACAGGATATTGCCGATATCACGATATATGACAAAACCGCGCCCGATGAGGTATATGAGCGGGTAAAAGACTGCGAGGCGGTCTTATCGAATAAAATTGTGTTTTCAAAAGATTTGATTGCACGCTTACCTAAGCTGCGGTATATCGGTGTGCTGGCAACCGGCTATAATGTTATCGACATAGAAGCTGCGCACACGGCCGGTATCACCGTAACGAACATCCCCAGCTACAGCACGGACAGCGTCGCACAGCTGGTATTTGCATTCATCTTACAGTTTTATTGGCATGTAAAAGAACACAGCGACGAGGTGCATAACGGCAAGTGGAGCCGCAGTGAGCATTTCTGCTATACCTCGTTTCCGACGTTTGAACTGACGGGGAAGACGCTCGGTATTATCGGGTTTGGGCACATCGGGCAAAGGGTTGCGGAAATTGCGCTTGTGATGGGAATGCGGGTACTCTACGTCAACCGTTCGCCTAAAACGGTACCTCAACTTGCTGCAGCAAAGCAGGTTGACATTGCAACCTTGCTTGCCGAATCCGACATTATCAGCTTGAATGCACCGCTTAACAGTGCAAGCGAAAAAATAATCGATGCCGCGGCGCTTTCGAAAGTAAAGCCGGGTGTGTTCATTATCAATACCGGCCGCGGACAGCTTATCGATGATGAAGCGGTTGCCGCCGCACTGAAAAAAGGCTCCATCGGCGGCTATGCGGCCGATGTTCTAAGCGTTGAACCGCCGCCTGCAAACCATCCGCTGTTCGGCTGTCCCAACTGCTTCATAACGCCGCACATTGCGTGGCAAACCCGCGAAGCGCGGACACGGCTGTTGCATATTGCCGCGGATAATTTAAAAAGCTTTCTTTCCGGCAAACCGCAGAATGTAGTATAAAAAGGTTATTATAAAATGGGCAAACGCATATAAATATTTTAAACGGTTGTGAGGGGGCGGGGTGGAAATAAAATACTTGAAATAATTTCAAGGAATATGATACTATTTGATATAGATTTAGAAAAGGGGAGAAATTGTCTGCAAAATGATAGGGTATCATGCTAATGACCGCAGTCGATGTTCTGAGTTTATCACTAATCGGAATTATCTTATAATTGATAGCAATGATACTGATTTTTTAGGCAAGGGAATGTATTTTTGGGAGCACGAATCTCGTGCCGAATGGTGGCTTACAGAAAAGCATAAAGAGAGTATTGTAAAAGCAGAGTTAAATTTGACGGACGTACTGGATTTAACGGATGACGAAAAACTTCAGTATATTTCAAGAATCGCAGATAAATTTAACTCTGTCATGCAACAAAAAGGTATAAAACCGGCACAGTTAGGCTTGAAACTAAATTATCTTTTTGAGACATGTAAAATATTATCCGATACCTACACAGGTATTAAAGCGCATCTGTATTACGAGAAAAAACCGGAAGCTGATTTGCTTTATGGTTCTAAATTGACGGGAAAATGCGTCGATGTATATACTGTACGGAACAATCCGCACTTAGTAACTAAGAGGCAATGGGTAAAACAATGAGAAGAGATGAAGAACTGAAAAAACTTGCGGAAGTATGCGATTTTTTCTGCACAATGACAAACGATGAATTCTTTGACTATTTTTATAAAAATTCTCCCTCATTCAAAAAAGATTTTGAGAACATAGTGTATAATACTATCTGTGATAGTCATAATTCGATAATCCTAAAATCAGATGCGAATTATTCTGCTTCGTATCAAAAAGAAGGAGACCTTATAAATACTAATACGTATACTCTTTTAAAAGAGGAGGAAATGCAGTGGATGACAGCAGCGTAAAATCAGGCTTCCAGTTTGATTCATATAAGCTTACCAACATAGAATTCTCTGTAGAGCCATCCCTTTTAACGCTTGCCGGTAAGCAGGATGACTATGAAGTTCAGTATGCTTTTTCTTTTAGAGATGCTTCAAAATATAAGAACGTTGCGGACAAGGTGTTATATGTGACGGGTATAAAAGTTCAAGTTTCTATAGTCTCCCGGAAAGATCGGCATGAAATGGCTAACGGATTATTTGAAATTACGGGCTTGTTCGTTGGCACGGGGGCTTTTACCCAAGAGCAAGAAGATGTTTTAGCACGAATACAGGGACCGACGATTTTATTTCCCTATGTAAGAGCTGTCATTTCTCAGACATTGTATAATGCAGGTTTTGCTGTTCCTATTATGCCGCTGATAAATGTTAGTGCAATGGCACATGATACAAAGATAAAAGTCATCGAAAGGTGATATAGTGTTAAAATAAGTCTCCGGTATTCATGAGAATAAGGGAGAGGTCTTGCCGAAGGTAAATCCCTTGGGCTCGCAGAAGGTTCCCACCGTAAAGCCCTCGAAACTGCACGTAACTTATACGCTATGAGGTTATCAACCGAAAAAATCGCACAAGCTACCGGTCTAACCGTACAAGAAATAGAAACAATTACCGGGAAACTCTAAATATTTTAAATGGTCTATTTGAAGAGGAGAACTTATGAAGCAATTAAAAAACGGACAGCTTGTTGCGATAGGTGCAGCGGTTGTGCTCGTCATATTGGCATTTTTCAGTTTTACCGTTGTTTCGACAACGGATAACGGGGTGGTAACTCGGCTTGGTAAGTACAACCGGACGCTACAGCCCGGGTTGCAGTTTATTATCCCGATTGTCGAACGGGTGTACCATATTCCTGTTACGACCGTTCAAAAAGAAGAGTTCGGTTTCCGTACTACGATGGCTTCCGACCGGAGTCAGTACCGGAACAATATCGTAAGCGAATCTTCTATGCTGACCGGTGACCTCAATATTATCAATGTTGAATGGACGGTGCAGTATCGCATTATCGACCCTAAGGCATGGCTGTTCAATGTTGAAGCGAGTGAGCGGATTAACACCGTCCGCGATGTGTCCACTGCGGCGATCAATAGTTTAATCGGCGATCGCGCTATTTTGGATATTATGGGATCGGAACGCGACTCAATTCAATTTTCCGCAAAGGAGATTATGAACGAAAAGTATAAGCAGCTGGGGCTCGGCATTGCGGTTTCGTCGGTGCAGCTGCAAAACGTTGTTCCGCCGGAAGACGTGCAGCAAGCCTTTGAGGACGTTAACATCGCCATTCAGGATATGAACAGGATGATTAACGAAGGCAAAGAAGCCTACAACAAGGAAATCCCCAAAGCGAAAGGCGATGCCGACCGGATGATTCAAGAAGCGCGCGGCTATGCGGCGGAACGGGTCAACAAGGCTGAAGGGGATGTTGCCCGATTTAATGCGGTGTATGTCGAATACAGCAAGGCGCCCGATATCACCAAGCGGCGGCTTTATCTTGAAACGCTCGATAAGATATTTGCAAATACCGACAAGGTAATCTTCATCGATAAAAATGTTAAAAACTTCTTACCGTTAAAAGATCTTTCGGGAGGCCGCGAATGAGTGCCAAGACTATAAAAAACATCAAATTGCTGCGGGGCGTTATCGCCGTGCTGGTTGTGTTTATCCTTGTGTTGTTGATACAACCGTTTTATGTTTTAAATGAGGGGCAGACGGCCATCATCACTCAGTTCGGCGAAATTATCAAAACGGAAACGGAGGCGGGGCTCCATTTTAAAATGCCGATTTTGCATCAGGTGCATCGGTATACCGCAAAACTGCTGCGCATCGACGGCGACCCTCAAAAAATCCTTACCAAAGAAAAGCAGTTTATCGAGGTGAATACGACCAGCCGTTGGCGTATTTCGGATATCCGCAAGTTTTATCAATCGCTCGTAACCTATGAAGGCGCGTATTCACGTCTCTCCGATATTATCGACTCGTCGGTACGGGATATTATCACCGTTAATAGTTTGGATGACGTTGTTCGTAGCACCAACAGTATTAACGAAATCGTCCATCAAGAGCAATTCGGATTGAATACGGACGAAGTGAAGCTGGAGGAGGTAACCGGTTCGGAAAAGGTGGTATATGCCGCTATCGAAAAAGGGCGCGATGTGCTCGCCGCCGAAATTTTAAAGAAGGCGAATATGCAACTGGAAGATTTCGGCATTGAGGTTATCGACGTTATTTTTAAAGAGATAAAATATTCTGATGAATTGCAGGTTTCGGTCTATAATAGAATGATTAAGGAACGGAATCAGATTGCACAAACGTTCCGTTCTACCGGTGAGGGAAAAAAGGCGGAATGGCTCGGTAAATTGGAAAACGAGAAAAAGAGTATTCTGTCAAAGGCGTATTCCGAGTCGGAGAAGATAAAGGGAATGGCAGATGCGCAGGCTACCGCAATCTATGCTGCATCGTACGGCAAGTCCCCTGAGTTTTATAGCTTTTGGAAGAGCCTTGAGGTATATCAAAATGCGCTTCCCGATACCGAGAAGATATTATCAACCGATATGGAATACTTTCAATATCTCTATAAACATTAACGAGCACTGATAGGGCGCTTTAAAAAAATGCTTTTTAGAGATGTCCTAATATTTGTTGAGATTTTTACCGATACTGAAATATGCAGGGAGGACTCCGGTGAGACGTAGAGGTTCTTTTGGACGAGTAATAGTATTGCTTTTATTGATTATTATATTGGTTTTCGGCGGACTTTTTTGGTTCAGCTATCTCGGCTTAATCAATGCACGGGGAGTTTTTTCACCGGTATACTCGTTGTTCGGATTAAAGACGCCTGCCGGTGTCGCTTCTCCGGCTGATGCGGATGCAGATTTAGATGCCGACCGGTATGCTAAACGGCTGATTGCGCTGGATGTCCGCTCGCAGGAGCTCGATAAAAAAGAAGCTGATGTTACCGCTCGCGAAAAAGAAGCGGCGCAGGTATCGCAGGAGCTTGATGATCGACTCTCTATTATAGAAGAAAAAGAAAAATCCTTTGAACAGAGGATGGCGGAACGGGATATGCGGGAAGCGAATATCGATCAGATTGCGCGGTATATCAACGGTATGCAGCCTGAGAAGGCGGTCGCCAACTTACTGCAAATGGATGATCAAGATATTATCGATGTACTGCGGGCAGTGGAAGCGATTGCCAAAAAGGCAAACAAAACGTCTTCCGTTGCATACTGGTTCTCGCTGATGCCGGCTAACCGCGCTGCCGATATTCAGCGTAAGATGGCAAACAAACCGGCAACGCTTCCTTAAATCCATTGAGCGATGCTGTTTCCGACACTCCGGTTCGCGCTCTTTTTTTTCGTTGTTTTTTTTCTGTACTGGTATGTATTCAGGCAGAAAAAACAACGGATTATTTTCCTTACGTGCGCAAGCTATTTTTTTTATGCCTGCTGGGATTGGCGCTTTTGCGTGTTGTTGTTCGGAGTGTCGGCGCTGTCCGGTCTTATCGGCTATTTGCTCGGAATCCAAAAAAACTATATTCCCCGTACCGTTACGATGGTGACCGGTACCGTACTGCACATTCTCTTTCTCGGATTTTTTAAATATTTTTACGATTTTACTTCCTTTTTAAACTACACGTTTTTTAACGGGCAGCTCCAAACGCCGCTGTTGCTGCAGCTGCAGGGGTACTCTCTATTATTGCCGGTGGGAATTTCGTACTATACATTCCGCTCGATGAGCTACATCTTCGATATTTATCTGTGCAAAATGCGGCCGGCAAAATCTTTTATCGAACTGCTGCTCTATATTTCGTTTTTTCCGCAACTGGCATCAGGCCCGATTGTGCAGGCGGAACCTTTTTTTACCGCCTTGCCGGATAACCTGACGCGGGATGCGGAGGCGGAAAAACCGATAGACTTTGACCGCAGCGTCTTGCTGATTGTATCGGGGCTGTATAAAAAAATGGTTTTGGCAACCTTTCTTTCCGTGCTTGCCGTCGATCCCGTATTTGCGAATCCGGCACAGTGCAATACCCTTGAACTGCTCGTTGGGCTTGTGTCATACACGTTTGTCATCTACTGCGACTTTTCCGGTTACAGCGATATGGCAATCGGCATCGGGCTTTTGCTCGGTTTTGAAGCGCCGCAGAACTTTAACCGGCCGTATCTGTCCCAATCGGTGAGTGAGTTTTGGCGGCGCTGGCATATCAGCTTTTCGTCGTGGCTGCGCGATTATGTGTACTTCTCCTTCGGCGGCTCACGCTACGGTTTAGTCCGCACGGTGATTGCGCTGGTCGGGACAATGCTCATCGCGGGGGTGTGGCACGGCGGCTCCATTCCCTTTGTGCTGTGGGGGCTGCTCCAGGGCATTGCCTGCGCCGCAGAGCGGGTTGTCGCCGTTCTTGGTAAAGAACGCCGCGCCGCCGCTATAAACACTGCTGCCGGCCGGAATCTTGCATTCAAACGGATGCTTCGGTTCGGCGGCGTTTTTGCGTTTATCAATATCAGCTGGCTTATTTTCCGTGCAAATACCGTGCGGGAAATTGCGCTCTACGTTACGTCGCTCAAAAATATCACGCAGCCGCTCCGCACGGTGCACTGGTTTGTCCTTGTACCGCTTGCCGCCGCCTTTTTGCTGCAAATACCGAGCGAGGAGACGCGCTGCACCTATTTTGCCCGCTATGTGCGGCTGCCGCTTGTTGTAAAGATTGCCGCCGTTGTGCTGTTTTTTATCGCCCTCAATATCGTGTCCACTTCCGGCGTCGCTCCGTTTATCTACTTCGGGTTTTAGAGGAGTATGTGCAGGCTATGATTGAAAACAATAAACAAGGCGAACCGACTGAACAAGCGCAGCACACACAACAAGAGCAACACAGGCAACAAGGGCAACATGATAAAAACGCAAACGGAGGACAGGAGCGGAACGGCCGGTACTCTCCCAATCAGTGTCTCTTTTTTGCGGCGGCGGCGCTTCTTGTGCTGATTCCGTTTTTAGGGCAACGGCTGGCGCATCCGGTGCAAGGCATTAAAAGCGCCTCCTTAAAAAATATTTATACGGCGCTTACCGCTCCGGCAGTTTCCGTTACCGAAGCTTCTCCCACCGCCGCCGTTATTCCCGTACTGAGGAATGCGTTTATACGGACTGCGGGGCTGCAGAACCGTGGCGAATGGGATACGTTTTTTTACCGCCAAGGAGTATACGACAGCGATGTTGCCGCTTATTATGCGGTAACCGGCGAGCAAGGGTATGCCGAATCGATGCCCGGTTTTTCTGACAATCTAAACGGCGGCGGTCTGTCTGCGGAATTGTTCGGTCATATTTCTAAAGAAACGCTCCGCGATGTTGCTCTACCGGTCGTTCATTCCGCGCAGACACCCTTGCGCTTATTCTTTTTCGGAGATTCCCAGATGCGCAGTATCGCCGCCGGTATGACCCGTGCGCTCGGCTCCGACACCTCTATCGTTATGCAAGAGCTGAGCGTTCCTTCTTCCGGTTTTCTCCGTTCCGATTATTATAACTGGCCGCAAAAACTGGAAGCGCTGCTTACCGCGCAAAAAGACGGAGAGCGTTTTGACGCGGCAGTGCTCTTTTTAGGTATGAACGATTATCAGGATATGTGGACAACCGACGGCATCATCCTAACGGCGGGTACGCCCGAATGGGAAGAAGTATACCGTAAAATGGTAAAAGCGCACCTCGACATCGTGCTTGCTTCCGTTCCGCGGCTCTACTGGCTCGGTTTACCGGTAGTGCGGAACGCCGCATATAACGAAAAAATACAATACTTAAATGCGGTGCATGCGTCCATCGCTGAAGAATACGATTCTAAAAAGCTGATAAAAATTTCGCTTAAAAGCTTTGTTGAGCAGTACGGAACGGGATACATCGGGGCTATCCGGCCGGAAGGTAAGGCGTGGATACCGTTGATGCAAAGCGACGGTATCCACTACACCATCGAAGGGGGCGAGTATTTAATGAAGGAGTTTATCCTCCGCCTGCACCGCGATTACGTGTTTGAAACACCAACTTTCTCTCATTGAACAACGGCCCAAAAGCGGTTACACTGATGCCCATGATACTCGACAATAAATACACGATTCCATATACGGTGCCTACTACCGCCATCGACGGGCAGTACCGCTGTACACCTCTTTCCTTTGCAGCCCTTTCGCAAGATTTGGCGGCTAATCATTATAGTTCTACCGGTATATTTATGCCGCAGCTGCAAAAAAAGGGATTAACGTGGGTTATCTCTAAGCAGCATTTTGAAATACATGAATATCCGCTCTGGCTCGATTGCCTGACATTACAAACATGGGCGCAGCCGCCGAAGGGGCTTTTTTGTTTTCGGGATTTTGCCTATTACTATGCCGAGGGCGGAAAGAAAGCTTCGTTATCTTCAGCTTTTGACGACTTCGATTCGGCAGAGCGGAAGGGTGAGGAATGGACGGTAGATTCGCTGCGGCAGCATGGAGCTCTGTGCGTGCGCGGCAGTACCTGCTGGCTTGTGCTGAATACGCAAACCAATCAGCCTGCCGTGCTTGACGAGACGATATTCGGTTCGCTGGGGTTTTGCGCAGATCATTTGGAAGGCCGTGTGTTTGCAAAGATTCCCTTGCCCGAATATTGGGACAGGGAAGAGCGGCTGCATCCGTCGCTTTTGGACATCGATATGAACGGTCATGTCAATAATCTCAATTATATCCGATGGGCGCTGTCGTTTATGGATGCGGACTTTTGCAGAGGAAAGCTGCTCCGTGTCCTCGATACCAATTTTTTAATTTCCGCACAATATGGGGACGAACTCTGCTGCCGCTGCTTTTACAGCGGAGAAAATGTATGTGTTCATTCTATTGTACGAACCTCCGACGGCAGCGAGGTGTTCCGCGCCCGTAGCGAATGGGCAGATGAACGGAAGATGGCACGGCCGCTTCAGGTTGAACATGAAACTTCCCGACTATAACGCTCCTTCCGCGCTTGCTGTCGTACTTGACGAACACGGGTTCGGAATGCAGAAAAAGTTCGGGCAAAACTTTTTAATTAACGCATATATACGGCAGGAACTCGTTTCCGCGCTCGGCCTTTCTGCCGGGAATAGCGTGTGGGAAGTGGGGCCGGGGCTCGGCTCGATGACGTCGCTGCTGTTGGAGACAGGCGCCGATGTAACCGTGTTCGAAATCGACCGCGGCTTCGTACAGCTTTTAACATCCTATTTCGGCTCCCATCAGTCATTTCATTTAATAGAAGGCGACGTGCTTAAAACATGGAAAGCGGAATACGATAGACAAGCGCCGGATGCTTTTTTCGGGAATCTGCCGTACAATATTGCGGCAAAACTTATCGCAGCGACAATCGAAGCCGAGTGTTTTTTTAACCGCATGGTAATAACCGTGCAAAAAGAGGTTGGTCTCCGGATGACCGCGGCTCCGGGCTCTGCAGATTATTCGTCGTTTTCGGTGCTGTGCCAATGGGCCTACGATGTAACGCCGATCCGCGATATTGCTCCCGCCGCGTTCTGGCCTAAGCCGAATGTCGAATCCCGTGCGCTTCGCTTTATAAAGAAACGATCGCCTCAGCCGGTACGCGATGCACGTCTTTTTTTAACCCTTGTCCGCGGCCTATTTGGAGCGCGGCGCAAAACGGTAAAAAATAATTTAAGCACGCTTCTTGCTGCAAGAGGAAAAAAGACGCCCCCTGCGGAAGCACTGCTGAAAGAGGCCTCAATCGATCCCGTTGACCGCGCGGAGTCTCTTACGGTCTATGATTTTATCCGATTATCCGATATAGTGGCGGGCTGTGATGAATAAACGATTGCGTTATATTGCGTTTTTTGTTCTGTGTATTATGGCTGCGGTGCAGATGCCGTTGGTTGCGGACGAAAAAAAAGAAGATCATACGCCGGTTCCCTATACAAAAGCAGAGTTTCCGCTTTGGCAGCGGGAGCTTAGACGGTTTGAAATACTGTCTTTCGGGGCGTTACCCTTTGTTACGCTGTTGTCTTTTTGGGGCTACGATATGATTCGTGCTGCACAGCATCCCAACGACCCCGCCTATTATCCGTGGCCGCTCAAACAGGCTGACAAAGCAGTTGCGCTTACCGAAAAAGAACAGCTTGGAGTGCTTCTCACCGCGGCTGGCATATCGGTAACCATCGCCTTAATCGATATAACATACCGCGCTATTAGGCGTTCTGTAGAAAAAAAACGCTTGGAACGGGAAAATGCTTTTGCGGAAGATCCTATTCAATTTACACTGATAACAGTACCGATTGAAGGTGATGCGCCGCCGATTTCTATCAATGATATGCTGTTTATCGGATTGAGCGGCGGGATTTCATCGCCGGTTAAAAATAGCACCGCACCGGAGCCGGTGCAGGTGCAGGATAGCGGCACTGCCGAAGCACGGTAGTATGACTGAAATATTTGAGTTTAAAGTGCCGGACGGTACCGGCAAGCTGCGGCTCGATGCGTTTTGCAGCAGCGTTCTTCCCAATATGACCCGTTCACGGCTTAAAACAGGGATGCAATCCGTGGAGCTCAACGGGCGGCAGGCAAAACTTTCAAGCAGTGTGCAAGCGGGCGACCGCATCAAATTGATGTGGAACAATCCCAGCCCCGATTTTCTTATTCCCGAACACATTCCGCTTCAAATCCTTTACGAGGATAACGATGTCATTGCAGTAAACAAACGGGTTGGTATGGTAACGCATCCTGCGGCGGGCAATTGGACGGGAACGCTGGTACAGGCGCTGGCGTATTACCGCTTGCACACTTCGCCTATTCATGATGAGTTTGCCGGCCTCCTCGAAGCGGAGCAGGGGAGGGGGAACTTTGAGGATCTGCTGCGTGCGGGTATCGTGCACCGGCTTGATAAGGATACTTCCGGTGTACTGATTACCGCCCGTTCTGCCGCAGCGGAGGCTTTTTTAAAAGATGAGTTTAAGATGCGGCGCACGGAAAAATATTATGCGGCTATTTTAAACGGGGTGCCGGAAAAACGTACCGGTGTTATTGAAACTTCGGTGTTCCGCGATGAGCATAGCCGTATCCGCTTCGCCGCCTCGGCCGATCTTGCTAAGGGAAAATATGCCCGCTCCCGCTATAAGGTACTGCGGGTGTACGGGCGGTATGCGCTCGTGCTTTTTAAAATCGACACCGGCAGAACTCATCAAATTAGATTACACGCGCGTTTTATCGGCTGCCCAATTGTCGGTGATCCGCTGTACGGGAAAAAAGAGGCGGAGTGGAAACCGTACGGGATGATGCTCCATGCGTACCGGCTCTGCGTTGCGCTTCCTTCAACACGGGAAAAAACGGTTTTCACCGCCCCGCTGCCTCGGAGATTCCAGACCGTCCTGCACCTCCTACAGATGTAACAAAGTAATGACTAAGGTATCCGCATCAGAAAGATTTTAATCGATTGCCTTCCTTTTGCACGAAATTTTATTTAAAATTTCGTGCATTTTATCTTAAAAAAGGCAATCACACCAGATAATGTAGAAAAAATCGCAGAATAAATAGACTGTGAGACCATTTGAGCCATCTTCAACCGTTGTACATCCGTGTACAACAGTTGAAGGCGAGTTTTGTGCGAGCACAAAACATCGCTGCTGTATGGATACACTGCCATCCTTGGCAGTTCTGGTTGTATTCTGCGGGGATATCCCACAAAATGTCTGATGAGGTTGCCGTGGAGGCTGTATGAAAAAATTTATGGAAATGTTTCTCGCGGCGAATGCCGATTATAATAGGACGGAACCCTGTGTGATACGGGAAACCGCTCGTTGGGCGGTTGTGTATAAGCCGCCGTATCTGCCTACTGCGCCGCTCCGTACGGACGAACGGCAGACGCTGGTGTATTGGTTTTTGCACAGAGCTGAGGCAGGGGCAACCGACCAAGCCGATGATACGCAGGGACCGTCCGCCGAATACGGACAGTGCATTCAAGAAATGCAGACCGGCAATAAACCTAAAATACCGGCGGCTGGGCAGCACAGCCGGGAAGGGCAGGTGTGCGGTAAAAAGGCGATTGAGGCGGGTCTGCTGCACCGGCTCGATACGGATACGCGGGGGCTCGTGCTTTTTGCAAAAGATCAGGCGGTATATGATTTTCTTGCAGCCCGGCAGGAAGCGGGGCAGATAATAAAAACCTATTGCGCTTTTGTAGAACCGTGCCTGCCCGGTGCGGCCGTTAACCGGATAGCTGCAGTGGAAAGTCAGTTTAGGAATTTCGGCCCCGGCGCAAAGAAAGTTGCTCCGGTTTTTCCCAGCTCTCGGCATTATAAAAAAGACGGGCGGCTCTACACAACGGTCATAGAAGCGGTTGAAGAACTGCGGCTTCCGGCTGAAAAATTGCGGCAGCCGGATGATATGCCGCCGTCTTCGGCTGATAGGCCGTCCCCTGTTGATGTTTCAGCTTCCGCTCCGATTAGGGTACGCTGCCGCCTTTCCCGCGGCTACCGCCATCAGGTGCGCGCTCATCTGGCCTCTATCGGATTGCCCATTGTGGGAGACCCTCTTTATGCGCCGCAGAGGACGGAGCCCGCGTACGGGGCGGAAAACAGAGGTGTGAGTTTGCAGCTCTACGCGGTTAAGCTTGAGTTTCCCGATCCTGAAAACCCTCGGCGGAATATATGCGTTGCGCTTCCGCCGCCAGATAAAATGAACCCGTAATCAAAAGCGGCCGGTTTTCGGCATAGCTTTGGTGAAAGGCCTGTTTTAGTACCTCATTAAAGTCTCCGCTCACTGTCATTACAACGTCTTTCTCATCTTTGAAAACCTGCGTAAATGCGCCGGCGGTTTTTTCCAAATTGCCTTTTTTGAATGAGCCCGGGATAGTTAAATAGAGACGAGCAATTTTGCCGAGGAATATCGGCGCAAAACCGGCAGGGTCTTTGTCGGCTGCACAGGCAAATACCAGTATGGGTTTGGCATTACTCGATGCACCGGCTACGGATAGCGTACCGGAATGTGCAGGTGAAGGAGCTTCACGGATTACCGTGCGGCCGGAATACGCGGACGAGGAGCCGGAGCCGAGGAGAGAAAAAAAGGTGTCCGCACATGCCTGTATGCTGTTATGCGTGTGCGCACCGTCGATTACAATCAAAGGCTTGGTGCTTAAAAGCTGGAAGCGCGCGGGGAGCCATGCCTTTGAAAGCCCTCGTTCGATCAGTGCTTCCGGCGCGTCGGGAAAGCGGTACTTAAAGGCGGCGGCGGCGAGCGCTGCGTTCTCCGCCTGCACGGGTGTAAAAAGCGGCAGCACGGTGCGCAGCGGGCGTTTAAAGAGCGCTCCTACCGGATGGTCGGTGGAAAAGCGGACGGTAACTTCGCGGCCGTGCGGCGTCAGTCTGTGTTCAATTGTTTCGATAAGATCGGGGAGATAAAAAAATGGGGCGTTAAGTGCCGCCGCCCGCTCCTTAAATACTTCAAGTGCGGAGACCTGCTGCCGTGAACAAAAAACGGGAATACCCCCTTTAATGATGCCCGCTTTTTCCGCCGCGATAAGCGGTATGGTATGGCCGAGATACTCGCAGTGCTCCAACTCGATGGGTGTCAGCACGGTCAGTTCCGGCCGCACGATATTGGTAGCGTCGAGCCGCCCTCCCATGCCGGTCTCAAACACCGCCCAGTCGAGCTTTTCCTGCCGGAACAGCACAAAGGCGGTAAGCGTTACCAATTCAAACCAGCTCGGCTGCGGCTCTTCTTCTTTATCGATATGCGGCGTGGCTCCCTGCCGTACTGAACGGAACGCTTCAAGATAGGCTGAATCGCTGAAAAAACGGCCGTTTTCCGTTATCCGCTCGCGGAAATCGTTTACATGGGGAGACGTGTAGAGGCCTGTCTTAGAGCCCGCTTCGGTAAGCAAGGCAGAAAGCATCGCCGCAACGGAGCCTTTTCCCTTTGAACCGGCTATATGTACACACTTATACGCGGTCTGCGGGTTTGAAAACAGCGCGGCATAGTATCCGATAACCTCCAGTGAAAAGGTTTTTTTATGCGGCCGTTTTTCAAAGTTGATAAACCCGTCCAGCCATCGGTAAAAATCGTTGAGATTTTCGCAAGGCTCCGCAGATTCTGGATTGCTCGTAAATGGCCGGTTCATCATGGATGTATCCGCTCTTCATGCTCCAAAAGTAATGTTTTAGAGAGAATGTCGCATAATTCAGACGGCCCGAAATACTGAATAGGGCCGGGGAAAATATAAGCGGTTTCGACAGCCCATTGTTCCCGCTGTGCTGCAAAGGTTTTAAACGGCTTGCCGTTCAAATCAATAACCGTCTTTTTGATAACCGGCTGCTTCTTTCCCGAGCGCAGCTCCATATCCATCAGTTTGGTCAGCGGAATACCGCAGGGTTTCCATTCGGCGGGCGGGGCGGTAAGGTTATACACCGATGCCAGATAGCCTGTTAGGCCGTTTGCAATCAGCACGAAGATTGTCCTGCCGAGCGCATAGCAGTAGTCGGTATCGAAGTTTGAAGGGAATTCCGCCCGTCCTTCATATCCGAAAAAGTGAGCCTGTGCGCTGAACTTTCCCGTATAGGTTCCCTCTTTTTTCAGTTCGGCAAGCCGTTTGGTTACCAAGCCTATTAGCAGATGCTCCGTTTCTATCCGCGACACTTGCAGGTTCCCGTGCGGGTCGCGATCCGTTAAAAACTCCGCCGCGATGTCTTCCGGCATAGAGGCGAACAAGGCCGCCGATTCGGGGCTGATATGCTGCGCTACCCACGCTTTTTGTTGTTTAAAGGTTTCAAGCGTGTTAAATGTATCGGCGTGCTGCGCCATCGCCTCATTGAGTTCTTTGATCAGCTGTTTCATCTCGGGGATAAATTCGATAACGCCTTCGGGAATAAGCACGACGCCGAAGTTCTCTTTGCGCACTGCACGCTTTACCACCGCGTCGGCGATGATGTCGGTAATCTGCTGTAAGGTCATCTTTTTTTCGGCAACTTCTTCGGAAATCAGGCAGATGTTCGGCTGAGTACGGAGCGCACATTCCAGAGCGATATGGCTGGCAAAGCGCCCCATCAGTTTGATAAAGTGCCAGTATTTTTTTGCGGAGTTTGCATCGCGGGCAATGTTGCCGATGAGGTCGGCATATATCTTGGTAGCCGTGTCAAATCCGAAAGAGGTTTCTACCATATCGTATTTTAAATCGCCGTCGATGGTCTTAGGAACGCCGATAATCTGCGTTGCAATGCCCTGTTGCACAAAGTATTCCGACAGCACAGCCGCATTCGTGTTTGAATCGTCGCCGCCGATGATAACCACCGCATCAAGCTCCATCCGTTTTACCGTTTCTACAGCTCCGGCAATTTGTTCGGGTGTTTCGATTTTTGCACGTCCCGAACCGATCATATCGAAGCCGCCGGTGTTCCGGTATTTTTCGATAATTGCTCCGGTTATTTCGATTGCCCTTCCGATGACCAACCCTTCCGGCCCGCCTAAAAAGCCGAAGAGCTTGGAATTGGGGTTTGCTTTTTGTAAACCGTCGTATAAACCTGCGATAACGTTATGTCCGCCCGGTGCTTGTCCGCCCGATAAAATCGTTCCTACCCGGAGTGGCTTTTTATCGATATGAGCCGTCCCTTTGACAAAATGAACAACCGGCTTACCGTATATGTGGGGAAAAAGAGGCTGTATTTCCTCTGTATTTGCAATGGAAGCGGTCTCTTGCTCCTTTTGCATTGCAATGGATTCAATCGGTTCATCGAGGATAGCGGGAAATCGCGGTATATATGCATACCGTGCCTTGTGTAATTGTGATACGGTCATAATACGCCTCTTTATTGTGTCATCTCTAAAAGCTAACTGAGTTTTTAGAGGGCTCCATCTTTCCTAATAACGTACGGTATAGTCCTTCGGTCTGCTTATTAAAACAGACATGGTAGACGATCATATCCGCCTTTGTTTTTGTTAAATATGTATAAACGGTAGAAAGAGCGATTGCCGCCGCCTCTTTCATGGGATAACCGTATACCCCTGCGCTGATACAGGGGAATGCAATTGTTTTGCAGTGGAAGTCTGAGGCGAGGATGAGTGAATTGCGGTAGCAGCTTGCCAACAGCTCCGGTTCCCCGTGCTTGCCGTCTTGGTATATCGGCCC
The DNA here is from genome assembly GCF_000412995.1 of Treponema vincentii F0403. Lineage (NCBI taxonomy): Bacteria > Pseudomonadati > Spirochaetota > Spirochaetia > Treponematales > Treponemataceae > Treponema > Treponema vincentii. The sequence goes on along the minus strand of NZ_KE332512.1, from coordinate 801,644 downwards.
GGGCGTATGGATAACATATTCTGCAGGGAGATTGTAGCCGCGTGTGATTTTTGCTTGCCCTGTTTTACAGCCATTGAGTGCACGGCATTCTTCCAATAATTCGGGGCCGGCAGCACGGTGAATTGCTCCGTCGACACCTCCGCCGCCGAGCAACGAGGTATTTGCCGCATTAACGATTGCATCTACTTTAAGTACGGTTATATCTGCACAGATGATTTTGATGTCCATAACTTCCTATAATATTTTTCAAACACAACCTATCTTTTGAATTAAAGAGCTTCCCTAAGGAACCGGCAGCCTGTCATCTATCGGGAGATAAGACGGCTGCCGGATATAATATCGGGACGGTTAATCTTCCCATCCTACGCTGATTGTTACGTCGCGGGTCTTAGGTTCTTCAGGTTTCGGCGGCTCAGGGTTATCAGGTGTAGGAGGATTCGGTTCTACAGGATCCGGCTTCAGGTCGGGACGCGTTACATCACTGGTAGTAGATGTAGTGTCGATGACAGAGCTATTTGCCGCTGAAGTATTCGAGGCCGATTCCCGGATGTCTGAGATAGCCGACGACGAAGCTGAGGCGGTTGTAACAGCAATGGGAGCTGTTACCGTACCCGTTTGGCTCAAAGTGCTGAATTGACCCCCTCCGACGGATTGAGGAATTCCTACGCCGGATTCCGCTTCAAGCTGTACCGTTCCGTGATCTACAACGAGGTTTTGCCCGTCAAATTCAAAACCCGTACCGCGGACGGAAGCGGTTGCCGTGGGGCTTTTCACTTTAAATTCCGCTTTTTCGCCTTCAGGCGGTGTAACTTCAGCCTTAACCCGTCCTGCCATCAAAAACATCTGGGTTTTGGTTGTCCCTTCGGATTTTACCAGTTCTTCAAGCGATAAGCGGGTAACGGGTTTTACCGTCAGTGTCGCCGCTTCCATTTTAAGAATAGCGGTGCTCTTAAAACCGGTCGAGATAGAAGAACCTGCCGGTAAAACGTCGCCTGTTTTTGCAGTTTTCCAATCTTTTCCGGGAAGTTTACATTCAACCTTCCCTGCAACTTCCATGATTGTTGCCGTAAGATCCGATGCCGCAGCTAAAGAAATGCCTGCTATGCAGAGTATTAAAATTCCAAAGTATTTTTTCATACTAAACCTCCTAAAACACCGTATTATAGCCTTACGGTAAATGCCAGTTCCGTCATCCAGCGTACATTATACGCTGTGGTAAATTTCGGATTCGGGACAAAGATGCCGCCTGTAAACGCTGCGCTAAAATCATCATAGAAGTGATACGATACTTTTGCCGATAATTCGGAACCGATATAAGCGGGAGCTTTTACGGTATTCGGCGAAGCCAGCGCTATGTATGATACATCCGTTAAAAGCGCCCGGATAGGCCGGACACTTGCCGTGAGCCCTGCCGTAAGCATATTGCTGAATCTGCTTATCGCTCCGTCGGCAACGACCGTTTGTTTTAGGCTCGTAACCGGTATAAACGAGCGCATCGATCCGGCGCCGTCATAGTCTCCTGCAGCCCAATCGAGCTTACCGGTTAAAGTAAAGTAGCGCCAGTCAGGATTGAAATATTGCACGGAAAGCCCCGATGCGAGGGAGTAGAAAAACTGTGTATCCTCGCCGAATTGAACGGCCGCCCAGTATTTCCAGTTGAAATTCCGGTTTATTCTTCCGTGAATGTACGGTATAAAGTATTGCGTATGGGTTCTTCCGGTTTCTTTGAGTAAATCGAATTGTGCCAGCATATCAAGGCCGAATGTATGCGAAGGAATTATCTCTTGGAAAGCGGCTGATAACAACAGAAATAACCGCTGCGGCGCCAGTATTTTCCCCTTATCGGCCATTCGGTTTGTATCATCTTGGTCTATTCTTATTTTTGCATCGTTTTTATACGTTAAACCCGTATAGCCGAGCGCAAAAGCAAGGTCGGTATGTTTTATGGTAAGGCCTGCCCGTGCTCCGTCAAATAAACCGCTTAAAATTTTATTTGAGTACTCATTGAACAAAGTACGGCCGATTGCCCATTGAAAGCCGATCGTATTAAAGGCTGTGTGGCCGGACCAATCGGTTCTTTTAAGCCTGAATGATTGAGCGAGCGGCAGCAGCTGTGCCGTCCCATTAGGGCTAATGGGAAAAAAACCGGAAAACCGTGCTTCGCCGGAAATATATATTGAAGAAAAGCCTCCTACGGGAAATTTAATAAATGCTTCCGCTTCATTCGCTTGCGAAATGTTAAAAGCCTTATCCGTGCCGTTTAATCCGGTGGTATCGGAAAAATTTACACCGAATTCCAAAGCGGCAGCCTGCATTACGATACCACCTGCCACTATAAGAAGGAATACTATACGTTTCATTGTTCACCTCCTTGTACTGCATCGATGCGGCCGAGCATTTGCAGCATTGCCGATCCTGCCAAGGGAGCATCGGGATCACTGTTAGCTTGAATTACCCCAAGGTACCGCAGATCGCGATATGCATACCGCGGACACGGGTAGATGCGGTACATCATGCCCCCTTTTACGTTGAATGCCTTCATCAATAAAAAAGCATAAGTTTTGGCGGAGATGGCCTCTTCTGCCGTAACCGAATCCGGTATTAAGTTTTGGTTTTCGTTTTTGAAGCGGTCAAAGGCTGTGTTAAAATCAAGCTCGTCAGAGCTATCATTCAACGCCGTCTGTATCAGATATGCAGCCTGTCCGAAGGTCGCTTGTTCGGTCTCCAAAATTTTGTCAACTCTTTCAGCCGATTGGCCGAACGATGCTGCAGCAGTAAGAAAAACCGCAACAGTTATTCCGATAATCCGTTTCATTTTTTCCTCCTTTATAAAATTTATGATATAAAATTTATAAAATTTTAAAACAGCCCATTGTATAACTCACGTACATATCATACTATAGATTTAATAGGGAGTAAAGAGTGAAGAAAAAAATATCTTGGCCTTCGATTGTTATACCGTGTATTATCGGATTACTGTGTGCAGGAGCTTATCTGTTTCCATTTTGGATAGGGGTTGAAAATCGACTGTATGATTTCTTTTTAGGCTTAAAGTCTGATGTTAAAGAAGATTCTTCTATTGTGCTGTTGGACATCGACGATGTTTCCATCGAAAAGGTCGGGCTCTATCCGTGGCCCCGTAATACCATTGCGAAAGGTTTGGAAACCCTGACGCAGCTCGGTGCGGAATATGCGGTATTCGATATTGAATATATCGATAAAAGCCCGATGAGCGTAGATTTTACCTATTTAAACGGTGCTTTAAAGTCCGAGTTTGCCGCCTCTTTTGAAGAGATCGGTGCTAATGTGCAGGATATTTTTGCGGCGCTTGCCAATAATCAAATTACCCTGCCGGAGGCAGGAATATACGGGAGCGAATTGGTAGATTTAATCGATCAATCGCGCGACACTCTCTACCGGCATACAAAGCAGGTTGCGATCGAGAATGACAGTTATTTGGGACAGGCAATGCGGCTGTTCGGTTCGTCGTTTATTACGGTTAATATGCAGGATGATCCTCCGAGCGATGGTTCAGAAGATTTATATGCCATTGCGAAAGAGCGGTTTGTCTATCCTAAGCTGAAAGTGAATGCCCCCTTATCGGACGGTCGGCACAGCGCTTTAGTACCGATACCGGAAATCAGCCGTATGGCGGCGGGGGCGGGGTTTACCAATGTGCATATCGACAGCGACGGTGTGAGGCGGCGTATCCGGTTGACAGATAATATCGGCGACACGGTGTTTATGCAGCTTGCCTTTTCTCCGTTGCTGAAGAAACTGAGGTCTCCCGAAGTTGTCATCGATAAAAACCTCGTTACGTTGATCGGTGCCGTGTATGACGGTAAAGAAGAAAATATTTCAATACCGCTTGATTCAAGCGGTATGATGTTGATTCGATGGCCGAAAAAAAACTATCAAAACAGCTTTACTCATGTTCCTTTCTATCTGCTGATCGATTATGCCGAAAGCGGAGAAAAAACGGCAAGCAGTTTACGCCTGTTGCGGGCTAATCAGGGCTGGAATCTCGGTCCCGGATATGCGCCGATAGACACGTGTATGCAGCTGTGGGTAGAAAGCGAAGAACTGCGCCGTACCGCCCTTGAATCGGGGAGTACGCAGGATAAAGAGGCATGGCTTACTTCGGTGCAGGCTTATTGGGATACGGTAAAAAACTTTTTGGAAACGGACTACGGTACATCGATAGCCTTGTTGTTCGACGAGGCAAAACAGGCGGGAAATCCCGAAGATGCGGAACTCTACGATCAGGTAAAGGCCGATTTTGAAACGCTGTATGCAAACGCCGCCACATCGTATAACCGGCATACGGAGCTTGAAACGGCGCTTGCCGGTAAACTTAAAGACTCTTTTTGCATCATCGGATGGTCAAGCACCGGCACGACCGATATCGGCGTTAACCCCTTTCACAGCGAATATGTGAATGTCGGTACGCACGCTGCGGTCGCCAATACTATTTTGCAGCGTGATTTCTTACAGCAAGCGCCGGTTTGGGTGTCGGCTCTGCTCGCGATTGCGTTTTCTTTCGGTATTATTGTGGTTATCCGCCGGTTCAGCACCCTTGTTCAGATTATTGCAGGAGTTGTGCTGTCCCTCGTCGTGCTGATGGTGAATCAACTCATATTCCACTTTACCGGTATTTATATCTTTATTATCTCACCGGTGCTGGCACTCTTCGTATCGTTCTTAACCTATTCGATGGTGTCGTTCATCATCAGTGAGCGCGAAAAGAGCTTTCTCCGCAAAGCATTCGGCACATACCTTTCCGGCGATGTTATCAATGAGATGATAGAAGATCCTTCTATGCTGAAGCTCGGCGGACAGAAAAAATGGATTACCGCAATGTTTACCGATGTTAAGGGCTTTTCCACAATAAGTGAAGCGCTCGATGCCGAACAACTGGTTAAGCTGCTGAATATCTATCTTTCCGGTATGAGTGATATTATTTTAGAGCAGCGCGGCACTATCGATAAGTATGAAGGGGACGCCATTATATCGTTCTTCGGCGCTCCGGTAGATTATAAAGAACATGCCCGCCTCGCCTGTCATGCCGCAGTGCTGATGCACCGTAAAGAGGTTGAACTGAACGAACTTTTTATGCGTGAAGGGATGAGTCCTAATCCGCTTTTAACCCGTATCGGGATTAACACCGGCGATATGGTTGTCGGGAACATGGGTACCGAACGGAAGATGGACTATACGATTATGGGTAACGCCGTCAACCTTGCCGCCCGTCTGGAAGGTGTAAACAAGCAGTACGGTTCATGGCTGTTAATCTCCGATATGACGAGAAACGAAATCGGCGACGAATTTATTACCCGCCGCTTCGACCGTGTGCGCGTTGTCGGTATCAATACGCCGGTGCAGTTATGGGAGCTGGTTGAGTTGAAGGAGGCTGTCGATTCGGCAACGCTCGACTTTTTACAGCGGTTTGAGGAAGCCCATTGCGTGTTCGATAAGCGGGATTGGAAGGAAGCGCTCAAGCTTTTTAAAGCGCTGTCCGAAGAGCGCCCCGACGACGGCCCCTCCGCTGCCTATCTGCGCAAATGCGAAAACTTTATGCAAAAGCCTCCGGCCGACAATTGGGACGGCGTATTCAGCCTTACGCAAAAATAAATTTTTCTTGACAACGCGGTAGAGGCATTGTAAGATTAAAGAATGTAGGAGGTGCTATAACATGAAGATTATTTTTTACGGCGTGCGCGATGTCGAGCGGCCTATCTTTGAAGCAGTAAATAAGAAATTCGGGTATGAAATGACGCTAATTCCCGAATATCTAACCGATGAAGCTACTGCAAGGAAAGCCGCCGGACATGACGTTGTCGTATTACGCGGAAACTGCTTTGCGACAAAAGAGCGGCTGGACATTTATAAAGAGCTCGGTGTTAAATATGTAATGACCAGAACGGTCGGTGTTAATCATATTGATATACCGTATGCAAAAGAGCTGGGTTTTAAAACCGCGTATGTACCGTTTTATTCTCCGAATGCGATTGCGGAATTGGCGTTAACCTTAGCAATGACACTGCTGAGAAACGTTACCTATACCGGTAACAAGACAAAAGATAAGAACTTTATTGTCGATAAGCAGATGTTCTCACGTGAAGTACGGAATTGCACGGTCGGCGTACTCGGTTTGGGACGAATTGGTATGACAGCGGCTAAACTGTTTAAAGGTTTAGGCGCCAATGTCATCGGTTTTGATATTTTCCCGAAAACCGGTGTAGAAGACATCGTAACGCAGATGTCGATGGATGAAGTACTGGCAAAATCCGATATTATTACGCTCCATGCTCCGTATATCAAAGAAAACGGTAAGATTATCACCAAAGAAGCAATCGCGAAGATGAAGGATAACGTTATTCTTATTAATACGGGACGAGGAGAACTTGTCGATACCGATGCATTGGTCGAGGCGCTGGAAAGCGGAAAAATCTATGCTGCGGGTATCGATACCTTGGACAACGAGGTTGAAATCTTCTTTAAAGATTTTAAAGGTAAGACTTTGCCTGTTCCCGCATTCGAAAAATTGATCAATATGTATCCTAAGGTTATTATTACGCCGCATATAGGTTCTTATACCGATGAGGCTGCCTTAAATATGATCGAAACAACCTTTGATAACATAAAAGAATATGTCGAAACGGGAGACTGTAAGAACAAAATTCAGTAATGTGCTGTATAGCATAGTTATAAAGAACATCTAAAAGCTTCGGTTTTTTAGATGTTCTGCTTGATATTTAATCTACAGTAAATGCATCTGTATGAGGAGGTAATGAAAGATGTTTACATTTACGTTTGATATGTATCTAACGTTGGGGCTTGCTATTATACTGTACCTGTTGGGAAGCGGTATTAAAGCAAAAGTCGGGCTTTTGCAGAAGTACTACATTCCTGCGCCGGTTATCGGAGGAACACTGTTCTCGATTATAATGTTGATAGGCCATAATATGGGACTATTTACATTTACTTTTGACGGGAACTTAAAGAATTTCTTCATGGTTGTGTTCTTTACCAGCGTCGGATTCTTAGCAAGTGTTTCCGCATTGAAAAAGGGCGGTATCGCCACCCTGCTGTTCTTAGCAGCAGCTGCTGTTCTTTGTGTTGTACAGGATGGTATCGGTGTTGCATTAGCGAAGGTGTTCGGACTTAACCCCGGTATCGGTTTGGCAGCAGGTTCTATCCCGCTGACCGGCGGACATGGAACGTCGGGCGCTTTCGGTCCTTATTTGGAAGAACGGGGCGTTTCAGGCGCTACGGTTGTCGCAATCGCTTCGGCAACCTACGGTTTGGTTGCAGGGTGTTTAATCGGCGGGCCGATTGCAAAACGCCTTATGGAAAAGAATAAGCTGGTATGCAAAGAGGGAAATGCAAAAGATGCTCAACAGAAAGCGGAAAACGAAGAGACTCTCGCTCAAAAAGCTACGATGACCGAGAAATCCTTCTTTAAAGCAGCCTGTATGATCGGTATTTCAATGGGTGTCGGCGGCCTTATCACTCCGCTTATTAAAAAAGCAGGATTGTCTTTACCCGCATATCTTATTCCGATGCTTATTGCCGCTATTATGCGTAACGTTGTCGACTCAACTTCAAACAAAACTCCTATCGATGAAATTGGGATTATCGGAAGTGTATGTCTTTCCTTCTTCTTGGCTATCGCATTGATGTCGATGAAGTTGTGGGAATTGGCAGACTTGGCGATTCCGCTTATCGTAATCCTGTTAGTACAGACCGTTGTTATGGGATTGTTTGCCTATTTCGTAACCTTCAATATTATGGGACGGGACTACGATGCTGCTGTTATTGCAACCGGACACTGTGGCTTCGGTATGGGGGCTACCCCGAACGCGATCGCAAACATGGAAGCGTTCACTTCAGTAAACGGTTTCTCGACAAAGGCTTTTTTGGCTATTCCGCTCGTAGGTTCACTGTTTATCGATTTTGTTAATGCGTTTATCATTCAGACCTTTACCAGTATTTTTGTCGGGTAGTTTTGAAGAGAACGCATCTATTCTATGAGGGATTTTTTTAAGATTTAATCAAACTTTTAAAGATACCCTGGAACACTTAAAAAGTGCTTTGCTGTCTCGACAGTAAAGCACTTTTTTATTATGATAAGGCTATTATACAGGATGCTTTTTCAAGCTATTTATTCCTTATAGGAGGTATGAATGATTACAACAGAGTACATAAGCTTTGTTACAAGCTTGTTGTCATCTCTGCTTGGGCTTGGCATTGTGTTTTTATCTCTAATCTTCTTAGCGATTTATGTTATGATCGTTTCGAAAGTTATTTCAGGCTTAGAGAAAAAATTACCTGCTAAACCTCAAGCAGCCCCTGCAACAGCGGCATCTACAGCCGTAAATACGAAGCCTGCAGCGGGTGCCGAAGCGGTAAAAGTTGCGGTTATTGCTGCTGCGATCAGCGAAGAAAGGCGCGAGCCTTTAAATTCATTCGTAATTACGAATATTAAGAAACTATAAACCACATAAAGGAGTGTTTAGTATGAACTATGTAGTCACTGTGAATGGTGAAAGATATGAAGTTGAAGTAGAAAGAGTCGGCGGCGCATCGTCTTCCCTGTCAAGACGGCCGCCTGAGCGGGTATCCCGCCCTGTCCAAGCTGCTCCTGCAGCACAGCCTGCTGCCCCTGCGGCTCCCCAGCCTGCGGCACCGGCTCCTGCATCATCAGGTGCCGGCAATTCCATCGTAAGCCCGATGCCCGGTACTGTTCTTGATGTTAAAGTAAAGGAAGGCGATTCCGTTTCCGTAAATCAGGTGGTGGTTATATTGGAAGCCATGAAGATGGAAACCGAAATTGTGTCCGAATTTGCCGGTACGGTATCCGCAGTGCGAGTTAAAAAAGGAGATGCCGTCGATACGGATACGGTATTGGTAGAGCTTAAATAAGGGGCGCCGCATGGAATTTATTAAGATTATAGGAACGATGATGCAGCAATCAGGCTTTGCTGCGTTGACATGGCAGCAGCTTGTGATGTTTGTCATCTCGTTCGTTTTAATTTATTTAGCAATCGTCAAACAGTTTGAACCGTTGCTGCTGTTGCCGATTGCTTTCGGTATGTTTTTGACGAATTTACCGTTAGCGGATTTGATGAAGGAAGCGGATCCTTGGTATGCATCCGGTGTACTTCGGATTATCTATAGCGGTATTAAAAGTAATCTGTTCCCATGTCTGATATTCATGGGAATAGGCGCCATGACTGATTTCGGACCGCTTATTGCCAATCCGATCAGTTTATTGCTTGGCGCGGCGGCTCAGTTCGGTATCTATATCACCTTTATGGCTGCAAGCGCTTTACCGATCTTTACGGCTAAGCAAGCCGCCGCCATTGCCATCATCGGTGGAGCTGATGGTCCTACGTCTATTTATATTGCAAATAACTTGGCTCCCGAACTGCTGGCACCTATCGCCGTTGCAGCGTATTCGTATATGGCTTTAATTCCGTTGATTCAGCCGCCGATTATGAAGTTGTTAACCACCAAAAAAGAACGGGCTGTTAAGATGAAGCAGCTACGGAAGGTGAGCAAGACCGAAAAAATTGTATTCCCAATCGGAACTGTTTTATTTACTGCGCTGTTGCTGCCGTCGGTTGCTCCGTTGCTCGGTATGCTGATGTTGGGCAATATCTTTAGAGAGTCCGGTGTCGTACAGCGCTTGTCCGATACGGCGCAAAACGCTTTGATTAACATTGTTACGATCATGCTCGGTGTTACGGTCGGCGCTACCGCTAATGGAGAATTGTTCCTACGGGTGCAAACGATTAGCATTATCTTTATGGGATTGTTTGCGTTCTGTATGTCTACCGTCGGCGGTATCTTACTCGGAAAACTCTTGTATGTTGTTACCGGCGGAAAAATCAACCCGTTAATCGGATCTGCCGGCGTTTCTGCGGTACCGATGGCTGCACGCGTTTCGCAGACGGTTGGGGCGTCCGAAAATCCGACGAACTTTCTGTTGATGCACGCAATGGGGCCGAATGTGGCCGGTGTTATCGGATCGGCGGTTGCAGCCGGTTATTTTATGCTGATTTTTGGCAAGTAATAAAGAGGAGGGAATACCGATGTTATCGGCATTCCCTCCTTGTATGATAGAACGTATTGCTGAAGAGTAATTTCCGCGATTGTCTATCTCATTAAAGTACATATAGTTGGAAGGAGATGTATTATGAGTAAGGTTATGTCATTGCATGATGCAATTAAAACGTATGTAAAATCGGGAGACGTGCTTTGTTTCGGCGGTTTTACGACAAACCGTAAGCCTTATGCGGCGGTAAATGAGATTTTACGGCAAGGATTAGGCGATTTTGTCGGGTATTCCGGCCCTGCAGGCGGCGACTGGGATATGTTGATCGGTGAAGGAAGGGTAAAGGCCTTTATTAACTGTTATATTGCAAATTCCGGCTATACGAATGTAGCGCGCCGTTTCCGCCACGAAATAGAAAAAAACAAAAAAATGCTGCTGGAAGACTATTCGCAGGATGTTTTAATGCTGATGCTCCATGCTTCATCTCTCGGTCTCCCGTATCTGCCGGTACGGCTGATGCAGGGTACCGACTTAGTAAATAAGTGGGGAATTAGTAAGGAAGAACGTGCAAAAGATCCTCGTCTTCCTAACGATAAATTGATAGAGATGGACAATCCCTTTAACCCCGGCGAAAAAGTGGTTGCCGTACCGGTGCCGCGCTTGGACACCGCAATTATCCACGTGCAGAAGGCTTCTATCGAAGGGACATGCTCTATTGAGGGCGATGAATTCCACGATGTCGATATCGCAATTGCCGCAAAAAAATGTATCGTAACCTGCGAAGAACTCGTAACCGAAGAAGAAATCAGAAGAGATCCCAGCAAGAACTCAATTCCCGAATTCTGCGTCGATGCAGTTGTTCACACTCCCTACGGTGCTCATCCCGCTCAGTGCTATAACTATTATGATTATGATGCGAACTTCTTCAAAATGTACGACAGCGTTACCAAGACCGAAGAAGATTTTAAAGCGTACCTGAATGAGTGGGTATACGGCGTAAAAGATCACAATGAGTATATCGATAAGTTAGGCGCGAGCAGATTGGCGAAGCTCCATGTTGTGCCGGGCTTCGGCTATGCGGCAAAGCTTGTGAAGGAGGATAAGTAAGATGGCGAAGAATTATAAGAATTATACCAATAAAGAGATGCAGGCGATTACAATCGCGAAGACCATTAAAGACGGTCAAATCGTTATTGTAGGGACGGGCCTTCCTTTAATCGGAGCCTCGTTGGCAAAACGGATTTTTGCTCCGAATTGCAAGCTGATTGTAGAAAGCGGTTTGATGGACTGCGCTCCGATCGAAGTACCGCGCAGCGTCGGCGATAACCGGCTGATGGCTCACTGCGGAGTGCAATGGCCGAATGTCCGCTTTATCGGGTTTGAGGCAAATGAATGGCTCAACGATAACGACCGTATGATCGCCTTTATCGGCGGTGCTCAGATTGACCCCTACGGAAACGTAAACTCAACCTGTATCGGCGACTATCACAACCCCATTACCCGCTTTACCGGTTCCGGCGGTGCAAACGGTATCGCAACTTACTCAAACACCGTTATTATGATGCAGCATGAAAAACGCCGCTTTATCGACAAAATCGACTATATTACCAGCGCAGGCTGGGGCGACGGTGCAGGCGGCCGCGAAAGACTCGGCCTCCCCGGAAACAGAGGCCCGATTGCCGTTGTTACCGACCGCGGTATCCTCAAATTTGACGATAAAACCAAGCGGATGTACTTAGCGGGATATTATCCGACTTCTTCCCCCGAAGATGTACTGGAAAATACCGGCTTTGACCTCGATGTCTCCAAAGCAGTGTTATTGGAAGCGCCGAATGAAGACGTCATCAAGATGATCCGCGAGGAAATCGACCCCGGACAGGCATTTATCAAAGTTCCTGTCGAAGAGTAAGTATCAAGGTAGGGTAAACACATCAGGCTATTTTTTAGCAGCCCCGCAGAATATAAGGAGGCCGTTCAACCTTTCCTTTTGAAAATATGCATACCGTTTACGGCGTTGCTGCACAAAAATAAATGCTCAACGTACAACAAGTACGTCTCCGCTTTGTTTTTGTTTGCGCCTTGTATCCGGTACCGTTATTTTCAAAAGGCTGACGGAAAGGCTAGTTTTAGACGTCATAGCCACAATTATTCTGCGATGTTAATCTACTCCGCCTGATGTGTTTACCCGTCTGTTAGAAAAAATGTGCGAAATTTTTGATAAAATTTCGCACAGAAAAAGAGCATTTTCCGTGAGCTTCGTGCTCGCGGAAAATGTCGTAACCGGAGGAATAAACATGGGTGATTATTCGATGCCAAACTATTTCCAAAATATGGAACAAGTTGGAAAAGCATTGGCTCATATTGATGAAGAAAATGAGAAGCTGATTAAAGACGTTGAAGAAGAAATCGGCAAACTGATAGATGAAATTCACGAAGCAGGAACGCCGACGGAGGCTATCAACGAAAAAGGGCAGATGACTGCGCTGCAGCGGGTTGCCGACCTTATTGATGAAGGCACGTGGTGTCCGCTAAACAGTCTCTATAATCCTCAGGACTTTGAAACCGCAACCGGTATTGTTAAAGGCTTGGGACGGATTAACGGGAAGTGGGCGGTTATCGTTGCTTCCGACAACAAAAAAATCGTCGGTGCGTGGGTTCCCGGCCAAGCGGAAAATTTACTGCGGGCATCCGACACGGCGAAGTGTCTCCGCATTCCGCTCGTGTATGTATTGAACTGCAGCGGTGTTAAACTTGACGAACAGGAAAAGGTGTATGCGAACCGGCGCGGCGGCGGTACTCCGTTCTATCGGAACGTAGAGCTGCAGCAGTTGGGCGTTCCCGTCATTGTCGGTATCTACGGAACAAACCCTGCAGGCGGCGGTTATCACAGTATCAGCCCGACTATCCTGATTGCGCATGAAAAAGCGAATATGGCAGTCGGCGGCGCCGGCATTGTCGGCGGTATGAATCCCAAGGGGTATATCGACCAAGAGGGTGCCGAGCAGATTATTGAAGCAAGCAAAAAGTCCAAAGGTGTCGATGTCCCCGGAACAGTATCCATTCACTATAACGAAACGGGGTTCTTCCGCGAGGTATACAGCGACGAAATCGGCGTATTGGACGGTATTAAAAAGTACATGGATTACTTGCCTGCCTATAATTTGGAATTCTTCCGCGTAGACGAACCGAGGGAACCGGCGCTCGATCCGAACGATCTGTACTCGATTTTGCCGATGAATCAGAAAAAGATATACAATATCTACGATATTATCGGACGGTTGGTAGATAACAGCGAATTCAGCGAGTACAAGAAAGGATACGGTCCCGAAATGGTAACCGGACTTGCGAAGGTAGACGGACTTTTGGTCGGTCTTGTCGCCAACTTCCAGGGCTTGCTGCTGAAGTATCCCGAATACAAGGAAGGCGCAGTCGGTATCGGCGGTAAGCTTTATCGGCAGGGACTTATGAAGATGAATGAGTTCGTAACCCTCTGTGCCCGCGATAAGATTCCGATTATCTGGCTGCAGGATACTACCGGTATCGACGTCGGAAACGATGCGGAAAAAGCCGAGCTTTTGGGATTAGGTCAGTCGCTTATTTACTCCATTCAGAACTCCAATATCCCGCAGATGGAAGTTACGTTGCGGAAAGGTACTGCTGCTGCTCACTATGTATTGGGCGGGCCTCAGGGCAATGACACCAATGCATTCTCGCTCGGTACTGCGGCAACCGAAATCAACGTAATGAACGGCGAAACCGCTGCAACCGCGATGTATTGCCGGCGTTTGGTAAAAGACAAGGATGCAGGAAAGGATTTAACGCCTACCATTGAAAAGATGAATAAGCTGATCAATGAATACAAGGAAAAGTCCGTTCCGCAGTACTGCGCCAAGACCGGTATGGTGGACGAAATCGTTAATTTGTATGATCTAAGAGCGTATATGGTTGCATTTACCAATTCGGTATACCAGAATCCCAAAGCAATTTGTGCATTCCATCAAATGCTGTTGCCGCGGGCAATTAGAGAATACAATACGTTTGTAAAGAAATAAACTTGCAAAAACGGTACCGGTAAGCCGTTTTGAACGGTAAAACCGGTACCGTCTCGTTTGGGAACCGCTCAAACGGATAAAAACCGTGTACGGCGGCTCTCTTATTTGTGCATATATACCGTCATAATTTTTACGCGGCTATATATGCATTATAAGGAGATGTCTTTTTATGGAAAGAATTGTTTTAAAGTTGGGGATGTTCGAAACACTCATGGTTGCCGTTATCGCGATCTATGTAGGAGAGTTTTTGCGCAACAAAATCCCGGTATTAAAAAAGTATTGCTTGCCCGCTGCAGTTGTCGGTGGAACATTGTTTGCGCTCATTTCATTATTGCTTTATTCGGTTAATATTTTTGAACTTAATTTTGATTATAAAACGGTGAATCAGCTGTTCTACTGTCTGTTCTTTGCCGCAAGCGGAGCCGCAGCCAGTTTGGCACTGCTGAAAAAAGGCGGTAAGTTGGTTATTATCTTTACCGTATTGGCTGCATTACTTGCCGCGCTGCAGAATGCCGCTGCTATTTCGGTTGGAAATCTCTTTCATATCAGTCCGCTCATTTCCATGATGACCGGCAGTATTCCAATGACCGGCGGTCACGGAAACGCCGCTTCGTTTGCACCGATTGCTGTAGAAGCAGGCGCAACTGAACTGCAGCAATGGAAGTCGCGATCGCGGCAGCAACCTTCGGTTTGATTTCGGGATGTATTCTCGGCGGCCCGTTCGGTAACTTTATGGTAAAGCGCTTTCATCTTGAAAATCCCGAACTGGACGGCAAAGAAGAAGCTGCGGAATTAAAGGCTGAAGGTTCAGGCGGTACTGCAGGGGCATTGGTTGATAAATACAATATGCTGCAGGCGGTGTTCATGCTTTGTATCGCATGCGGTATCGGCCAAGTGTTATTTTTGGCACTCAAGTATTTTAAAGTCAATTTCCCTATTCACGTATGCTGTATGTTCGGCGGAATTGCAATGCGTCTTTTGCTTGATTTGACTTCAAAAAATAATCCTAATAAACACAATGTGTTATATAATGCTTGTGATATCGTCGGTGAGTTCTCGTTGGCCTTATTCGTTTCGATGTCGATTGTTTCGATGAAGCTGTGGCAGCTCGCAGGCTTAGGCACTGCATTGGTCGTATTGCTGCTCGTGCAGGTTGTGTTAATTCTTATCTTCTGCTACTTCCTTACGTTCAACCTTTTGGGAAGAAATTACGATGCGGCGGTTATGGCAGTCGGACATATCGGGTTCGGCTTAGGTGCAGTACCCGTTTCGATGACCACGATGCAAACCGTATGCCGCAAATACCGCTATTCCAAGCTGGCATTCTTCGTTGTACCGGTTATCGGAGGATTTATCAGTAATATCACCAACGCAATCATCATCACGAAGTTCTTAGATCTGGCAAAACACATGCTCGGACTTTAAGGACACGGTATTGTTGCTGTGTGTGCGGTAACCGCTGACTGAAAAGTGGTTACCTGAAAATTGCCCGTGATTGGGAATTTTTGTATATTTTTATCGGCAAGGGAGCGGATATATCGTTATGAGTATATTTACTATGGGCGTAGACGTCGGTTCTACGGCTTCCAAGTGTGTTATTATCAAGGACGGGAAGGAAATCGTCGCAACGGCTGTTGTTCCGGTGGGGACGGGAACAAGCGGGCCCGCGCGGGTAATGAAGCAAGCGCTGGAACAACTCGGGTTTACCTCGATGGAGCAGCTTGACGGAGCTATCGCAACCGGCTATGGGCGTAATTCGTTAAAGGAAGTACCGGCACAGATGTCCGAACTGTCCTGTCATGCAAAAGGTGCCTATTTCTTGTTCCCGCGGGTACGTACTATTATCGATATAGGCGGGCAGGATTCTAAGGCGCTAAAGCTCAGCGATAACGGCATGCTTGAAAACTTTGTTATGAACGATAAGTGTGCTGCCGGTACGGGGCGCTTCCTCGATGTTATTGCAAAGGTTTTGGAAATCAATTTGGAAGACCTTGAAAAGCTTGATGAACAGTCCACCAAAGAGTTGACAATCAGTTCTACCTGTACCGTTTTTGCCGAATCGGAGGTTATCTCTCAGTTAGCAAGTGGCGCAAAAATTCCCGATATCGTAAAAGGAATCCACACTGCGATTGCCAGCCGTGTCGGTAGTTTGGCCAAGCGTGTCGGCATTCAGGATGATGTTGTAATGACCGGAGGAGTAGCCCTGAATAAGGGAATGGTCCGGGCAATGGAAAAAAATATAGGGTTTAAAATTCACACGAGTGAATATTGCCAGTTAAATGGCGCAATTGGAGCCGCTCTGTTTGCACACCAAAAGTGTATGCAGGCGGGAAAATAAGTAAGGCTTTACGCCGGTTAATGCAAGGCCGGTGCAGGCCTGAATGGCATCTTTTAAAGAACCCTTTCGTTTTTTTGAAGATGACCTTGAGGACATAGGAGGAAACAAATGGCCCAAAAAATGGAAAAGTTACCCAACAAAACGCCGCGGCCGATTGAAGGGCATAAGCCTGCTGCCGCTGTTTTACGCGATGTGGTAGATAAGGTCTATGCAAACGCGTGGGAAGCAAAGCGGCGCGGTGAATTAGTCGGATGGAGTTCTTCTAAATTTCCAATTGAATTAGCGAAAGCTTTTGATCTTAACGTTGTGTATCCCGAAAATCATGCGGCGTCGACGGCTGCTAAGAAAGACGGATTGCGCCTCTGCCAAGCTGCGGAGGATATGGGATACGATAACGATATCTGCGGTTATGCCCGTATCAGTCTTGCGTATGCCGCAGGAGAACCCACCGATTCGCGCAGAATGCCGCAGCCTGACTTTTTGCTGTGCTGTAACAATATCTGCAATATGATGACTAAATGGTACGAGAATATTGCGCGTATGCACAATATCCCACTCATCATGGTCGACATTCCGTTCTCCAATACGGTGGATGTCCCCGAAGAAAAAGTAGATTATTTACTCGGGCAGTTTGATTATGCCATCAAGCAGCTGGAGCAATTGACCGGAAAGAAATTTGACGAAAAGAAATTTGAGGATGCCTGTGCGCGTGCAAACAGAACCGCCGCCGCTTGGCTGAAATCCTGTTCGTTTATGTCGTATAAGCCGTCTCCGTTAAGCGGATTTGACCTGTTTAACCACATGGCAGACATTGTCGCCGCCCGCTGTGAGGAAGACGCCGCTGTCGGTTTTGAACTCTTGGCACAGGAATTTGAACAATCGGTAAAAGAGAATACCTCTACGTGGGAATATCCGGAAGAGCATCGTATCTTGTTTGAAGGTATTCCGTGCTGGCCGGCGCTTCGTCCCTTGTTTGATCCCTTAAAGGATAGCGGCGTCAACGTAACCGCTGTCGTATATGCTCCGGCATTCGGATTCCGCTATTCGAATATCCGCGAAATGGCCGCCGCGTACTGCAAGGCACCGTGTTCCGTCTGTATCGAAACCGGTGTTGAATGGCGCGAGACCATGGCAAAAGAAAACGGTATCAGCGGCGCTTTGGTCAACTACAACCGCAGCTGTAAACCGTGGAGCGGCGCGATGCCCGAAATTGAACGGCGCTGGAAGGAAGACCTCGGTATTCCGGTCGTCCACTTCGACGGCGATCAGGCTGATGAGCGTAACTTCTCTACGGAACAGTACAAGACGAGAGTGCAGGGCTTGGTAGAAATTATGGACGAACGCAAGCAGGATAAACAGGCGAAGGGTGAGGACGTCTATACCAACTTTAAGAATACCAAAGAGACCGATTGGTCGAAGCCGACGCTGGAGTAGGGGAGGACACTATGGAAACAGTTAAGGATTTATTGGAACAATTTAAATATTTGGCAAACAATCCGCGGAAGCAGCTGGATAAATATCTTGCGGCGGGGAAAAAAGCCGTCGGTATTTTCCCGTACTATGCACCGGAAGAAATCGTCTATGCAGCCGGCATCGCGCCGTTCGGCGTATGGGGAGGGCAGGGACCTATCGAACGGGCAAAAGAATACTTCCCCACCTTCTATTATTCGTTGGCGCTGCGTTGTTTGGAAATGGCTTTGGACGGCACCCTCGACGGGTTGTCCGCTTCGATGCTGACAACGCTGGATGACACGCTGCGTCCGCTTTCTCAGAACTACAAGGTGAGCGCCGGGCGGAAAATCCCGATGATCTTTATCAATCACGGACAGCACCGCAAAGAAGATTTCGGCAAAAAGTACAACGCGCGTATCTTTACCAAGGCAAAGGAAGAGCTGGAAAAAATCTGCGGCGTTAAAGTAACCGATGAAAACTTAAAGAAAGCGTTCAAGGTGTATAACGAAAACAGAGCCGAAAAACGCCGCTTCATCAAGCTTGCCGCCTCTCATCCGCAAAGCGTAAAAGCTTCGGATCGATGCTATGTGCTTAAAAGCTCATACTTTATGCTGAAGGACGAGCATACGGAACTGCTGAAAAAGTTGAACGCCTTACTCGAAGCCTTACCGGAAGAAAAATGGGATGGCGTTCGGGTGGTTACCAGCGGCGTTATTACCGACAACCCCGGCTTACTGCAAGTCTTTGACGACTACAAGGTCTGTATCGTTGCCGATGATGTGGCACACGAGTCCCGCGCGTTGAAGGTTGACATCGATTTGTCTATCGACGATCCGATGATGGCTCTTGCCGATCAATTTGCCCGTATGGACGAAGATCCGCTCCTTTACGACCCCGACCTTATCAAGCGTCCTGCCTACGTTGTAAAACTGGCAAAGGATAACAAAGCTGACGGATGCTTACTCTTTATGATGAACTTTGATGACACGGAAGAAATGGAGTATCCATCGCTCAAGCAGGCGTTTAGCGACGCTAAGATTCCGTTGGTAAAAGTCGGATATGATCAGCAGATGTCGGATTTCGGGCAGGTAAAAACACAGCTCGAAACATTCAACGAGATTGTACAGCTCAATCGGATGTAAGGGAGGTTAAGCGGAATGAGTGAAAACGTATGGGAAAATGATGATTTTATTTTTAAAGGCGCCGAATTAAAGGGCATGACGCAGAAAGGAAAGGATAAGGTAAAAACGCAAGGACTTACCGACCTGACCATTCCCGCAACCGCACCGGACGGAACCCCGATTACGCGGATCGGCGACAACGCTTTTTACCGCAGAGGCTTAACCTCTGTCGTTATCCCCGACACCGTAGAGAGCATCGGCTATGATGCGTTCGGCGTATGCAAATTAAGCTCGGTAAAACTGCCGAGTGCGTTGAAGGACATCGAAGGGTTTGCATTCTACCGGAACGGGCTGAAAAGTGTTACCTTCGGCGGTAAGGAAACAATGATCGAACCGAGCGCCTTCGCGCTGAATGCTTTGGAAGAACTCCATCTTCCGGAGACGCTGGAACTGATTGACACGTCAGCCTTTTACAAGAATGCGCTGACGGCGGTAACAATTCCCGCTTCGGTAAAAAAGATCAATATGTACGCTTTTATGAAAAATAATATTAAAGAAGTACACATCCCCAAAACGGTTGAGTTTTTGCATGCTCATGCATTTGAACCGACTACGGAAGTAAAAAAATAAAAGCAGCTCGGGGATGTCAAAAAAGTAACCAACTTTTGAGACATCCCCAATCTTCTACATTTCAGTTAATAGCTTCGATATCTTCTTTACCAATCCGGTCAAATTCTTAATTGTGAATTATGAATTATCCGAAATCTTGACAGTTCCCCTTTTAAAATTGTAGTATTGATTATCAATTAGGCATTACGTTCTAATGCAGGACGTTATAGTCTATACGAGGAGTTGTATATAATGAAAAAAGCTGTGTCGTATAAGCATTCAAAACAGCGGGAAGCATTGTTTAACCTTTTATGTTCCACTCGTACGCATCCTACGGCGGCATGGTTGTATGATAAGCTCCGGGAAGATTTTCCTCATCTTAGTCAGGGAACCGTTTACCGCAATCTGAATATCCTTGCAGAACAAAAACGGATTAAGATTATCAATGTCGATGGAACCTTTGCGCATTTTGATGCGGATATGAGCGTTCATAATCATGTCATCTGTACCCGATGCGGCAAGGTTGAAGATGCGTTTATGCCGTCAGATGAACACTGCGATCAAATGGCTGCGGAGATTAGCGGCTACCGTATCGATTCGCACCGTTTTGATTTTTTCGGACTTTGTCCCGATTGTCAGCGTCTTGAATATGATGGAGTTCTATAGTAACTTATTGGGGGCTGTCCAAAAAGTAACCAATTTTTGAGACATCCCCAGATCGGCCTCTTTAAAAGCTTTGTGAGTTTTTGTATGATGCCTTGATATCCGTTTAGAAATGGAGGTTGTAATGAGTAAAACGCTGAAAACATTGTTGTATATTCTGTGTATTTCCGCTTTATTGGTCGGTTTTGGTGCTTGTAAATCGCAGCCTGAACCTAAGCCGAAACCGGAACCGGTGATACCTGCCGAACCGGAAAAAAATGAGGAACAGGAAAAGGCCGCCCGCTTATTGGATGAGCTGACAAAGGTTCGTGCAGAGGCTATCAAAGTAAAGGCTAATACTGCCTATCCCGTTCAATTTAAATCGGCTGATGATACGGCAGCCGCAGCAAGAAGCGGTTATGAATCGAATAACTTTGCGGATGCGCAGGCTAAGGCTCAAAGAGCCATTACGCAGTATCGTACGCTTATTAATCGAACGAAGATTGATGAATTAAAAGCAAAGATCGATCAAAATGATCTGTCCGCCTATGATGCTGCAAACTATAAAAAAGCCGAAGATACGGCTGCAAGGATTCCCGGACTTTATGAATCGGATCCTTCAAAGGCTTTTGAAGCCTCTCAGCAAGCGCTTAATTACTATGAAACGGTAAAAGAGGCAGGTTTTGCTTCGCTGATGAAGGATGCAAAACAGAAAGCGGACGAAGCACGCGAACGATGCGATTCGGTAAAAGCGTCTACGGCGATGAAAGATCCGTATACAAAAACGGTGAACCGCTACCGTGCGGCCGGTATTGCTGCGGGGAACAAGAGATACGAACAAGCGTATACCGGATATATGACCGCTGCCGATGAGTTTAACGATATTTACGAGAAGGTACAAATTAAGCGGGCGCAGGCAAACGATGCAATGGAGCGTGCCAGAGCACGCCAAGAAGCCAGCAGTAAGCTTGCAAAAGACGCCGACCGCGAGGCACCCCTGCCGGAAGATGCGGAAGGTTTTTCTGAAGAGCCGGTCGACCTGGAAGAGTTGCAGCGTTCTACAACTGCCGGAAATGCAGCGTCATCCGGTAACGGGAGGTAACCTATGAAAAAAACAGCTATTCTTTGTACCGTATTCTTTTTGGCAGGGGCGGCATTTTTGTTTGCCGTATCGTATGACAATAACGAGTATCAACGCAAAAGCCGCGCTTATTCCGAATTGGCACAGCGAGCATATAGCGAAGGTGATTATGACGCTTCGATAGAGTATTCACGGCTTGCTGAAGAGAATGCACAAAAATCCGCCGATTATATTCAATATATGCTTGCCCGTATTGAAGCGGAACAGGCAATGAATAAGGCGCGTACCCGCTATACATGGGCAAAAAACAATAAGGCGGAAGAAAAGTATCCCGAAGCGTTTACAACGGCGACAGAGGCTTTACAGGCAGGCCATAACGCATTTGAAAATGAAGATTTCGATGTTGCGGTTGTCTGTGCAAAGAAAGTTTTGGATGCGCTTGCCGTTGTTACCGGCGATGAATCCTCGTTTACGACTCTGCCTGCCCAATACCGCATCCGTACATGGCGCGGCGAACGGGACTGTTTGTGGAATATCGCAAAAGATAAGGCAATCTACGATAATCCCTATCTGTGGCGGAAATTGTATGAAGCAAACAAAGATAAATTGCCCGATCCTAATAATCCCGACTGGGTTGAACCCGGAATTATCCTGACAATTCCGAGTCTCCGCGGTGAAAAACGCAGCGGACTATATGACCCTGCGGCAACGTATGAAAAATTGCCGCCGGCTAAGAAATAGTCAGACGGGCTATTCCGAGAACAATCGCCTCGGAATAGCCTCTATTTTTTAGAGGTTTCCCTTAGATTTAGTTTGCTACGGGGTGTTACCGCTTAAATGTGAAGTTTTTATCGACTTCCCGCAGGTAAAAGAAAAGAGCGGTACACATCAAGGCATGGTCGTAAGGAAAAGTTCCCATCTTGCTTAATACTTCTTCTACGGGAACCGCTTCGGCTTCTAAAAATTCATCTTCATCAAGGTGCTGCGCCTGCGTATCCGATTCGCAGTCAGCAAAATAAACATGGCTTTTATTTCCCATAATTGCAGGATTGGGATAAACCTCACCAAGCAGCGTTAAATTCCTACCCGTTTTTCCCGTTTCTTCAAGCAGTTCCCGCCGTGCCGCCTGTTCGGGAGTTTCTCCTTCATCAACTACGCCGCCGGGAAATTCAATCGACAGCTGTGAAGAACCGTGCCGCCACTGTTTTACCATCAAAAAATACCGTCGGCCATGCGCATCGGTAATACGGGGTATAACAATAACCCATTCCGGTGCGGACAATGTCGAAAATGTTTTTGTTTCGTTTTGGGGCGAAAGACTGGTAATTTCGTTAACGGTGAATACCCGTGTCGTGCATATTTCTTTTTTACCGACGGGTTTCCATGAAAGATTAAGATCTTTTTGCATAAAAATAGAACCTTCCTTTGACATAATCAGAATTTAGCCTTATTCTATAGAAGAGGAGGCTTTATGGCAATTATCACAATTTCACGGCAAATAGCTTCTTACGGCGATGAAACAGCCCTAGAGTTGGCTAAATCGCTCGGCTACGAGTTTATTGACAAAAAAGACTTAGAAAAAGATCTGATCGATCGAGGTATTTCCAAAGAGAGCCTTGCCCATTATGACGAGCGGAAACCCGGTTTTTGGGCATCGCTTCCCCGCAATCGCGATGCCTATTTCGATTATTTACGGGAGATTGTCTACGGGTATGCACTGAAGGGAAACAGCATCTTTATCGGTCGCGGCGGTTTTGCGCTACTGCGCGGTATTCCCGGCTGCTATGCGGTACGGCTGGTCGCTTCCGATGATGTGCGGATTGCACGGCTGATGAAGGAGTTCGATTGGCCCGAAAAAAAAGCCCGCGCTTTAATGGCGGAAAGCGATGCCAACCGTGAAGGATTCCACAGATGCTTTTTCGATATGAAGCCGGAAGACCCGACTCATTACCGTTTGGTTATTAACACTGATTTTGCTACCGCACACTTTGCCGCAAATATTATCACTTATGCATGCAAGGAGGCTATTTCCCCTGAGGAAGAACGGGAAGGGCTCAAGCGTATCGCCGAACTTTTGCTGGGGCAGCGGATTGTAAACCGGATTGCGTTTAAAGATGAACTGCCGATTTATTTCCTTGATGCGGAAGTGTCCGACACGCAGATTGTGTTACACGGAGTTGCGGACTCTGTTGCCTGTATCGACAAGGCGCTAAAAATAGCTGAAGAATTGGCAGAGGGACGTTCGGTTTCTACGCAGATCAGCATCGTTAACGAATATAAACCGTATCCGTAATCAGCGTGTGCTTCCTGATTTTTCCGTTCTCTTGACTATCCCCTATCTTCATTGTAGACTTGTTTTATCATAGTCGGTTATCGGTAAAGGAGTGTTTTTGGATACCTCATATACAATCGTATTGGAAGACCGGACAGTGCTGGCTTCTCTATGCGGTGCAAATGATGAGAATTTACATGTTTTTGAAACCTATTTGGGCGTCCCCGTCATCTGTCGGGGTAACGAGGTAACGGTAGTAACTTCCGACCAAGCGGTTTATCAAAGGTTCCAAAAACTCATCGACACTCTTTTGGAAAGCCCCGAAATTACCTCGGAAAGCTCAGCTGATTTTATTGCCTCCTGCATTGCCAATAGTGCGCCGCAAGAGGGGGCTTTTTGTCCGCAGTGTATTCATATTCCGCGCGGTATAAAATCGGTTTATCCTAAGAATAGGAAGCAAGCCGCACTGATCGATTCCATCTATGCAAACGATATAACGTTCGGGCTTGGGCCTGCCGGTACGGGAAAAACCTATATTGCAGTTGCGCTTGCACTTAAACTGCTGCTATCGCATAAGGTGCGTAAGCTTATTTTAACCCGTCCGGTGGTGGAAGCCGGCGAAAGCCTCGGCTTTTTACCCGGCGACCTTGTCCAGAAAATAAATCCGTACCTGCGACCGCTGTTCGATATTATGGAAACGCTGCTTCCTGCAGATGTGCTGCGCAGTATGGAAGAGTCAAACGTCATCGAGGTTGCACCGCTTGCGTATATGCGCGGCCGTACACTGCATAATGCCGTTGTTATTTTAGACGAGGCGCAGAATACGACGAAAGAACAGATGAAGATGTTTTTAACGCGGATGGGCGAAGGTTCAAAACTGGTTATTACCGGTGATCCGTCTCAATCGGATATCCGGGGAAGATCCGAATCGGGGCTTGTTCATGCCGTTTCTTTAATCCGTATGATTGACGGGATTGGAACCGTCGAATTTTCTGCGGATGAGGTAGTCCGCCATTCATTGGTACAAAAGATCATTAATGCGTATGAAAGACAATAACGCCGTTTTTTTAAGAAATATATCAACTCTTGCGGGGTATAGCGGAGTCATTACATGAAAGACGAAAACAATTCCGGATATATTAAATCAGTCGTATTGCCGTCCATAGCGGGTTTCTTCCGTAAGCTTAAAGACGGTTTTAGGGCTGAAAAAGTTTTTTCCATTCTGTTTATTTTAAGTTTTTTTGTTGTTATCGCAGCAATGCTGTTCACAACGCTTGACAGGGGCGGCCTTGCATACTTAAACCTTGATGAGTTTGCCGTAGGCAGGGTAGCGGAACGCGATGTCGTTGCAGATAGGGCTATTTCTTATACGGATCAGGCCGCTACGGAGATTAGAAAGGCTGCCCGTCTTCAGACAATAGCACCGATTTTTAGGCAGGATACTGAACTGGTGTCCGACACGCTTAAAAAATACGATGAGTTCGTTTCGTTTACGCTTGCTTTGCACAATGAGACTGCGTCTATCTTTGAAGCGCGGATGCAGGAGCAATATCCGGGCTTTTTCAATACGCAGGTTTTAAAAAATTTGCAACAGCAAAAACAATTCAACGGTATATTATCCGCCGCTCAAACAATCGTTAAACAGCTGATGGCCGTCGGCATTGCGGAATTCCCCGAAAAAGGACTGGAAGGGTTTAATCAGAGTGAAATTACGTTATTGACGCGGAACGGTAATAACCGCGAGTATATCAATATTCAGACAAGCGCGGTTATTAAAAAAGAAAATCTCGATGCCTATATTAAAAATGCAATACGATCGCTGAGTACAAGCCTCGATCCTGAAATAACGGCCGCGCTTATCCGGCCTTTTTTGCAGCCGACTATTATTTATGACGAAAAAGAAACCGAAGTACGGGTGCAGGAAACGCTTAAACAGGTTCAGCCGGTTATCGTAACCATTCAAAAGAATCAAAAGATTATTAAACGCGGATTTATTATTACTACGGAAAATTACCGTCAGCTGCAGGCCTATTCCGATGCGGGAAATTATCTTGACCTGAGTAAATTTTTGGGGCTTTCCGCCTTTATTTTGTGCCTTTATATAGTCGGCGCTTTTATGTTTTCACTGCAGGCAACAGGGGAGCGGTTACAAGAGAGCCGGAAGGTTTTTTTACTGATGATTTCTCTTGCTGTATATCTTATTGTCCTTTTTACGGCAAAAGCGCTGTCCCTCGTACAGGCACTTGATATTATTCCTTTTATTCCCGCCGCGCTTACGGCTATGCTGGTTGCTACGCTTATTTCCACACGAATAGCAATACGGATTGTATTCTTGATTATGCTGATTGTGTTAACTGCGACCGGTTTTAAACTTGAACCGGCGCTTTTTGCACTCTTTTCCGGTTTATCGGCTGTCTCTTTAACGAATTTGACCGGCCGGCGGATGGATTTAATTAAAACCGCATGCCAACTTGCAGTCATCCATCCGATTATTACGTTTGTACTTTGTTCGATGTTTCCCGATTCATACGGCGACTTTGTTTTTGTGTTGTTCGGCTCGGTTATAAACGGCTTTATCAGTGGCATCTTTGTGCTCGGGTTTTTACCTATTTTGGAAGATAGGATGAATACGCCGACCTGCTTCCGCCTGATGGAGCTTTCCGATCTTAACTCTCCGACGATGAAGCAGATGCTGCTCACCGCTTCCGGTACTTATAACCATACGATGATGGTGGCGACATTGGCGGAAGCAGCCTGCCGCGAAATCGGGGCGGATGCGCTTCTGGCGCGGGTAGGCGCGTATTATCACGATATCGGAAAAATGGCAAACAGCGAATACTTTGTCGAAAACCAGACTTCGTATAATAAGCATTTGGATTTAAATCCGCGGCTTTCGGCGGCTATTATCCGCAGTCACGTTAAAATCGGTGTGGAAAAGGCGGAAAGTATGCGGCTGCCCCGCGAAGTTATCGATATTATCGGGCAGCACCACGGTAATTCCTTGGTGCAGTACTTTTATGCAAAGGCAAAAGAGCTCGACCCCAATGTAAGCCCCAAAGATTTTTCGTATCCGGGGCAGCCGCCGCGCACTAAAGAGGCCGCCGTAGTGATGCTTGCCGACGTAAGCGAAGCCGCCTGCCGGACATTAGACCACCCGTCGGTTCCTCGGCTGGAAAAATTTATTGCAAAATTGGTTAAGGGGAAGATGGAATCGGGACAGCTGGATAACTGCGATTTAACATTGCGGGAACTGCGCATTATTCAAGAATCGTTTGTTACTACGCTTGCCGGTTATTATCATTCCCGGATTAAGTATCCGAACCAGAAAGACCCCGATGAAAAAGAAGGCGAGGGCAAAACTGCGGGAGAAAAAAACATGGTACAGGGGGCAGCCGAAAAGACCGCCGACGAAAAATCGGCAGAATCGGAAGCCGCTTCCGAAAAAGAATCGGAGAAAAAATTGGTGCCGCAGGGATTTCCGGTTATGAAAGGTATTTCGCCCGGGGTAAAAAATTATTTGGAGATAGACCTCGGCTTGGAATCACCTGAAACATCTGCATCGGAAGCGGGGCAATCTTCAACCGCTGCGCCGGAGCAAACCGCGGCGCTTACGCCAAATCAACAGGAAGGAAAAGATAACAAGGAAGAACGGAATGAATAATATTGCGATTGCATGGCAGGATATACCGGAGCCGAAATGGGGTGCTTCGGTTTTGCCGTTTTTACAGGCAGTGCTTACACAACTTGAACACACAAATTGGGATTTATCCGTTGTGTTTTGCAAGGATGCGTTTATCCATGAGCTGAATAAAACCTATCGGCATATCGACTCTCCTACCGATGTGCTTTCTTTTGAGCAAGGCAACGAATACGATGATGAGGACGGAAACTTGCGTTTTAATGCGGGAGATATTGTAATCAGCCTCGATAGTTTGCGCTCAAATGCCGAAACTTTTAATGTAACAATGAATGAAGAATTAAAACGGCTGCTGATACACGGTATTTTACACTTGAGCGGGATGGATCACAGTGATAACGACCCGCAGCAGGAAATGCTGCAATTACAGGAAAAGATACTCGGTTCGTATAGCGGTACGGTTATCTATCAGGAATAAGTATGGGGATATTTGATAAACTGAAAAAAAAGCGGGTGGTGTCCGAAATTTTGCAGGATTCGCTCAATGAAGAAAAAGAAGATATGATACGCGGGGTGGTGGATCTCTCCGATACGTCGGTAAAAGAAGTGATGATACCTCGTATCGATGTCGATTTTATTCCGCTGGATATGGAAACGGAAGCGCTGCTTAAACGGGTTGCGGAAAGCGGACATTCCCGGTTCCCCGTCTATGCCGAATCCATCGATAACGTAGTGGGCATCTTGTATGTTAAGGACTTAATCAATTCATTCGCAAAAAACGAACCGATCGATTTGGAAAAAATTATCAGAAAGCCGTTTTTTGTACCCGAATCCAAGCGCATCGACGGTCTTTTACGGGAATTTAAGCGCCGCCATGTACATATTGCAATCGCAGTCGACGAGTACGGCGGTATTTCGGGCATCGTCTGTATGGAAGACATTATCGAAGAGATTGTCGGTGATATTCAGGATGAATTCGATAACGAAGGGGAAGATATCGCTTCCATCGGAGACGGGCTGTGGCTTTGCGATGCGCGTGTCGATATGGATGATTTAGCGGAGTGTCTTCATACCGATCTGCCTTCCGATGAATTTGAAACGCTCGGCGGTTTTGTGTTCGACTTATTTGGAAAAATTCCAGTGCGTTACGAAAAAGTACGTTGGAAGAATTTTGATTTTATCGTTCAAGATATGGACGGGCATAAAATCAATACCGTAAAAATTGCTGCGGTTAAAGATGGCGAAATGCTCTGATATTACAAAAAGGATAACAAGTATGCGTAAAAATAGTCTGTTTATTGTGTTTTTACTCTGTATTGCGCTGCCGCTCTGTGCTTTGCCCATTCAACTCTTTGAGGAGGGAAAGGAGCTGCAATACCATGAAAATTGGTACGGCGCTATAGAACTGTATCAGCAAGCGTTAAAAGAAAACCCTGCCTATAATGCCGTGTATCGGGGCTTGGCCGAGTGTTTTTACGCGCTGGGTGAATACGATCAGGCTATTGTGTATGCGGAAAGAGCCCGCCGGTATTCTCCGCAGGATGTCGATATAGAAAACCTCTATGCGTTTATCCTTATCGGCATCGGGCGTATCGAAGAAGCGCAAAAGATTTTTTCCGGTATTTTAAACCGTTATCCGAACAATCTTGACGCCCGCTTCGGCATGGCGGAGATCGAGGTAACCGGCGGCCGATTAACCAACGCTTCGGAACTGTATGCTGCCGCGCTCCGCCGCCAGAGCGAAAACCGCAAGGCGCTGTTGTCTCTTGCGCTGCTGAGCCACGAAACGGGCAATATGCAGGCTGCCCAAAGCTATATTAGCCGCGCCCTGCAGTATCACGGGGATAATGCGCAGGTGCATTATTTTGCAGGGTATCTTTCCGCCCTTGCGGGAAACCTGACTGAGGCGGAAGGCCGTATCCGTGCCGCACTGACAATCGATGAAAATTATGACAGGGCGCGGGCTCTGTTGTGCTCGCTTCTGTACAGCTCCGGCCGTTACCGCGAGGCGATGTCCGTAGCCGATTTGCGCATTGCGGGCGACCGCAAACGTGCCGATGCGTGGTACGTAAAAGCGCTTTGTTTAATGAAGCTTGCAGAAAAAACACAGGCGTTTGAGGCTGCGCAAATCGGGCTTTCCGTCGATCCCGAAAACGAACTGATGCGCACGCTGCTTGAGGATATTGCCGTACAAGCATTTGAGTTTGAAGATACGCAGCGGAAAGAACTCGCCGATGCGCACCGCGTAAAGGGCGATGCTTTTTTAAATCGTAACATGACCGATCAAGCTTTATACGAATACCGGCGGGCGCTCAAGGTATATCCGTATGACACGGATAGCCGGCAGGCATATTCCAATATTCTGATACGGCAGGGCTTTTACGAGCGTGCCGTGCAGCAGCTTGAATTTATTCAATCCATTGAAAAGAGTACCGCACGGATTAACGACACCGTAGAAGCATATAGCAAGATGCTCGACCACTCGGTGCGGAACCGCTGGAATATCAATCCGCTGTATTTGAACAAGGCGCATCTTTCCGTAGGGCTTTTTTATCAGGTTAATGCCGCTAACGTATTCCATCCCGAAGCGGAAAAGCTCACGGCATCGCTGATGAACGATCTCCTGTCCTATAACCGCCGGTTTGCAATTTCCGCCCATCTGGACAGTCCAAGCTCATATATGGAAGCATTCAGGCAGGCGCGCACCGCCGGAAACGATTATTTCGGTATTGTCAACCTGCAGGAAAACGAGCGCGATATCCAGATTACGCTTGACCTGTATGTCGGGCGCACCGGTTCAAAGGCTGAAACCTTAACGGTGTACCGGTCGGGGAATGACCGGTTCGGCAACGCTATCCGCCGCATTATCGGTATGTTTAACCAAGCTATGCCGGTTATTGGCAGTATTGTAGGGCGCTCTCAGGCCGAAGCTGTTATCGATATCGGTTCCGGCGATTGCGATTTTACCGATTATACCGTCGAAATCGTCAAAAACGGCACGCTTACCATCGCGAATGAAGGAATCGGGCTTTTATATAACGAAAAAGACGTACTCGGGACGTTTACGGTAGGGCGCATTTCCGAAGACCTAACCGAAGGAACGCTGACCCGCAAGGGCTACTATGACAGAATGGCAAAAGGCGATATGGCGGTGCTCATCTATACCGATCCCGCACGAACCGGCGGAAAAACGGAAAAAACCGTCGACGGTGCCGATTCGCGGGGGCAGCAGATGTCTCAGCTTTTGTCGCTGCTGAGAAGTATACGGTAGAACAGCTTTTGAAAATATACGACGCATCTGCGACGAGTTTCGGGTAAACGCATCAGACCGGTAGACAAAAAGCGCAGAATCGATAGTCTGTGAGACCATTTGAACCATCTTCAACTGATGTACATCCGTGCACATCAGTTGAAGGCGAGTTTTGTGCTGATCACAAAACATCGCTGCTGCTTGAAACCACCGCCATCCATGGCGGTTGTGGTTGAACTGCCTATCGATTCTGCGGGATATTCAATAAATGTCTGATGCGTTTGCCCTGTAACTACTTGACAAAAAATAAATTAAATACCATTTTTAGCTATGCACCAATCTATTTTTAACGATGCCGATATGCAATTGCCGGAACAGATACATAAGGCGGCGGTTGAATATCTACCGGCGTTCCTCGCAGCGGAGGACGCCGAAGCGCTTGCCGTACAAGCGCTTCTTATTGCAAGGGCTTTCCATGCCGGCGGTTCTTTTGAGCAGGTATTTGCCGGTACGGAACCTATTACACCGCACTATCAAATCAGCCTTATCCGCAGCTTTGAAAAGAACGTACGGCTGCTTGTCGATAAAATGTGGGTTGAAAAGGCTGATGAAGATGTAAAAGAGGACGTCCTATACCGGCTGCGCTGTTTTTGCGAATCTATGCAGCAGGCGGAACAACCGGTAGATTATGCAGGGCTGCTGCCCGAATGTCTCAGTGTCCTGCATGATGTCGTACTCTTGCTTTTCGGACGGCAAATTGACGGCGGAGGGTTTTTAGAATATGCCATCCGTATTGATCCCGATTTCGGACTTTTTTGGTATTACCTTGAGTGTCTTACGGCACAGCCTAAGCTTTCGCCGGAGAAAGCGCGTCTTGCCATCTTTCTCGGTATTTATTTTCTTGCTAATTTTTAAATTGTATTCCATATCTTATTCACTGATGATTGATTTATACTAACAGATGTAAATACGCTGCCGCTGTTTTATGCAACGTTTTAAAAGAGGTTATATTCGCCATAATTTAGGAGGGGAAAATATGTGGAGAAGAATTACCGCAAGAGTAATGATTCTTGTTGTGATAGCGGGCGCAACCGTGGCCGCTATCGGATGTGCCGGAAATGTAAAAAAAGATACTGAAAAAGTTGTTTTAACGCTTGGTTCATGGCGTGCAGACGATTTGGAAGCATGGACTCATCTGCTTGCGGAATATGAAGAATTAAGCGGCGTTCTTATTCAATTTAAGCCGATTAACCCGCCCAATTACAATGCGGAATTACGTACGCAGCTGGAGAATGGAGTAGGGCCGGATTTAATATTTGCACGCTCCTATGCGGCCGGTAGGGAGCTCTATGAAAAAAGATTTTTTGCGGATATAAGTAACCTGCCTCATTTACAGGAGAATTTTTCAGAAAGCAGCAAAGATGCATGGCGCGGTGCCGACGGAAAATCTTTTGCGGTTCCCGTCGCTGCCGTTATACAGAGTATTTATTATAATAAAGAGATTTTCGGTAGACAGGGAATTGCCATACCCACTACTTGGGAAGAACTTTTAATTGCTTGTAAAGATCTAAAAGCTGCCGGATATA
Organism: Treponema vincentii F0403; assembly: GCF_000412995.1. NCBI lineage: Bacteria > Pseudomonadati > Spirochaetota > Spirochaetia > Treponematales > Treponemataceae > Treponema > Treponema vincentii. The sequence goes on along the minus strand of NZ_KE332512.1, from coordinate 769,544 downwards.
CGCCGTTTGCAAACGGTTTGGCCGATGCATGGGATATTAACGAATGTTTTATGATGGGCTTATTACCGAATTTTATCGGGGGAGAAAACGGCCGGTGTGCGTACGAAGACGGGCTGCGTCCCTTTAATGATGAAGATATGGTTGCGGCGTTTACTGCGATGAAAGATATTGCGCCGTATTGCCCTGAAAATTTTGAATTATTAAAGTATGCCGATTCAAATACGCTTTTTGCAACCGGTAAAGCGGCTATGTATGCCGACGGGTCGTGGACGCTGGACAGCTTTAAAGATTTACCGTTTCGTTGGGGAAATTTCGCATTTCCTCCTCCTGCCGGCAAGCAGTCTGAAATTTGCTTTCATGTCGATGTAGGAATTGCAATGAATGCAAACGGAAAACATACGCAAGAGGCGCGGGATTTTTTAGCGTGGCTCTGTACGCCCGAAGGGGTTGCCGTTGTCGCAAAGTATCTGCCGAACGGTTTTTACTCTATGTTTAATGATGCTATTCCTGTCGAAAGTCCTCAAAGTGCCGAGCTCTATGCGCTTCTTACGGGACGAGGACATGATGTCCGCTTTACATGGCCGAGGCTGATGAATGGGTCGCCTTCCGGCTATACTTTGATGAATGAAGGTGTCATTGCGGTTATGAAAGGAGAAGAGACTCCTCAGCAAGCTGCCGATGCCTTAGCGGCAGGGCTTGCAAAGTGGTATAAGCCTTAATAATTCATAATTATGAATTATGAATTATCGACTGCAAGGACGCAGAGAAAAACCTCTAAAAACTGAATCTTTTAGAGGTTTTTCTTAACCGGCAGTTATTGAGAAAATTCTTTGCGGCTTTGCGGTGGACTTAAAAAAATAAATCGCTTTTATTTTTTTGCAAGGTCGGTTGTAAATATTTTTATCATAATAACGACCGAAATAATGACAACGATTCCGTCAACGAGCGGCATTGCAAGCCATATACCCCGGGCGCCGAAGAAATGAGGCAGGATCAGTACGGCAGGCACAAAGAACACCAGCTGACGGGAAATTGCCAAAATACCGGCGGGTTTCGGCTTACCGATTGCCTGGAACAAGGTCATGTTCAATATCATAATCGCAAGTGCGGGGAATATCAGCATGGCGATAACGGCGTTGGTTTTCCCCTGTGATACGAGTACGGGATTATCGATAAATAGGCTTAATACTTTTTCGGGGCTAAGTAAAAAGATACCCCATGCAATTACTGCGAGTAAAAGTCCGAAGCCGTAAAACATCCACGTTCCTTTTTTTACCCGCTCAAAAAGACCCGCGCCGAAGTTTGTGCCGACAAAAGGCTGGAACCCTTGGCTTAATCCCCAGAGCGGGATAAAGCTTAACATCAAATAGCGGAAGAATGCGCCCATCAATACAACCTGATCTTCTCCGCCGTATTTTTTCAACGTGGAGTACATCACCGTTTGCTGTACCAACGAAAGCACCTGCATAATCATACCCGACATACCGATTGCGATGGTTTCTCCGACAATCGACTTATCCAGTTTAAAGGTCTTAAAGCGCACATTCTTGCTGAAGCATAAAAAGTAGAAAAAACTGAACAGCGCAAACACCGCCTGCGAAATAACCGTGGCAATTGCCGCGCCGGCAATCCCTTGCTTAAACACGATAATAAACAGCGCGTCGAGGGCAATATTCAGCACCGCACCCGATCCCATAATGATCATCGCAAGTGCAATTCTCCCTTCTCCGCGCAGCACCATATTCGACGCCTGTCCGAAGTTCACAAAGATGGATCCGAGGTACACAATCCGTAAATACTGCACACCCAGTGCGTGCATTTCCCCTTCCGCCCCGATAAGGCTTAATAACTGCGGCGCAAAAATATATCCGACTATCATCACCGCCGACGACATCAGCAGTGCCAATACGAATACGTTCCCCATCACTGAATCGATGGTCTTTTGATCTTTCCGTCCCACAGCACGCGATAAAATTGATGCGGAACCCATCCCGATCAGAACCGCAATACCGTTATTTACCAATGTAAATGCATAAGCAACGCTGATTGCGCCGAGTGCTTTTTCTCCCACATACCGCCCGACAAACATAGCATCGACAAAGCTGTATAAACTGATTACCAGCATCCCAATGATGCCCGGTATACCCAGCTGCAACATGAGCTTGACGATATTTCCCGATACAAGCTCTTCCCGTTTATCTGTCATAAACGCTCCTTAAAATAAAAACTGAACAAAGTTAGAAACCGACGGTACCGTCAGTTATTTGCGATGGAAAATATATACGAATAGACCCGAATTGTCAACAGAATATAACAAGACAGCTTTGTCTGTTCCTACTTGTAAAACTGCCCTAAAACCCGTATAGTAGTGGCTTGTAAGTATTCTGTAAGGAGTAATGGGAGTAGGGTATGGATAAATATGTATGCGATTTATGCGGGTATGAGTATGATCCCAACACCGGCGATCCTGAAGGTAATATTAAGCCGGGTACCCGGTTTGAAGAGCTTCCCGACACATGGGTATGTCCGCTTTGCGGCGTTTCAAAGGACGGGTTTAAAAAGGTTTAAGCAAGGAACGTAAAATAAAAGCCGTACCAATAGTACGGCTTTTATTTACTCAAGTTTGCTCAAGCGCAAACTTGTATATCATACGCACGTTCTCACTTCGTTACGAACGTACGTAAAAAGTCAATCGAAAGTTGATACTTTCTTCTTGACTTTTTATGGGAGTAATATATGACAAAAAATGACTTTATCAGTACAATCGGCTATGACGGCGCTGCAGCAGTAGTCGATAAAGAACGCCGCGCTAAAAACGGCAATAAGACTTTGGCGCAGCTGCTTGAGGCAGGCGCTTTCCGCAGTGCAGCGGCTTTTGCCGTCTACGATGACTCTCAAGAAGAGCTGCAAACCGTTACGGACTATTATAACAAGTTAGCCCATGCGGATTATACCACGGAAAATATTTTGCGGGTATTCGGGATTACTAAGACCGATAGCAAAAAAGTAATCCTTCTATAATAACAGTAATAAAATAGCAGTAATAAGGTATCTCTAAAAACTGAAGCTTAAGGGAGTTATATATGCCGTATCCTTTTAACGATATTGAAAAAAAATGGCAAAAATATTGGAAAGATCATAAAACATTTAAGGTAACCGAGGATGAAAATTATTCGCCCGAAAAACGGGCATATATATTGGATATGTTTCCGTATCCGTCGGGAGCGGGGCTGCATGTCGGACACCCTGAAGGCTATACGGCAACCGATATTTATTGCCGGTATCTTCGCATGAACGGATTTGCGGTGCTGCATCCGATGGGCTTTGATTCCTTCGGCTTGCCGGCCGAAAATTATGCAATTAAGACCGGCACTCACCCGCGCATTACCACGAAAGAAAATATCGATACCTTCCGAAAGCAAATACAAGCGTTCGGCTTTTCCTACGACTGGGATCGCGAGCTTGCGACCTCGGATGTGGACTATTACCGCTGGACTCAGTGGATATTTTTGCAGCTGTATAAAAAAGGCTTAGCGTACGAAACGGAAGCGCCGATTAATTGGTGCCCGAGTTGTTTAACCGGCCTTGCGAATGAGGAAGTAAAGGAAGGATGCTGTGAGCGCTGCGGTACGCAGGTTGTCCGTAAGAATGTCCGGCAGTGGATGCTCAAGATAACTGCGTATGCGGAGCGGCTCCTTGAAGATTTGGATGAATTGGACTGGCCTCAATCCGTTAAGGTGATGCAGCGGAATTGGATCGGCAAAAGCACCGGAGCGGAAATAGACTTTCACCTTGCCGCTCCGCATGAAGGCGAAAAGATCACCGTGTATACTACTCGGCCGGACACTATTTTCGGGGCGACCTACCTCGTGCTTGCACCGGAGCACCCGCTCGTCATGCGCATTGTCAGCGGGGAGCAAAAAGACGCCGTGCAGCGCTATATCGATGAGACGGCAAAGAAAACCGACCTTGAGCGGACTGAACTTTCTAAGAAAAAAAGCGGCGTCTTTACCGGCGCGTATGCAGTAAATCCGCTGACAAAAGAAAATATTCCGATTTGGATCTCCGATTATATTTTGGTTTCTTACGGAACCGGCGCCATTATGGCGGTTCCGGCGCATGACGAGCGCGACTGGGAGTTTGCTCAACTCTTTTCGCTGCCGGTTATTCAAACGGTTGCGTCCGAAGCTGAATGGAAAGAAAAGGGCGCGGCGGGCGATTACCGTGCCACTCCTACGGAATGCACCGTTGCCGACGGCTATGCGGTAAATTCGGGCGAATTTACCGGATTGCCGACACGGGAAGCTATAGAACGTGTTACCGACTATGCAGCCGCGCACGGCTTTGGAAAAAAGGCCGTCAATTATAAGCTCCGCGACTGGGTTTTCAGCAGGCAGCGCTATTGGGGGGAACCCATCCCGTTAGTGCATTGTCCGAAATGCGGCGTTGTCCCGCTGGACGAAAAAGATTTACCGCTTGCATTGCCGGAAACGGATAGCTACACCCCTTCGGATACTGGAGAAAGCCCGCTTGCCAAGATACCCGAATGGGTTAATACCGTGTGTCCGCACTGCGGCCGCCCTGCCTGCCGCGAAACCAATACCATGCCGCAATGGGCGGGGTCGTGCTGGTACTATCTCCGCTACCTTGATCCCCATAATGCACACAGCTTTTGTGCCAAGGAAAAGGAAGCCTATTGGATGCCGGTTAACCTCTATATCGGCGGCGCGGAACATGCGGTACTCCACCTCCTCTATGCCCGCTTTTGGCACAAGGTCTTGTACGATTTAGGCTTGGTGCACACCAAGGAACCGTTTATGCGACTTGTCAATCAGGGAATGATTACCTCCTTTGCGTATCAGCGCTCGAACGGTTCGCTCGTGCCGATCGACGAGGTTATCCAGACCGGCGAAGAGTCCTTTGAGGAAAAAAGCACCGGCGAAAAGCTGAAACGGGTTGTTGCAAAGATGTCGAAGAGCTTAAAAAATGTTATCAACCCTGATGAGATGATCGCTCAATACGGCGCAGATTCGTGCCGTATGTACGAGATGTTTATGGGGCCGCTCGATATGTCCAAACCGTGGAATACGCAGGGACTTATAGGAATTTTCCGCTTCTTGGAAAAAATCTGGGGGATTGCAGGAAAAGAGCTGACTTTGTGTCCGGTAAACGATACGAGTACGCCGGAGCATGCGGAAATTACCAAGCTCCTCAATAAGACCATTAAGAAGATCACGGAGGATACCGCATCGCTTAATTTCAATACCGCAATCAGCCAAATGATGATTTTTATCAATGCGCTCGGAAAATACAATAGCGTGCCCCGCTTTGCATGGGAGACATTTATCAAGCTGCTCGCTCCTTATGCGCCGCATCTTGCCGAAGAGCTGTGGGAAAAGCTAGGGTATATGGAAACTATCGCTTACGCACAATGGCCGATGTACGTCGAAAAGTTTTGCATCGATTCCGAATGTACGATTGTCGTGCAAATCAACGGAAAGGTACGCGATAAATTTCAGGCCGCTATCGATTTACCTAAAGATGAGCTTGAAGCGATCGCCTTAAAAACGGATGGTGCACAGCGCTTCCTCGGCGGTAAGCCGCCTAAAAAGGTGATTGTGGTGCCGAATAAGCTTGTGAATATCGTTCTATAATGCTTAGGATAAACGCATCAGAGTATTTTTTTACAGCCCTGCGAAATTAAGAGGCTATTCAACCAGAATTGAACCTTTGCGGTTCAAATGGTCTCACAGCCTCTTAATTTCGCAGAATTTGTCTTTATTCGTCTGATGCATTTGCCCTGCTTCTGAAATAAACTGTACGAAATTTTGGAAAAATTTCGCACAGTAAGGAAGGTACCCAACAGCCTCAGACTCCTGTTTTCAAAAGGCTTACGGAAAGACTGTTCACTTAATCGATTAAGCTGAAACGGTCGGCAATTTTTCCTCGCCATTCCGCCCGCTGATTTTTATCTTCCCATTCGATGATGCGTACGATCGTAAACTCTTTCATTGTTACCATCGAAGCATATTTGATAACGGCAAATCTGCCTTGGCCGATGTAGGTAACGGCCTCGTTTGCCTGTAAGGTTTCATGCTGTTTTAAAAAATTCAATACGCAATCGAAGTGTACCGGATTTCCGTCCGTTTTATCAGCCAGCGCGGCACTCAAGTCTTTGATAGGTTTTCCGCATCGTGCGCAGATAAAGACTTCAGCAGATTCATCATGATGTGAATCGGTATACGGTCTATTGTCTGTTGCGGTGTTTTCGTTATAACGATTACCTTTTCTATGTTCCCGTCTATTACTCATTATTCATCATCTCTCATATACATCATTTGTTCGGTCAATATCGACGCCAATCGATATATTGCGGCCTGAATATACGCCTCATCCTTGAGTTTTGTTTCCATTTCGCGAAAATCAGATTCGGTAAAGTATTTGCGGGGAGTATACCGCTCTTTCTTTGGAAACACGCCAACATTCATATATAATCCTCAAAAGCATTCTCTAAATGCACAGGCTCTGCTTCTTCCGTTGTCCGAGGGTCAAACGGCAACACAAGAACATCAAAACGAATATGCATCTTGTTATATTTTCGATGAGTTAAGAGAAAATATTTAGCGGTTTTACAAATCCTTTCCTGTTTTCTATTTCCGACAATAATATCCAAGTCTGTAAACGCCGTATGCGGCAGCGTTTTTACTTCAAAGAAGATAAGCGTTTCGTTTTTTTCCGCTATAATGTCAATTTCACCGGTTCTGGTGCGCCAATTCCGGGCAATAACGGAGTATCCGTTCCGTTCAAGCCATTTTGCTGCAAATGCTTCTCCTGCCGGCCCAAGCCGTTCTTCCGTCATTTTTTTTGCTGATATTGCGACGGATCGATGGCCTTGACGATAAAGATATTTTTATATTCGCGTAAGTCGATCAATTTCCCCTTATTGTTGGGATAGAGGTGCCCGGTTTCATCGATAAGCACCCTAATCAGCGGACGCAAGGGGGCTTCGGGCGCTACGCCGACAACGCGCACGATAGAAGTATCGTTCATCAAGACTATGGAACCGATGGGATAGACGCCGATGCTTTGGATCATCGCCTTGATAATTTCGTAATCAAAGCGGCGGCCTTTATCGGCAAGCAGTGTTTTCATCGCATCATATCCAAGCAATGCGCTGCGGTAGGCTTTTTGCGCGGTCATTGCAACAAAGGCGTCTACGGCTGCAATAATGCGGGCTCCTATTTCGATAGATTCTTTATCGAGCCCGTTTGGATATCCTTTACCGTCCCAACGCTCATGGTGCTGTAAGACGAGCATTGCAACCCGTTCGGTATACATAAACTCCGATAATACGGCTTTATACCCATAGACGGTATGAGCCGCAACGGTCTGCATTTCGGTATCCGAAAGCGTGCCCTTCTTTTTTAAAATAGTATCGGGAATTTTTAACATACCGCAATCGTGCAGTAAGGCGCCGAGCACTATATCATCAATATAGTCTTCAGGCAATTTCATAAAATTCGCGATAGTTTCTGCGAGAATAGCAGTATCGACAAGGGCTTTTGCCATCTCTCGTTCGGGAATTATAGCTGATAGAACAAATGAAATAACCAGCGGCCTATCGGCTGCAATCAGATTTCGCAGCCTTAATGCTATTCCGTCGACAGGGCGTGTCGGCATCGGTTTTCTCTTTTTGACATCGTTTAAAAACACATCAAGGGTTAGGATGATTGCTAAATATTCGGTGTACAGTTCACTATGTGTTAAAATATCAGGCAGTTGTAAAACCGCATGTTCTGCAGTTTTCTTTTCCTGTTGCTTTTTAGTGCTTTTTCCGGCAGCTCCTTCACTTTCGTCCGGAAGCGAATCCAACTCTTCAACCAGTTCTGCTACTTCTTCATCTTTTTTTATGATCTTACCGGCTGTCATCACGAAAGGAACTTTCCATTGCTTTAAGACCGATAGTTCGCGTTGAGAAACCGGATGCCCCTTGCCGAGAACTCTGTTCTTACCGTCGTCAAAGAATAGAGGTTCCGAAAACATCATGCCTTCTTTTAAATCTTCTACCTTAATTCGCCTAAGCACCGATTATCCCATCCTTTTTTTGAAGAAATGCAAAAAGAGCGGCAACCGCTTGATACGTTTCTTCAGGAATACAAGAGCCTATTTCAGCTTCAACCAACACTTCCGCCAAGAGAGGATTTTTAATAAGGGGAATATGACACTTATCGGCAATTTCCCGTATTTTTTGCGCGATTACGCCGTGTCCCGAGGCGGCAATAAGCGGAACACTTTCTCCGAATGTATATGACAATGCAACCGAACAGTCGTTCGTTCGGTTCATACTATTCCTTTCCAAGAAAATACAAAAAAAGTCATATAGATTCCAAAACTATTTTACACGGATATGTCGATTGATGCAAGGGTTTGATTCTGTTCTATTTCTATGCCGTCGGCATAGCGCGCCGTATAGGCCGTAACTCCTGCGGCTTCAAGGCATGTTTGCAGCAGTGCGGTGAGTTCTTCTTTTTTTTGCCCTGAAAGTTCGGCCTGCCCCTGATAAGAGAAAAGACATAGGCTATTTTTGAGTGTAAATATCCATGCTTCCTGTTTTTCTTCACTCCGCACCCTCAGGCAGCATTCGCGGCACACCGTGTCTTGCAGATCAAGCAGAAAAGCGGCCGATCCTTTCCAGAGTGTATCGAGCTGCTTTTCAAACGGAAAGACTACCCAATGGTTTTTACCCGCCTTTATATGATTGAGCAGCTTGAATAGGTCGGCATCATCAGGAGCATCGGCTGCTTTTTCGTTTTGCCGATCTGAGACGGTAAACATGGCGGCGAGGCATTGCGCAATCAGCTGTTCCGAAGGTTCGATGCCGCGGGAGTAGAGGAGGACTGCGGCAAAAGCGGCTTTTTTTTCATGGGGGGCAAAAACATGGAGTGAAGAAAGTATCTTTAAAAGCGGACGGGGTTGCAGCGGCTGCTCATTTTGCCGGAAAAACGCAATCAGCGCCGCCGTAAGATCCGACTGCGGTACACCGAGCTGGGTAAATACATCGTTATGCGGAATTTGCGGAAGTATGTGCTTTTGATACGGGGTTAGCACAACCGTGTTATCGGTTATATGAACGCGCATTAATAAAAAAGCCCCTTCCCGAATATCCTGAGAAAGAGCTGTTTGTGCTTGCAGTACGGCGCCTTTGACGGCAATCCGTATCGTATTGTTTTTAAGGATTGACAGTACCCGAACCGTTACCGGCTCGTTTTCCGAAAAATCGGCAGCAGTGTTGCCGTTGAAAAGAACGGCCGTATTAAGCGCATTGTTCCGGTTTAAGGGAATAAAAAGCGCCGGCCGTTCCGCTGCAGACTGCATATTGCTAGTTCTTCTTTTGCAGAAGTGTCTTAATCTTTGCCGCCTTACCGATCTTTTCACGGATGTAATACAGCTTGGCACGGCGTACCTTACCGGCATGTACAACTTCCACCTTTGCGATACGCGGTGAGTGGAGCGGGAATACGCGTTCGACACCAACACCGTACGAATTCTTTCTTACGGTAAATGTCCGGCTGATGCCGGCATTTTTAAAGCATAGTACCAAGCCTTCATATATCTGGATACGTTCGGTTTTTCCTTCAATAATTTTGAAGTGAACCTTGACAGTGTCTCCTACTTTAAAAGAAGGTTTTTCGACAATCTTTTGCTTTTCTTCAATTTTACGAATTAAATTCTCTGCCATTTGTTATCTCCTGTAAAATAAGTTCCGCTTCTTTTGTCCATTTATCCGAACTGCGGATTGCCGATAGTAAGTCGGGACGCATGGCAAGCGTCTTTCTGATCCGCTGTTCGAGCCGCCATTTACGGATGTGTTCATGGTGTCCGGAAAGAAGCACTTCAGGAACAACTCTGTCCCTGAATATCTGCGGCCGTGTGTACTGGGGGTATTCCAACAAACCGTCGGAAAAGCTTTCCTCTTCAAGGGATTCGCGGGAAATAACGCCGTCGATCAAGCGGTATACCGCGTCTATTACTACGAGCGCAGCAAGTTCACCTGAAGACATCACGTAATCGCCGAGCGAAATTTCATCGTCGACGTATTCATCGATAATCCGCTGATCAATTCCTTCGTAGCGGCCGCAGATAAACACGAGTTCTTGTTCTCGTGCAAGCTCCACTGCACGTGATTGCGTCAAGGGTTTACCGGAAGGGGTTACATAGATAACCCGTTTTTCGGCAGCCTGTACGGAATCGAGTGCGAGCGAAAGTGGCTGCGGCAATAGGAGCATTCCAGCCCCGCCGCCGTAGGTTAGATCATCGCAGGTGCGATGCTTGTCATAAGCAAAGTCGCGGATATTCACCAGATTGTAGGTAATAAGCCCCCGCTCAACCGCCTTCGCCATGATCGACGATTCAAAAAAGGCGGCGGGTATTTCGGGGAACAAGGTCAGCACATTGAATCTCATTCGAGAATCCAGCGGTGCATGAGCTCAACCTGCTTTGCCGGTATGTCTATTTTCCCGATAAATTGAGAACGAAACGGGATATACACGGTTTTGCCTGTTGCAGCCTCGGAGACTTCCAATAAAAAGCCGCCTCCGCCTTCCACTACATCTGCAATTGTACCCACAGAATTTCCTTTGTACACAAGGTCAGAATTACAAAGATCATTGATATAAAACTCACCGCGTTCAAGCGGGCAAGCCATATCGCGAGGAACCAATATATCCGCTCCGTGCAGCTTTTTTGCCGCTTCGGGCGAATTGATACCCCGTAGTTTTAATAACGCGTCCGCAGTTCGGACAACGCACTCTTCAACCTGATAGGTTATTTCGGGACACTGTTCTTCAGCCTCTCGGACGGGAAGCCGCAGCATAATCTCTTTTAAGCTTAAAAAATGCTCATATTCGCCTGAACAGCTTTCAATTTTAATAAAGCCTTCAAGGCCGAATGTCCCCCGAACCCTACCGGTTATGAGCCAGTCCATTAATCAAGAATTTCCAGTAAATAGCGGGTTCCGCTGCGGCCTGCCGATGCCATAAGCAGGGTTCTAATCGCCTGTGCAACCCTTCCGAATTTTCCGATTACCTTTCCTACATCACCGCTTGCAACACGCAATTCCAACACAATGCCGCGGTCGGTTTCTTTTTCCGAAACGGAAACGGCGCTGGGATCATCGACAAGCGACTTTGCAATGTACTCGACTAAATCACGTTCCATGTTCGATAGCCGACCTATAACGTAAATTGTTTTTTGTTGAGTAAGTGGCGGACAGTGTCGGTCGGCTGAGCGCCTTTATTAAGCCAACCTCGTACCTTATCGGCATCAAAAGCAATTTGCCGCTCTTCCGCTTCGATAGGATGATAGATACCGACCTCGTCGATCGTTTTGCCGTCGCGGGGTTCGCGCACATCCTGTACTACAATGCGGTAATACGGGCGTTTTTTACTCCCGAATTTCTTTAATCTGATTTTTACGCTCACGTTAATCCTCCCGGAAATTAATCAAGTGATAGGAACTTCTAGTAATAAAAGTTTTTAGAGGTATCCTTATAATAATAAAATACAGGCTATGATACATAAAAACCGGTTTTTGGTCAACTATACGATTTTTTTTTGTTGATTGCCCTATTGTACGGCAATGAAGTTTTTCATACATTCCAGGGTTTCTGCGCTGATATGATGTTCCAATCCTTCGGAATCAAGCATCGCAGTGTTTTCGCTTACGCCGATTTTCAGCAAAAACTGAAGTACAATACCGTGGCGGTTTGCGCATTCGCGTGCCAATTTACGGCCTTCTTCGGTAAGGCATATCGGCTTATGAGTACCGCTTTCAATAAAATGATTGGCTTTAAGCCGCTGCAGCACTTGGATAACGGATACGTGGCTTACACCAAAGTACCGTGCAAGATCCATAACGCGGCATTTGCCGTTTTCTTTAGTGATTTGAGCGATAGCTTCGGCATAATCTTCCAGTATTTCTATTGCATGATCCGCACGTGTCCGCAAAAATGCCGCCGATGCTTCCGTTTTTTCTTCCGCCATTATTTTATCCGAGTGTTTAGAGATGTTCTTTTTTAGAGATGCCCTATTGTATATGGTTCGGTGTATATTTTTCAAGGGGGCGCATGGGACATATTTTGTTAACACTCTTTTTAGGGCAATTGACAAAGATTTTATTTTACGATATATTCTTTGAGTATTTTTACGGCGGTATAGCTCAGTCGGTAGAGCAAACGGCTCATATCCGTTAGGTCATAGGTTCAAGCCCTATTGCCGCTAACCTCTTTACAAGACACTCATTCCGAGTGTCTTTTTTATTTAAAATCGGCTTATTCTTTAAAATCGGCTTATTCGACGGTAAACGTTACCGACACTTCTTCATCGCCGCAGCGGACGGAGAGGCTGTGTTCGCCTTTTTCCGAGGGAAGACTGCCGGAAAACGGCCGGTTCAATATAAACGGGGGCAGGCTGTCGTATTCGACTTGCACGGTATCTTCCGCACCGCCGGTAATTTCGATTGGGATACTGCCGCTGTCCGGCGAACCGACAAAATGGCTGCCGTCTGCGGGGCGGATAACGGTTAACGCATTGCTCGGCCGTCCGATTGTGCCGTGCCGTGTGCTATTTGCAAACCATCGCCGGTATTCTTCGGGATAGACGGTTACCGTGTGCCCGTTTTGCATGCGGTGCCATGTACATCCGCCGCCCTCTTGCTTATATGTATTGCTGCCCTGCCCATATTGAGCGTTTTTCCGTTCATACATGCCGTGCCGGCCGGCTGTGTCGAACGGATGGTATCCGTCGAATGCGGACGGCAGATATTCCTGCACGGTGTTGGGACACGCGGAGCCGGCCGGCATCCCCGAAAGCGCACAGACGGATTCACGGCGCCAGTGCTCCGGCTCTGCAAAAGACTGCGCCGGGGTAAGCGTGCCGTCCGCCAACGGCCGGCTGTGCAGCCGTACAAGTAAGTCCCGTGCGATTGCGGCGGGCGCGGAGCTTCCCGTTTTTCCCATCACGGTGTCGCCTGCAAAATTACCCATCCACACGCCGACGGTAAAGGCCGATGATGCGGCGAGGGCGACAAGACTTTGAAACTGATTGGCCGTACCTGTTTTAAAAATAGAAGGGAAGGGTGTCTTAAAAGTTGAAGAAAAACCGAATCCCTTTGCCCTCGCCGCAGAATCCGAAAGAATCGAGCAGATAAGCCGTGCGGTATCGGCGCTGTAAACCGTCCTCGGCTCGGAAAACCCGTCGGCGGTGCTCCCGTCCGTGAATGAGCGCAAGGGGAGGAGTATGCCGTCGCGGGGAAATACGCTGAACGCACGGACGAGCTCGTAGAGGGGAACCGGCACGCTGCCGAGCGCGAGAGACAGCCCCGCTTCATCTCCCTTTGTGCCGATGGACTGAAAGCCGAGCTGCTCCAAGGTTTGCAGGTAGGTTTCGGCGCCGATTTCGTTGAGCAGATACACGGCGGGGATGTTGAGGCTGGAGGCAAGGGCAACCCGTAAGCGGACGGGGCCGTTAAAGCGGTTATTAAAGTTACGCGGGATATAGGCTTCTTCCCTGCCGAACCGCATCGGAATATCCGGCAGCACATCCGACGGCTTCCATCCTTTTTCTAAGGCAAGCGCATATAAAAACGGTTTGGAACTGCTGCCGCTCTGATTCAAAGCGGTAACGCCGTCGATTTTTCCGTTGCTTTCATCATCAAAGTAAGAGTTTGAGCCTACCCAAGCAAGGATGTTTCCGGTTACATTTTCGATAATGAGGACGGCGCCGTTGCGTACGCGGGCTTGCGGATTGGCTTTCAGCTGCGCTTGCAGCCAAAATTCCCCCTGAGCGGACAAGGCGCTGTCGGCGGTTAGGTACCAGTCGGGCGGCAGTGTCCGGGCAGCCGCTTCGGATTGCCGGGCTGTTTGTCTGTTTCTTTGCGGTTGAGTCTCTCTCTGCAATACCTCTGAGATATCTTCCGTTTGCGGATAAAAATCGCCCGCTTTATACCGTCGCACAAGGTATTCGATATAATGGGGCATATTGAAGGGATATTCAAAGCGGCGGGCGGTACGCGCTGCCTGCAATAGCCGGTCTTCAATCAGAGTGTCAGGTTGGCTCTCTTGCCGGCTGTTCGGTCGTCCGCTTTCCGGCTCGAATACGGAACGGTAGAGCACGGCCGCTTTTTCGGCGCAGGCTTCGGGATGTTCAAGGGGGTTATAGCCGGCAGGGCGGCGGGGAATAACCGCGAGGCAGCAGAGCTGTTCCGAGGTGATTTCCGAAAGCGGCAGGGAAAAAAAATTTCTCGCCGCCGAGGTAAGCCCTTCGGTTTGGAAACCGAACGGAATGCTGTTGAGGTAAAGCTCAAGGATGTCCCGCTTTGAAAGCCGCCGCTCAATCCGCAGCGCATTCCGCGCCTCGCGGAGCTTTGCAAAAAACGTGCGCCTTTTTGCCGGAACAACGAGGCGGGCTAACTGCATCGTAACGGTAGACGCCCCGCTTACCCGTTTTCCGCTGCTGATATTCTGATAAGCCGCCCGTGCAATGGCTGCAATATCGATTCCGCGGTGGGTAAAGAAATCCTTATCCTCCGCTGCAAGGAAGACGCGGATGGCATCGGGCGGCATCGCTTCATACGCGGTAAATTCGCGCCGTATGCCGTTTTCCAGCGCAAGGATTTGAATAAGGTTGCCGCCCCGGTCATAGACACGGGTACTCCAGTCCCGCTGTATAAAAGCATCAAGCTCCGGAAACGGCAAAAAAAGCGAAAGCCAAGCGCCGAGGCAGAGCGCAAGCAGCAATGCCCCTGCGCCGTACAGCAGCTGTTTTTTACTCAACCTGCGGCTCTTACTCTTGCTTTCTGCCGGAGATACCGGACGTTTAATTACCGGAGTAGTTTTTTTTGAAAAGTTCATGTAAAGTTCGGGCAATTTTTACAGTGATACTTGGGTCTAATTTTGTCTCTCTTCTATCGTAGGTGAAGATACCGTTTACCTCATCTTCAACATCGCTCACCTGTGTGTAAATTGCAGCGCTCAATCCCTTTTCCATCGCCGGAAATACGTCGTTTGCATAGAGAGTCCGGACACCATCGTTTAAGGATTGTTTATCTTTGAACATTTTATAACCGTACAAGATATCGGATGAAGTATGTCCGTCTACGGCTAAGCTGAATCCTCCGAATTCGGTTAACGCTAAAACCCGTTTTAACCTATCGGGCTTGGGCCGGAAGGATTTAAAATAGATGTGATAGCTGTGAAAATCTCCCGCCCCTTGATCGAAATATCCGCTTGCATGATCGATGAGCCTCGTGGGATCTTTCTTATGTACGCGCTCCGCCATTGACGCCGCATCGAATTGACCCCAGCCCTCGTTGAAGGGCACCCACACCGAAATACCGACCGTATTGTACAGTAAATCAACGGTGCGTTCGGCATCGCGTAAAAACACCCGGCGTCCCGTATCGCTTTTCCGTCCGTGCAGGGCATAACGTTTTTTTGTGTCCTTAAAATTGAAACCGAGCCACGGCGCATATTGAACGACAAAAGGTTTATACGGACCGCCGCCGCTTACAAAGTCTTGCCAAACAAGCATCCCGATTTTATCGCAATGATAGTACCAGCGGAGCGGCTCTATTTTAATGTGCTTTCTCAGCATATTAAAACCCATATCTTTCAGCTTTTTAATTTCCCACACCATCGCCTCATCGGAAGGAGGCGTATACATTCCGTCGCTCCAATATCCCTGATCTAAAAGACCGTTATGAAAGAGCGGCTCTCCGTTTAAACTGAGCACGGGACCGTGTTTACCGTTTACAATCCCGAATTCTCTCATGCCGAAGTATGAAGTTACCGTGTCTTCTCCGGCGCGGATTTCCACATCGTATAAGAAAGGATGCTCGGGACTCCAACTCTTAAAACCTGCCGGCATCTTTATAATCAGCGGATTGTTTTTCAGTGTTCCTTCCGCAATTAATGCGCCGGAATCAAAGATTTTAATGCGTATATCATCACGGTTATGCGGAGGCTCATCCTTTCCGCCGGAATCGGGGGTATTGATAAAGACCGAAAATTCAACCTCTCCCGTTTGATAATGAGGGGTTATGTTGATCTTTTCGATATAAACGGCGGGAACCCGTTCGCACCATACGGTTTGCCAAATGCCGCTCTGTCCCGTGTACCAAATCTCTCCTCTGTTCAGGGTTTGCTTACCGTAGGCTTCGTCTCCGGTATCGGTATCGTCGGTAACTTCAATGAGGATTTCCGTTTTACCGCTGTTTATAAAACCGCTTATATCAAAAGAGAACGGCCAGTATCCCCCCGAATGGGAGCCTGCTTTTTTACCGTTGATATAGACGGTACAATGCTGGTCTACCGCTCCGAAATGCAAGAGAAGCCGTTCCCCCTGCTTGCATTTTTCAAAATCGAACGTTCTACGATACCACAGGGTTTGACCGGGAAGAAGCTGCCGCTGTACATCTGAAAGAATTGTTTCCGGAGAGAATGGAACGATTATTTCACCGTCCCATGTTTCGGGAATGTGCTTATCGGCAGTTATCGCATAATCCCACGGACCGTTTAAGCATTGCCATTCTTTCCGCATCAGCTGAGGGCGGGGATAATCGTTTAAGGGTTTTGATTTATCGGCTGCTTCGCCCCACGAGGTGAGCAGCGGTGTAATCGGTTTGTTCGTTCTCATTTGATGTTCCCTATATTTAGAAAAATATTTCTGCGTTTGTTATACATTTTTGATGCGAAAAAGAGCGGAAGCAGTGCCGTTACCGCTAAAATTGCACCCCATATATAGATGGATTCTGCAGGGATATTTTCGATTATACCGAATTCATTTGCGATGGAACCCGCTCCGTTTTTGACGATGATATTTCCTATCACAGTTCCGATAATCATCGGGGTGAGGACAAAAAAGAGAATACGGATGCCTTCAAATTGCCCCCGCGCAGTTTCGGGATACAGTTCCTTAACCCACATTGTCATCGATTGCGTAACAAGGATTTGTCCTGCTCCTGCAAGGAATACGGAAAGGAACAACGGGAGATTTTGTAAGCAAAATACCGTTTCCGTGTTAAAGGCGGCGGGTTTTGCAAAGAGCGACAAAATGCACAGGCCGATGATATTTAAGATAATTGCACAACCGGCAAGGCGCGGCGTACGTCTCTTATTGATAATCCCGATTGCGGGTATCACCAGCAGAGAAGCGGCGATTAAACTTATTCCTTGAATAATTCCCATGCTTCCCGCGTTAAAGCCCATACGGTAAATCATCCAGTTTCCCATGTGCACAAAATAAACGTTAAACGAGATAAAAAAAAGCGCTGTTGTAATACAGGCAAGCATCAATTCTTTTTGAGAAAAAAATCCTTCCGCTTTAAAGATCGAGCTTAATTGTTGCCGGAACGAACCCGTTTTATAAGGTTTTAAGTCGGGAGAATCTTTTAAAAGAAAAAGAGATAAAAGTCCGGCCATGATGACAAATATTCCCATAGACCAAAACAGCCGCTGATAATTATTTTCGCTGCCGATAAGGAGACCTCCCAATACGGTGCCGACGATTGTGCCGATTATCGGCTGGATTGCAAGTACGGCTCCGACTTGACCGCGGTTTTTATCGGTGGTCATGTCGTTGCTCCATGCGTTGTATCCCGAATCGTTTCCCATCGAACCGAAAAAACTCATAACATCATCGGCTAATATAACGAGGACTGCCGCCCACACCGAAACCTTTGCGCCGGTTCCTACCTGTCCGTGCCCGACAAATTCGGTGAGCCCGAACAGGATGGTTGTAATTCCCCATACGATATAGCCTATGGAAATAAACCTTCTCCGTGAACCGATTCTGTCCGATAAGGTACCGAATAAAAAGGTCGCAAAGGTCGTTACTAAAGCGCTGGTAATCACCATGAGCGTTACAATGGAAGAATCCTTTGCTATTTTAGCATAGACAAAGGTATTGAACCATTGATTTTCGATATTCCAGCATAACTGTCCTGCAAGGCCTAAACCCCACATTAAAAACCAAAACCGTTTTGTTCCAATAAGTGTTTTTTCAGTTTTCATCACATCTATCCAAGATAAAGTAAGGAGTGTTAAAAGTTTGTAATTCGTGGTATGGTTAGATTAGAAAGAAAAAAACAATACTACCCAAGAAATTACAGACCTGAATCAGTGTAACGCAAACTTAAGATAATTGCTATCCTTGATCAACTTTGATGAGGTTGCTGCGGCCGGCTTGAATAATCTTTGTTACGACGCACATAAAAATTTGACACACATAAAAATTTGCTTGACAGCGCTTTATTGCAGAGGTTATAATTGGTCTGTTATTCCCTAGCTTATTTTGACAAGGAGGTTCGCCATGACACATAGCCTATCATTCGCTCACGAGCCTCTTTTCCATACCCCCCCCCATTAAATCATTATGTAACAACGACTTACAAAATTTAATCGAAGGGTTCCTCTTTTTTAATATATATAGTGCACGGGGATTCTCTATGAGTATCCCCGTGCCGGACGTTTCTTTTTGCACTATCCGCTTCCTGTACTATATCGTTGAGCCTATTAAGCGGACTACCGCTGCATATCAGACAGCCAAGCGGATTTCTTTCAAACTCAGTCAAACGCTACAGCTCCATCACACACACCGCTGCTGCAAACACAAACCGGAAAACGGCAAGAAGTTTACAGCAATTAAATGGACATCTGCAAAAAAACTAATCATGCTTTTTTGCAGATGCACAAATATTTTATTCTTTTCATTTCATTTATTATGGAGGAAAAAATGAAATTCTTAAGACAAGCATCGCTGCTTCGATTATGTGCTGTTATCAGTATGATGGTGATGATGATGATCGGTATTGCCGGTTGTAAGCCCAAAGTCGCTCCGGCGGCAGTGTATTACACGATTACCTTGAAGGTCTCCGGTGCGGAGGGCGGCACGCTAAAAGCAATGATTAATCACAAACCGGTTGAAACGGGTTCTGAAACTAACATACCGGTATTGTCGGGAACAAAGATATCGCTGACGGCACACCCCCGTGAAGGATACAAAATAGAAGGGTGGACGGGTGTAACGGCAGGGAATACCGCTGCGGAATTAACTGCGGCAAAAGACAGTACCGTAAGCGTTATATTTGTAAAAAAAGACTATACTGTTATATTCGGTGTAAAGGATGATACCGGCGGAACACTTACAGCGACAGCTAACGGGAATCCGCTGACAAGCGGTAAGAAAGTTCCATACGGAACAATAGTAACCTTTACCGCAGTTCCGGAAAACACAGAAAACTATACGGTTGGTTCTTGGACAGGCATATCGGCAGGAGCAGGTGCTGCGACTACGGAAATGCTGATAACACGCGACAGCGAAGTGAGCGTTGAATTTATCAAAAAACCGGCAAACGGCGGTTCAACGCATCCATCAACACCATCTCAACCGCAAACACCGAATCCGTCTGAACAAACTCAAGAATGTACGCTTACCTTTAATGTGAAAAACAACATCGGCGGCACGCTCACCGCAACAGCGGGCAGTAAGACTTTAACAAGTAACGAGAAAGTGAAAGCCGGTACAAAAGTACGGTTTACCGCAAACCCGAAGAGTGCAGACGGTTATACGATCGGCGCATGGACCGGTATTGATGCAGCAGCCGGAACGGGCGCTGTTGAACTGATTATCACACAAGATGTAGCCGTTACTGTTGCATTTGTGAAAAATCCGCCGCCGCCCGTTCAAGAATATACTGTCAAGTTCAGCATAGCCGAACATGCGGAGGGCGGCACGCTCACCGCAACAGCGAACGGTAAGACTTTAACCAACAACGAGAAGGTAAAGGCCGGTACAAAAGTACGTTTTACCGCTACGCCGAAAACCGCTGACGGTTACGCGATCGGCGCATGGACCGGTACTGATACTCAAGCCGGAACGGGCGCTGTTGAACTGATTATCACACAAGATGTAACCGTTTCTGTTGCATTTGTAAAACGGCAATGCACCATTACATTTGGTGCAAGCGAAGGCGGTTCGATTTCCGCAACGGTAAAAATAGGAGAAAACACGGAAGAACTCCAGTCCGGCGGCACAGCGCCTTACGGTTCTTCCGTTACCTTTACAGCCATACCGGAGGACGGCTATGTATTTGACCGCTGGGAAGGGCTTACCTCTGCCTCAAGCGAGGAAACTGCAACCTATACGGTAACCAGCGACCGGTATGTAAAGGCGTATTTTAAGAGTGCTGCTTTGCCGTATTTGTCGGTAAATGAGCATGGAAGACTTTTTTATAAAGGAGATGCATCCCGAAAAGATGAAATATTAAAAGGACGAATCGTTATTCCTGAAAGTATGTATGGGATACCGGTTACCACTATCGTAGGATATACCTTTTCCAATTGTACCGAACTAACAGAAGTCGTGATTCCTCGAACCGTAATAACAATTGAACAATCTATGTGCCAAGGATGCACAAAGCTGAAGAAAGTTACCCTGCAAGGTGAAGCCGCAAATGCATTAACAACTATCGGTGAAAATGCATTCTATAACTGTTATTCATTGGAAGAAGTTCGGTTACCCAAAAATGTTAAACGTATTGATAGTCAAGCATTTGATAACTGCCGCTCTTTAACCATATATCTTCCTAGAACGATAGAACAAATATACTTTGTCGCATTCGGTAAAAGAGTGAAAGAGTCTAATTATGATACTTGTGTAAAAACGATATATGTTCCGTTAGGACATCGTTCTCGTATAGGAAGTCTCATAGACCACGGTATTTCAATTGGTGATTTTCCATCGAAAAAAATCAAAGAATACGACGACACCAAGCCAATCCCGTAAGGATAGGAGAATTTTTAGGGAGGGCATCTATTGCCGCAGCAGAAAGCAAGTAAATGCTGATGTGGCGGCAGTAGAGGAATGAGGAAGATAATAAAAATGATTTTCAAAAGGAGTTACAAAATGAACACATTCAAAAAGCTTGTTGCCGTGTGTGTGCTATGCCTAACGGCTATCGGCGTCTATGCACAAACGGTAAGAACACTGACGGAAGCGCAGAAAGAGCAGCTCATCACCGCATTGAACTATGTTGAGTTTTCAACGGCACAAATAAAAAAGCATCAAAACAGGATAGTTGTCGATAGAGAGTTTGACTTTGTCATTAATAAAATTAAACGGAATATCTTTATCGATCCGCGCTTGATCAATACATACAGTTCGTTACTGCAAAATTTAACGGAATTAAAATTGCAGGAAAACGAACGGGCATTTTATCAGAAGCAGGCGGAAAAACAACGCAAGCAGGCAATTTTTAATGCATTTCAAAGTTTCGGTTCGGTTTTTGTTCCCGGAAGGACACCGTTGCAAATGGTTGCCTCACTTGCTTATACGGGCACATCAGCCTTTTTCAATTATAAACGGGCGGTCAATTCCGTTGATAATGCATTGGATCAGCAGACGTTTAATATCGATCAAAATCAATTGAGAGTCATTGATGATCAACGAACACAGCTCTTTAATAACAGTACGGCACTCCTCAGTCAATATCGGCTAGATGAAAAAAGCTACACGCACGAAAACTTTATGGAAAAATTTATTACTGTTTTGCAGATGAGCGGTAATAAAGAAAAACTCAATAATTTGCGCGTGTTGGAAGAATCACACCGCTTTGATAATTTTCCGCCGTTCTGGTATGAACTTGGTTCCGCCTACCAAAATGACAATAATTATAGCGCTGCACGGAAAGCATACACAAAATTCGAACAGTTACAAAACAACACCATTATCACGTATGATAAATACTATGTTGAACTTGCAAAAAACATGATCAGTCTTATTGCTGGCAGCGGTTCAATGGAAGCAAAAAACAAACAGTTACGTGAGAATAAAAACGAAGTATACAAGTATCTTGCTATTATCGAAGAACAAACTTCACGGGAAAATACGTTTGACGTTATCGACAAAAACTATTACATGGCACAGATTTATTATGTGCTCGGCGATACGACAAAAGCGGTTAAAAGTTTGGAAGAAAATATCGGACTCGGCGATTCAGGAAAAGATTATCTTGGTAGTTCAAAATTCCTTTTAAAAATTATCAAAACGGAATTAGCATCCGAGAAAAACCATATCATTTATGATGTTGCAACAAAAGCGGAATTTATTACCTTTACTGCCGATCGTTTGCATAGAGCATTTGATAATGACAAAGGCTGTTTAGCAGATACGGTCAATTGGAAAACAGACGACGGTGCGCACTTGGAACTGGCAATTATAGGCAAGCCGGAAAAGAAAGAGCTGGTAAATGATTACATCTGCTTTACAATTCCCAACATGCTTGCAGCGGAATACCGTATTTCAGAAATAGAAATAAACGGAGAAAAAAAGAATGTAACGGCGATTCTATTTTCCAATAAAGGAAATGACTATCACACATACTGGTGCAATACGAAATGGAAGGATTTGAATCCTGATAAAAATTCGATTGCACTGATCCTAACAGATAAAAATACCGGTAAAACATTTTCATTGCGCTATACGGTAACATTCTCTACGGAGGGCGTTGTAATGCGGGCAGCGATGGGTTTAGGTCAGCTCGGTTCCGATATTCAATCTCAAGACGGAAATACAGCTGTTATCTTTGGAGAAAAACTACGCGATGGTAAATTTGAATTTAAGGATGATAAAACCTTGCAAAAGGAAGCGAAAAAAGCGGCAAAGAAAAAAGGACATGCATCGGAACAAGAGTATCTTATCAACATAAAAAAAGATTATCAATATCAGTTAAGAACAATTCTACAAGAGGCAGAAAAAGAAACATATAAGCATGATGATAAATATGTTGCCTTCAGTGCAAGTGTATACCGCTTTGACGCTCCGCCGTCATATTGGAAAGTTGATTGGTCGGATTGGACATTGTATGCTTCTGTTGCTGTAAGTCATATTTTATGGCTTCCTATATATGCGGGCAAGAATTATTTAACCGGAAATAAACGGCTCAACGATAAAACAGATACGTTTATCGTATTCTCGTTGGATACAATATCGGAGACAACCGGTAATGTGGTAACCGACTATAAATGTACGAAATTCATAGAAATTAAAAAACAATAGAAATGGTTAAAACGAGGTATATGTTGGGAAAAGACGAGTAGTAAATATCGCTCTTTTTCCAATATATTGGATAGGAAAAATGTATGAAAAAAATATTGCATCCTAAAAACATACTATTGCACAGTGTACCGTCCTATAAAAAATACCGCATGATTGCTGAAACTATCTATAAGCGTTTTCTATTGATATGCGGCATGCTGTGTGTATTACTGACAGCCTTTGCAGAAGAGATAGTCATCGGTTCTTGGAATATACAAGGCAATGGGCGAACATTCGCAGAGAAAGAAGCGCGAGAAGTAATTAAATTCGGTCAGTCTTTTGTACGGGATAAACATATCGATATCCTCGCCTTACAGGAAGTGATGTTAAACCTGCAAATCGATACCACTGCTTTTTTGAAGCAATTTGCTAAAGCTTTATCCGAACAAACAGGAGGTCAATGGGCGTATACATCCTCCGCAGAATATGCCTTACGAGGAGAAAAATGGGTAAAAGGAGAATATTACGCCTCGTGCAACAGCGACAGCGGTCTTGATAATGCCGTCTTGTATCGATCGGATAAACTCGTTGTTGAAGACCTCCACTCAGGCTATCCGTTCTATTTCGATAACTTTGATATATCGAAGTACAAAATGAGTATGAACCATACGAATATCTTAAAAATCTCGAATAGTAACAGCCGATTTTCGGATGTCAACTATTTCTATCTGATTAATACACATATGCCTTATAACAACAAAGAGAATAGAAAACGGGATATAGGAGTTTTACGCAAGATATGTGATAAACTGTATGAAATGGATGGATATTCCCCAATCTTTTTTTACGGAAGCACAAATACGGAAAATGAGAATATAAATCAAGACATCCAGATATTACCCTACAGCATCGTTGATGAAGGTGCTCCGATAATCCTTTGCGGAGATTTTAATACAGACTGTAACAACTTGTTAAAAAGACAGTCATATTTAACTTTCACCGGTTATGTTATCGAATGTTGTGAAACGACAACTCGCGGTCACAAACGATATGATCATTTTATTCTAAATAACGCTGCCAATAATTTGAAACTACAGGGAGGGCATAGATACAAACCTGAATCTTTCTTTGAAAAGAAGATTTCCGACCATGTACCGATTTTTATGTCGATTGATATAGGAAACTTCTAAACATTGAATCTTTTTGCGATATTCAATAATTTTTAGGATAATTGTATGGATGCAAGGTAACCGGCTCACTACTTCTTTTGTATATCTTCTGCCTTCAATTCCTCCGTAAGATAGTCATCGCTCATACAATGCATATCGGAAATGCCGTCTTTCATCAATTTATATGTTACCGAATGATAGAATTTTTGTAAGGCTGCATCTAAACCGATATGCTCTTTTTCGGCATACAGAGCGATAACCCGTGCATATTTTTTTTGCAGTAGAACAGGATGTGCTAACATATGCTATAAAATCCTTTGTACTGTAAGTACGTATCAATAATGGACTGTGTTTTAAAGCATATTTGCCAATTCGGTTTTTCGTATTGCAGCCGTTTCAGCGCTTCTGCTTTATCGATCAATCCGTCAAAAAAAAGTTCCACTGTATTAAATACCTTATCATTTGCAATTCCGCCTTCAATTATATCATATCGATTATAATCACTTGGCATAGTACCGGCTCTGCATTTCAAAATAAAATCAAGCCATGCTTCGGTATAGGATTCAAAAGAGAGAACAGCGCATCCTTTATAAACAGACACATCAAGTTCGTAGTATGAGATGATCCCGTTTTTCCGCCGCGTTGTATATTTTTCGCACCACTTTTTTGCTTGCTCATAAAACGGTGTGGTATAAAATCCCTTGCCGAAATCCACTCTAAGCCGCGAGTGCTCGATGTCAGGCTGAGCAATAATCCGATCAGAGCCGTGATACACGATTATACTTTTATCCCGCATTGATCCATCGCCTCAAGTATATCATTGATGATGTACTCTTTATCCTGAGTATGCAGTACATCATAATGCGCAACAATATAGTCATAGAGAAAACTGCTTGATTCTGCGAGCGCCGTATAGATATGCTCGGCATCCGTTTTTAAGCGGAGAGCAAGGTTCTCTATACAGAATATCGCAAATTCAAGTTCATCCGCGTTTTTAATTCGATCATTCATTTGTAACCCGCTATTGTTCATTACCCATTAGCTACCTGCCAATCCTTAATCGTACGTGTCTGCTCGTCAAACGAACTTCCTATCAGCACAATCTTCTTACCGTCCGTAAGATATTTTGCTGCATATTCTTTCTCTTTTATCTGATTGAGTGCGTCTTCCGCACTGCCGTTGCCGGTGAGCTTAAACTCAAAGAGGTAGATACTATCTGCAGTAGTAACCACGCAGTCAGCTCGTCCGGTCGAGCAATGCACCTCACTCTGCACAAACTGCCCCATCAGCGCAAAGACCAAATACACTGCCGTTTGATAGTTTTGTTCCCTCAGTTTCAGCTTTTCTTTCGGAAAATCATCATACGGTATACCTGCTATGATCGACCTCATCCGTTCCATAAAAGAGTCAACTTTCCCCTCACGGATGTCTTGTACAAACTGCCATACCGACTTGCCTGTATCACCGAGCGGTAAACTTGAATACGCAGGCAGTAGATTCTCTAAAAAGCCGTATCGTACTTCATCATTCGGAAAGCCGAGCTTATACAGCCGCGCTTCTTTGATATACCCTATAATCGTCAAATACCCTGATTGAAACAGAATAGGTAATGCATTTTCTGTCACTGCACGATACGTTTCCAACCCCGATTCATTGAGTTCGACATTACCGTCCAAATCCGGAATAAAATAATGAGCCTCTTTTAAGTAATTGACTAAAAAGGTCGGTGTCCCCGTACTGAACCAATAGTTGCCGAAATCCTTCGCCTTAAATGCGCTTAAAAGGCTGAAAGGGTTATACACATTCACACCGGCTTTTGCAAAGAGATACCCGTCATAGTGCTTCTTCAAGGCTGCAAGCGTTTTACTTCTCGTCAAACCTTCTGCTATACTCAATGCTTCTATCTCCGGCTCAAAGTTCTGCTCAAGTTCCTGTTCAGTAATGCCGCATATTCCTGCATAATCATTGCGCAGGCTGATATCTTCAAGGTTATTCAAATCACTGAAAATACTGATCTTGCTGAACTTGGTAACGCCGGTGAGGAAGGCAAAGCGGATATATTGATCGCAGGTTTTTATCACGGAGTAAAATGCTTTAAGGGTATTGCGATAGTGTTCGTTCAGTTCTTCATTTACACCCATGGTTTGCAGCAAGGGTTTATCGTACTCGTCTACGAGGATGACTACTTGCTTACCGGTTTGTTGGCAGGCTCGTGTAATAACACCTGCAAAACGGAGTGCAAAATTTTGTTCGGATGGTTCAACCCCATATAGTTTTTCCCATTTGCAGAGATGCCCATTCAGATTCATACCGAGCTCATCAGATTCTATATAGTTGCCTGTATTAAAATCCAGATACAATACCGGATATGCTTCCCATGCTGCCCGTTGTTCGAACTCCGCTTGTTCTTCCTCGGCTTTTTCAAGATACAGGTCTGTGAACAGCTCCTTTTGGCCAAGAAAATATGCTGCAAGTGTTGAAAGGAAAAGGCTTTTCCCAAACCGGCGCGGGCGGCTTAGGAAATAGACCTTTCCGTTATTTACCAGTCGAAAAATGTATTCCGTTTTATCAACATAGAGGAAATTTTTTTTCCGCAAATCTTTAAAGCTTTGTATGCCGACCGGCAGTTTCCGTGAAAAGTTCATATCGGTATTATAGCACGGTTACTGCCGTTCCGCAATTTACTCAGTCTGATACGTTTGCCTATCCTCCCATCACCATCACTTAATCACATAGAGTGTGCCGCTGCTCCGCCCGAAAATTTCGTTTTCGTACATACATTCGGCGGTTACGGGCGGGCACGGGAATATGCCGCGGCGGGCTGCGCGGAATTTAAAGCGTACCGTGCTGCCGCCTTTGTCCCAGATATTCCAGAAATACTGAACTTCGTTGTCGTATATTTGCTGCTTGCTTAAAGGCCGCCAATCAGTCCACGACTCTTCCGTATCTTCTTCCTCGTAATCGTTTGATGCGGTGGTAACGAAGGCTGCGTCTAAAATTTCTGCGCCTGACGGAATGGGCGCCCGCAATGCGACAAACGTATAGTCCTTTCCTGACGAGAGGCGGATTGCTATTTCGTAGGTTTTGCCGCTTTCGAGGGTGATCATCGAGCTGTTCTCCGAATCCGGCGTTACGATTTTATCTGCGGCGATGTCGCGGATAGTACAGGAAACGCCGAGTCCTTCGTCGCGCGGTTTCTGGCGTTCCTGCGGCAGTGCATACGCAAGCGAGGCTGTGTAGTAGAGCTGTCCCGTACCGGTTTTGGTAAAGCGTATCGGCAGCAGGGTATCCCGCTTTGCTCCCGACACCGGCTGTTCTTTAAAGGAGAACATTTGGAAAGCCGGTTTTGCTGCCACTCCTTTGAACGCCGCAGTGAGCAAGTCTCCGCCGGGCAGCGACGCCGCAGCGGTGAGGTCGGTAGCATCAAGCTGTGCATACTGAATATATTCATACACTGCTTCCAGTACGTGAGCGGTAGTTGCCGTATTTTGCCAATAACCGCCCTTTTGACGCTGGAGCAGGGTGTACAGCACTGCCCGTACCGCATCCTCGCGGCTATGATCGGGTGCCGCTTTTACTAAGCTCTGCAGAATAAGCGCCAAGTCGAGGGAAAGGTCATTCCCGTACCAGAAGCGGTAGCCCTGCTGCGGCGGTACCGCAAGCGATACGCTGCGGGTGGTAAAGCGGCAGGAGTTTATAATCCGCTCAGTGCACTTCGCCGCCTTTGCTGCATCTCCGGCGCGGTTCCGCTGCGTGTAGGTTAAGCTCAGCAATGCAAGGGCTGCAAGATCATTCGGCTGCGCGGTGTAGTCTTCCAGCTGAGGAATCACGCGCGTTTGGACTGCGGTTAAAATGCTGTCGTCAAAACCGGCGCCGTTCATCGCCAATACAAAGCAGGCGTATGCTTGGATATACGGCGAGAGTGCTTTCCTATTTGCAAGCAGCTGCGAGCGAATGTAGTCGGTGAGCCTTTTTGTATTGACGGCGATATCGTCGGGGGTGTATCCGCGCTGCTGTGCGGCGGCACAGATATGCGCAATCCGCAAGCTGACGTAAAAGTCCGTGTCCCAGCCGCCCGGCCAATAGGGGAAGCCGCCGTCGTCATGCTGCTCCCGTGCCCATGCCGCCATCGTCTTGGTAACCGTGTGCCGTACATTCGGTACCTTGCTTTTGAGCGAGAACACGTCGATGTAATTGTCAAACAATACGAGCGGCAGTACGCGGGCGGACTGCTGCTCCATGCAGAGGAACGGATAATCGAAGACATAATCGATGGCCGACGACAATGCGCCGAGCCCGCTCGAATCCAGCGTCAGGCTGAGCGATCCGGTGTTTGAATCCGCCATAGACGGAATAACGAGCCCTTCAGCCGCTTCGCTTTCGTTTTGCGCAATAGCGCCGGTTGCCGTTACGGTTTCAAAGACAAAGGGGCGTTCGATAACGAGCGGCTGAATCAGTTTTTCTTTGAGCGCATCGGAAGAAACGGTAAACACCGCCTCTACCGTGCCCGCCTTTACCGCTGCAATGTCAAAGTAGACCGCCGCCTGCTGTCCGCCTGCAACGGTAACCGTGTGCGTTGTCTCTCCGTCGATAAAGGCGGCTCCGCGGTGCGGTATGCCGACCGTAGAGGTATCCTGCCCCTGTCCATTTTTTTGACCGGCAGCATTTCCCGCGCTGCCTTGCTGACCGCCCTGTGCATCGGCAGCGGAATCATCCTGCGAGCCGGGTTCGCGGACTGAGGCGCTTACCGTAATGCTGTGAGCGCGGGTGTCCACATTGGAAATGAGGACGCCGCATTCCGCCGTATCCCGTTCACGGAGGCGGCGGGGCATAACCGGCAGGATGTTGACGGTGTTCTGCACGGTGATTTCTTCTTCGTGCAGGGCGAAGAGATCGGTATGCGCCCCGACCGCGGTAAGCCGGTAGCTGGTCAGCGTATCCGGCAACGTAAAGGTTGCCGTTACCCGCCCGTTTGCATCCGTCTTTAAGATGGGGATGAACACCGCGGTCGGATTAAAGTTGCTGCGTTCGGCTTCGTCTCCTTCTTTTCCACCGTCGGAATCGCCGCCTGCAAGCGCCTTTGCTTCCATCATAACGGGGTCCATCAGCCATGAACGGGAATCTCCGCCCATAACGCCGAGCCGGAAATTTTCGGGGTTATAAAAGAATTCAAGCGGATTCGGGACGTGATAGTCTATTAAGTCGAGCACGCCGCGGTCTACGGCAAGCAGGGTTAATTCCGCATTTGCTAAAGGCTTACCGCCTCGTGTCGCCGTCAGCGTAATCGTCGCCTGCTCTCCGGGCTTGTACACGGATTTATCCGCGGCAAGTTCAACGGAGAACGCTTTAACTCTGGTATTCACAAATACCGGCGTCATCCCGAAAATGCCCTTGGGTTTATCAAGATCGAGCTCACCGAGCTTGTGCTCAGGCTCCTTTGTCCGTACCGAGTATGACGACACCGCGACATAGACCACGGGGACATAGTTGCCCGCAACAGGAATTTCCAGTACCTGCGTATTCCCGCCGAGTTCCCTAATTTCTTCCGTAAAGATACCTTCCCGTTCCACCGTGATGAGGTATCTTCCCGCAGGGAGCGGACTTTCCATTAAAATACGGGCGGTGTCGCCGGGATTATACAGCGATTGATCGGGGGTAAGGCGCACGGCGTCTTCATAATCCCGATCCCAAAAGCTCGCTCCCGATCCGGTAACATAGAAGCGGTAATCGGTTTTGAACTTCCGCCCCGCGGTATCGGTACCGCTCATGCTCAAAATATATGAACCGGCATTTTTCGGCGTCAGCTGCACCGTTCCCTTCGCCGCGGGTTTTACGGTTGCCGTATGCTCGGTGATATTCTCTTTTTCGTAGTTTGAATAAATGCTTCCGCCCGCACCGCGTTCCTGCACGGGCTTCCAGTTTTCCCGGATCAGCTCAACGGTAAAATCTCCCGCGGCGAGCTTTGTGTCGGTAAGCGGATTGCCTTCGAGAGAAGCGAGGATGAACGGGAAGGTGAGCTTCTGCCCCTTTTGCGCAAAGCCGGTGAGGTTTTCAGGCCGCGCAAGCCCGACATAGAACGCCGCCGGATGTACCGTAACGGCATCCCGTGCGGAAATTTGCTGATTGCTTACGTCGGTTATCGAAGCTTCGGCAGTGTATCGATAAGGCAGGCCGACAATGCCTTCCGTAGCGGCGGCTTGACAGGAAAGTTCCGCCGTGCCGGCATTCGACAGAGTTCCCGAGAACGATGAAACGTGATCGATGCCGTAGCCTTCCACTCCGAATCGGTAGCCTTTTAATGCCGGATTCTGCGGCCGGAAAGAGGTGCCTTGACGCATCCAGCTTCCGCTATAGGAAGCCCTACCGAGCCCTCCGCCGGAAAGGTACGAGGCCGATACCGCCGCCGTAATCGTATCTCCCATAATGAGCGGCTGCTGCGGCAGAGCGACTTCCGCTTGGAATTTCAGTTTTTCAAAATAAGCGACGGTGATAAGGCATTCCTGCGGTTCGCTGTTTGTATCGTCCGCCCGCCGGTAGGTAAGGCTGTAGGAGCCGGGCGCCAAATCATCCGGCAAATCGAATGACCCCCAGAAACTGCCCGAACCGGTGCACGTACCTCCCTGCATCGCAACTTCGACGTCATCTCCTTCCCATGAATAGCCTGAGAGCGTCACGGTGTAGTCCCCCTCGTAAGGCGTGAAGGTACTGAACGTTTGCGTGCGGTCGATGCCTCTGAACGAAACTGTTTCTCCGGGCTTGTAGAGGCCTCTGTCGGAAAAGAGAAATGTCCGCTGCCGGGTTTCCGCTACCTCCTGCGGATAATACGCTGCGGAAACATCGAACCGCCACGGGCTGTGGGTGTGCGGATAGAACACTGCGCGGTCTCCGTCTTTTTCTACGAACACGGCGGTGTAACTTTCCGCATTGCGGAAAAAGCGGATGCTTTTGCTGCCGTAAGGAAGGACGGCAAGCCCTTCTTTATCGGTGGTGCCGGATGCAAAAGGATTTTGCGCACCTTCTTCGGGGCTGACAGCCGTATCGGCTTTATCGGTTTTTGCATCGTAAAGATACACGGAAGCTCCTTCCACCGGCTCTCCGGTGGAAAGCTTGGAAACCATCACGACGGTTTTATTCAGCGCGGCGCGGACGGTAATGCCGAGATCGGTTACCTGAACGGTTGACGTTCTGCGGCTTACATGCGGTTTTTTGTCCCGCTGCGAATAGGGTGGCAGCGTTACCGCCGTATCGATGCGGACAAAGCCCTTGCCGTTTTCAAGGTAAGGATCGAGGTCGGCAAGTTCAAACTGCCGTTTGTTCCGCACGGAGACGTCTAAGGTCTTTGCCTTTGAACTGTCGTACGCTTCTCCCCAAACAAGAAGATTAAGCGGATTATCGGTTTTTGCGACTGCGTAGTCCGACGGAGACAGGATGTTTTGATATTCAAACAGGTATTTATGCGGATACGCCGCTTCCAGCATCAGATGCCCCGAATCGTTGTACTGCACAAAGCTCGGTGCGTCGGGAATGGTAACCGTATAGGAAGCGGCGGAAGCGATGGCTCTGCCGTATATGTCTTTTATGCCGTTTTGCACGGTAACGGTGTATTTTTCTTGAGGAGACACCGGCAAGCTGTGAATCAGCACGGCCGGATTGTATGCCGAATTGAGCACCTCGATGTTCTTTTCATCGAATGCGAGCGGCGGATTTATGGAAATATTATTGAGTACGGTCTTTGTATCTACCGGATGTGAAAAACCGATCCTTATCGGGTTTGTGTATCCGTAGTCGTTATGATAAGCCGCCGCTCCCCGTGCGGTAAACGGTTTGAGAGTATGGTATCGCACGCTTGTAAGAGAGCCGTCCGGCCGTTTTGCCGCGACGGTAACCGTTGCGTTAAAGGGAATTTTTTCGCCGATTGTAACCAATACGTTGAAGTCGTTTTCCCCTTCGATGCGGGAGAGGGTGTAGCGGTAGGGAACGGCTTGTTTTCCCGCTTCCTGCACCGATACGGAGAGGATGGAAGACAGGTCTTCGGGGCGTACCGGATAATTGAAGCTGAGCTGTACATCGTTTGCCGCTTCCGGGATGAGGTTGTCGGTGTCGATCGGTATCCACCGGTCGGAGTTTTTCCGCAGCGTATAGCCGGGCTGCATGTACGTTATCCGCAGCGTTTCGCTGGTAATCTTAAATTGCTTTCTGCCTTCGATTTTTTTACCGTTGAGCGCCTGTACTTCGTCTTTAACCGTCATCGTGTATTCCTGTCCGGGTTTAAGACTTTCCTCCGGCTCAAAGGCAAGGTAACGCGAGCCGTACCAGCGGAATACTCCCTTTACGGCGGGGCTGATCGATAAGCAGGACGACTCCGCTGCCGGTTTTTCCAGAGCAGCGATCGCCTTAACCGGCAGCGAGAACACGACATACAACGAAGGGGCGGTTACCGCAGCGGGAATCTTGCCTTTCGGTCCCCAATCGGCAACCGTAAGCGCCCCGCCTTGCGGAAGGTCGATAGTTTCCGCGCCTTGCCGTGCATCCGAGGGGGAATCGGCATTGCCGGAACTTCCGTCTCCGCCGGCATCCTTAGGTTGAGCGCCGGTTTCCATTAATCGGGGCGTATAGGCGGTTTGGTATGCCGTTAGCGCCCGTACTCCGGGAATAACCGATGCGTCTTTTGCAGACGTCTGCGGCGCCGGAGCCTTAAAAGCCGGTATCTTTGCTTCTTGTTCGGGTTCGGGTGTTTCTATCGCATACTGCGGCAAAAACTGCTTTTCAAAATCCGAGAGCTTCGGATCGTCGTACTTGCTCTGCGTTTGTTCCTGCAGCTTTGCAATATACGCTTTTTGCTTTGCATCAGTTGAACCCGCACCTTTACCGCAGCCGCCGATAACGGCTGTCAAGGCTATGATCATTAAAACAATACCGGCTTTTTTCATTATACTTACTCCCTCATCCAATATTAAATAGTAGTATACAAGAGGGGCGGTGAATATACAACACGGTATTTTGCGCAGTTTATTTTATCGGTTTTTTAAAGCTTTCAGGGTTGATTGCTCCCGACCGTATCAGCGCTATCTTTGCGGTTACCGGCCCCATCAATTCATATAAAACCGAAGAGGCCAAAATGATATTGAATAGGATTAAGCCGTCTTTTTCCGGCAGCATCGCCTTACCCATAAAGGCAAGTCCGATGGCGACACCTGCTTGCGGCATTAGGGCAAAACCCATATTGTCGGTTATTTTTTTATCGATCGACAGTATTTTGCACGATGTGTATGCGCCGATATATTTTCCGATTATTCTGATAAAGAAATACGCAACGCCGATAATTCCTGCCGTTACGATAATGCTTAGATCCATATTCATACCGGAAATAATAAAAAAGCTGCTCATCACCGGCGGGGAAAAATTATTCATCTGGTCGAACAAGGTTTTATCATTTGTTCGATTATAATACACGGCACCGCAGACCATACAGGCAAGCAGCGGGCTTACATCAAAATAAGAACAAATACCGGAAATCAAAAAGAGAAACGCAACAGCCAAGATCAGTCTGTTATCAAAGCTCCGTTTTTCCGTAATTAAAAATTCCATGCACAGGGCGGTAAAAAAGCCTAAAATCAACATTGCGGCATTGAGGGCAATCGGCTCCGCAATACTCATGATATTAAATACGTCGCTTTCCTGTGCATTGACAACGGCAACCATAATACTGAACACAAAAAGACATACGACATCGTCAAACGCGGTAATACGCAAAAGCAGATCGACAAACGGCCCCTTGCCGTTGTATTCTTTTATAGTCATGATAGTGCTTGCAGGAGCCGTAGCCGTTGCAATCGCTCCGAGCAAGAGTGAAAACGAAAGCCTCATTTTAAAGACGGAGAGCATAACAATAGTAACGAGGCATCCCGCCAGCAGCGATTCGCAGAGCGTAATGAATACGACATTTTCGATTTCTTTTTTCCCGTCACTGCGCTTAAAGTACCGTCCCATATCAAAGGCGATAAAGCTGAGTGCGATAACCGAGATAACATCTAAGTTAGCGATAAAATCCCGATGAATTAAATGTAATCCGCTCGGGCCGATTAAAATTCCTGCCAGAATATAACCGCTTACTTTCGGCAGCTGGAGTTTTTTTGTGAATCTGGTTACTAAGAAACCGCTTATCAATATTAACGCAAAGGATATTAAAATAGTTGTAGGTAAATTGAGTCCCTTAACAATGTTGTAAATAAAATCGATTATATTCATTTTTTTGCTCATCTTTGATATGTGCAGTGGTATGATGGTGTTCTATACTATAGTATATATCTAAAAGGCGCAACCTCCTCGTCAAAAATGTATAGCGGTGTGGCGTTGAGGGGGTATTCAACCGCTAAAGATGCAGAGGATACAAAGGTTATTATAGAATCTCTACTTCCGCTTGATCGCCCTGTCCGTTGATGGATGTAATGAAAGCAAGGGTTTATCCAAAAAGCCCCTGCATACTGCGCGCCGCCTTGAGCGACAAGGCGGCTGCCGACAGTGGTTGCTGTACCCTATAGGGTTAGTCTGCAACAAAATGGTTAGGGTTATTGCACGGTCCTTCAATTACAGAGCCACCCGAACCGACATAATGGTATTTAATCGCGCCTCCCAACCAGTTAAATGAGTTCGAAGTGGTATTTTCGTTGTATACAGCGTACCCTTCTCCCGTACTACCTTTGGCTCTATTTCCCAAAATACGTCCTTTTATTAAGTTAAGTTTTCCGCCATTTGCAATATAAACGCCGCCGCCCTTATACGCTTTACAGCTACTGATATTAGGTTCAGTCTCATATGTTGAGCCCGCAGACCCGTCTATATTGAGGACACCTCCTGAACCGATATAGACCCCTCCTCCAAAACGGTTATGAACGAGAGTTTCGCAGCCTGATATAGTAGCTTTGTCCTTCATCGTAACGGTTCCGTCGTATATAGCAATTCCGACTCCGTGGCACAAACCGTTCTTAGAATTATAACAAGCGCTAATAGTAACATTTTCCAGCGTAAGCGATTTGGTTCCTCCGCTCGCCAACAATATGCCGCCGCCGCCGTTTCCGCCATCGTTTTGAGCATCTCCCCCTTCTAACGTCACATTTTTAATGGTAAAATTTCCCCCATTTGTAATTTTAAAGATTCTACATTTTCTATTGCCGTTAAGATTAACTTGATTCACTGTTAATCCTATAAGGGTTATCGTTTTGGTTACTGTAATTGTATCGGAATCATTCAAGGCTTGGCAATTGTTTCTAATATAAATGACATCACCATTGCTTGCGTTTTCGATTGCGGCTTTTAATTTCCCCCAGTTTTGGAAGCTTACGTCATCAGGAGTAGTATCTACCTGCTGCCGTATAAGACCTGCTTCATTTACACAGTAAGCCTTATTTGTATTTGAGTCGCGTGTTACAGTAAATTTAAAATGGTTTTCGGCTACGTTTGTAGTGTTACCTGTCGGATTTTCTAATACCTGTGTGTTAGAAGAAGATGATGCAGGATAGCTTTCAGGCGTTATACGGGCAACGTGATAATTACGATCGAGCTTTCCGGCAATGGTGATTTTTTTCCCAGTTGCAAGGTATATGTCGTTTTTACCCGTATCCGTTTCATTGGTGCTGATGTTTACATTTCCGCTCATACTAAACTTTCCATACTGGCCCACATACACAGCGCCGCCGGCTCCTGTATGACCCGCAAGGGGTTTGCAATTTTCGATTGTACCGCCTGTCATCTTGAATGTGCCTTCTGTGTTAGGCGTACTACCGCCGGATACATACACGCCGACGCCTCGGCTCGGCCTAAAAGCAGATGTTTCGGTTGTACAATCCTTAATGGAGCCGCCCGACATATTGAATGTTCCCTTTTTACCGATAAAGACCCCGGCTCCGCAGTTTTTTTCCACTTCGTGGATAATGTTTCCCTCTATAGTGCCGCCCGTAAAATTAACGGTACCTTTTTCTACATAGATACCGCCGCCGCCGACATCTTCGGCGGGATTTTTATAGGTGCTTTGCGCCGCATGGTTGGCTTTTATTGTTCCGCCTGAAATATCTGCGACTCCGTATTCGCCGACATAAATACCGCCTCCCAAGCATTTTGCTTTATTACCCGATATTTCACCGCTTTCCATTTTAAATGTTCCTTTACTGCTTTCGCTGGAACCTTTTACATACACGCCTGCCATGCTGGTCGCCTCATTAACTTTTATAGAGCCGCCTTTTAAGATAAATGTCCCGCCCCCTCCTATCTCTACGCCGGAGCTTCCGCCGTTTACATAATTATTGCAGATTGAACCGTTCTCCATGGTAAAAGTTCCGCTCTTAATCTCCACGGCATGGGCAAAGTTTTTAATTTCTGTCCTTTCGCCTTTAACGGTTACCGCTCCGCCGTTTTGTTGTATGCCGCAAATAAATGTGCTAGCGTCAGGTGTATGAGTACCCGTTTTATTCGCTTTTAAGATAACGGAATCGAGGGTAAGCGTTCCCGCCGTTGTAAGAAGATACTGATAAGCGCTGGGGGATACTCGTTTTTCCTCTATTACCGCAGGCGTATCCTTCCGTAACGATTCTATCGTAACCGTTTTGCCGCTTGGAATATTGAGTGTAACAGTTTCGTTAATTGTTCCGTCTACAAAGATAGTATATGGTGTGCCTGTTTCTGTACATTGGCTCAAGGCTTTGGAAACGGTTTTATACGGTTTTTGCTTTGAACCGGTTCCCGTATCGTCATTGCCCTCGGCTGCCCCTCCCGGTACGTTGGTAGTATTGCTATACCAATCGCCGTTTGTTCCGCGGACATAGATATTGGGAGACTGAAATTCCGCCTTTATTTCAGCATTACTTCCAACTACATAAGAAAGGTTAACATTGGTTGGTGATGTAACACTTATGCCGCTCCATTTCATAAACGTGTAACCCGTATTAGGGGTTGCGGTTGCCGTGATTGTTGCTCCGATTTCAGCTTTTACGGTAACTTCAGCCGAATTGTTGTTGCTTACAGAGCTTATGCCTCCTGTTCCCACTGCGTTTGTTACGTTGATTGTACCGCCGCCTGCTGCCGATTCGTCGTCGGAACTTTTTGCCATCAGGGTTACCGTATAAGCCTTTCGTTTAATGTGTACCTTGTATTCATTTTGCAACCCTGCCTTTTCTACGGTAAAGGTTACGAGTGTTTCTCCTCCTACGGTGGGAAGCGTTACCGTTGTTCCCGTATGGTCGCTACCGTTTACTTTTACCGTAACCGCTGCATCGGCTTCAGGTGTGGCAGTAAAGCTCAGAGAGCTTGGACTAAGCTGTGCCGCAAAAATATAATATTCAAGAGTATTTGTGCTAAAGGCTTCGTTTCCAGTGTCCGCTGCATTGCTAAACTGCACCGGTGTACCGCCGGAGGAAAAAGC
This sequence comes from Treponema vincentii F0403, assembly GCF_000412995.1. Classification (NCBI taxonomy): domain Bacteria; kingdom Pseudomonadati; phylum Spirochaetota; class Spirochaetia; order Treponematales; family Treponemataceae; genus Treponema; species Treponema vincentii. The sequence continues at coordinate 731,871 of NZ_KE332512.1, read as the reverse complement.
TAAGCTATTGAGTACCGGTGGGTCGATAGCTGTAACCGTAAGCGTATACTCTTTCGTTGCACTCGTGTCCTCTCCCGTTACGGTAATTTTTACCACTGCTTGTGCAGGTAGGCTATCAGGCAATGTTACGGCATTTACAAGCGTTACCGTGTTAGCGGCTACAAAGCCTGCGGGGGTGGTGCCGTTTACCGTTACAGCGGTTATTTTTGACTGATCGTTCGCCGTTTTTGCTGTAAGATTCAAGGTTCTTGCCACTCCCGTAAATAGAATCTTGCAGATATAAGCAGAATCACTGCCTGCAATAAGGGAGGCTGAATAATTGACAGTGCCTTCCGTTAACTTCAGTTCGTTTAAAGCCGTATCGGTACTTTGCGCGATAATTTTATAATAAACGGTACGGGTAGTACCCGTTTCAAAACCGTCTGCTTCCGCCCATGCGGTAAGCGTATACTTCGCTTCGGTTTTTCCTGTTTGAATGGGTAAAGAGATATCAAATCCGCTTCCGGCGCCGCTTCCGTTAGACGGACTTGCTGTGCTTCCTGCGGAGGTTTCCGTTAGAGTATAATAAATAGTTGCATTCGCTGTAGCACTGGTAAGGCGTAGTGTTGCAGGTTTGTTTTGGCCGCCTACAGCTATAGTATGAGGAGTTGTTTCGGTATTGTCGTTGTTTACATCTGCCGTACAAATTCCCTTTACGAGACTGATGTGAACGGGAGCAGGTCTATTGGGCTTTGTACTTGCATTCAAGGCTGCGGAAACCAAGCCCTTTTCATCTGCAAGTGTAATCGTGTAGTCTTTTTTTGCAGCCCCGTCTTTCACTTCCGCATCGGTTTTATAGTATAGAACCCATCCGTCTGCAGGAACCTCATCGGCATCAGGTTCAGAGAGCTTTGTTACATCGGAAAGCGTAATAAAGGCATCAGCTTCAGGTTTTACAAATTTCTTTTCTGTCTCGTTTACTGAAAACGAATAGGGTGTCCCGTTTATGTCGATACGCTTAATATCCTTATGCAACAATCCCCCCGCTATTGTCTCCTGCATATCAGTCTTCGGCACCGTAATACAAAGCACATAATACGAAGGCGTGCCGGTTGTCTTTGCAACGATAAAGTCGGGTTTTGGAGGCGGCGTATTCACTTTGAAGTTCATACTGAATCGCTTGTCAAAGACTCTATTGTCATCAGCAATGAAGGTAATCTCGGCTCCGATATCGCCTGAACCCCATTCGTGCGCTTGTAAAAAATCTTTCTTATATGTGAGGGTGAGTTTATTGCTTGTCGTTTGCGTGAGGGTATAGTCTTTTGCTGTACCGTACTGAGGTTGAGTAGACAGCCCCGGAAAACGGATAACATTATTGGAGGATGTCGGCATCTTGAGGGTCAGTTTTTTGGGATTTCGCAGTTTAATCGTAACTATTACATCTTCCGCCGACGATACATACGGCATCTCTCCCACTCTTGTATATGGTGTATCGATTGTAAAATTGGTAGAGGCAACTTCCGTTGACCAATAACTCAAATAGTCTTCTATATCGGCGGTAAACTGCGTACAGGATATAAACAAAAAGGTTAAAAAAATTCCGATTGTACTGGTGTAAAGTTTACGCATGCGTTCCTCCGGTTTTAGGATAAGGGGGAGTGCATATATACTGCACAGTAGCTGTTAAGAAGGGATTTGATAGAAAATTGTACCCTTCTTTGCGTGCATACTGATGAGAAAAATCGATGATGAATGCGTGTAAAAAAGAGAGACCTATATTTGCACAGAGACTGTGAGACTGTGAGACTGTGAGACTGTGAGACGTATTTCGGCGTGTCAAGACCTTTACAGCTTTTTTAGAGGTAAAAATATGATGGTTCCGATAGCGAGAACACAGTACTAGCATTGTGTTACTATGTTCTATTTTTATAAAAATGACAAGAGGAAACCTCAAAAAAATCAAGGAACATTCACGAAATAGCGGGTTTCGGTTGATTTTAATGGAATCGTCGAGACGCTGATGTCGCTATGCTAATCACCCGAAACAGTAAGCTCGCGTGAAAGAGAAATAAGGTTTTTGGTGTAAGAAATACATGCCTGCTTGAGTCTTGACATAACGATGAATATTTTAGATGATGCGGCAATGGGTAACACGGTGAAATTTACCAGATCCTATTTGCAGACACTCTCGACTGATGCGCTGTTTACGCTGGCCGACCAATACGGGCTTTTTCTGTCGTCGGACTTGACGAGGCACCTTTTAATCGGTGAGCTGCTCGACCTGGATGATGGGGCGGAGAGCGATGAAGACGGCAGCGATTCGAGTAGGATATCTGCAAAACCTCACGAGGCTACAAGCTATAACATGACCGAGGTACGGGTTGTTGTAAAGAATCCGCTTTGGTTCTTTGTTTTTTGGGATTTTCATCGCCGGCTGTTTACCGAACTAACGGAATCAAAAGATTTTTCGTTTTTTTCACTGCGGGTGCATTCGCTTGACCCCGGTGATACGGCAAAATCGCTGGATTTTTTTGATATAGAAGTGCCTAAGGAAGATCGCAGGCACTATGTGCATGTTTCTTTTGATGAATACTTGCACCGCATCGATTTAATGGCTCATTTTACGAACGGCCGCGAACAGGTACTCGCACAATCGCATATTGTCGGCATGCAGCGGAAAAATATTCCGCAGCGGCTTTGTATCGCTCAAAACGCGGTGAATAAAATAATCAGTTTATCGGGATTGGCTGCTTTGAAAAAGTCCCACTTTCGGCATTACCGGCAGGCTTTTAGATAGAAAACCTGCTGAACACTTTTGTTTCAGTAATGCCACGAGTTCGAAGAATCGTATATTCGAGGTGCCCGATGGTTAAAAAGACGTTGCTTTTTATTTTTCATGCTCATGTGCCCTATATTCCTCATGCGGATGGGGATGAACCTCTTGAGGCGGCACAGTTCTATGAATTGCTGTCATACGGTTTTTTACCGTTTTTGCGGATGTGCGAGCGCTTGGATGCGGATACCGTTCCGTTTAAGTGTGCACTGGTTATTTCTCCGCTTTTGTGCGAAATGCTTAACTCCTCCTTTTGCCGAGAACGGTACGGTGCGTATTTGGGTCGGCAAATTGCATTTGCACGGCAGGAACTGAAACGGGCGGCCGGCGCACCGCGGGAAGCTCTGATACGGCACGCACTTGAGTTTTTTACGCTTAACCGAGAGGACTTTAACGTCCGTTATAAAAAAGATATTTTAAGCAGGATAAATTCCTTTGCCGCCAAGGATTGCATTGAACTTCTCGCAACGTCGGCAACGCCGTGTTTTTTTCCGTTTTATCAGGATATGCCTGAGGCGCTAACCGCCCAGATTGAACAGGGACTGAGTAGTTTTCGGGAGAACTTTGCAACAACACCTTTCGGCTTTTGGCTTCCCTTAATGGGCTATGACGCAGGTGTAGACCGTATCATCAAGTCTTACGGCATCGACTATACCGTATTGGAAACTCAGAGCTTTTTATTTGCGGATAGGCCGCCGGTAAACGGAATCTTTTCTGCGGCAATGGGAGAGAGCGGGTTTTCTTTTTTTGGCAAGGACAGCACTGCGTGCGCCGATATTGCGCATCCCGAAACCGGTTTTTATCTGCACCCCGACTACCTCGATACGGATAAAGACGTCGGGTTTGAACTGGATGGTGAGGCGCTTTCTACGCTGTTCGATGTGAAGAAAGGACGGCGCACCACCGGTCTTTGTTACTCCCGGCGATCCGGCAGCCTCTATGACGAACATGCGGGGGCAATGCAGGCGGAAAGGGATGCGGAACGGTTTGTGGCAAACCGGAACGCAGTATTAACTGAGGCTGCAGAACTGCTCGATGCCGATCCGCTGTGTTCGGTTTCCGTACTGCCGCTCCGGTTCCTCGGAAAAACGTGGATGGAAGGAATATACTGGTTGGAATCGGTTTTCCGTAACCTTGCGCAGCTGCACGATATGCATTGTGCGTTACCGTCCGAATATCTTAAAAGAGTGCGGCGGATACAGAGCATTAGTCCTTTTTATGCTTCCAATTTACCGAGCGGGTATGCGGATGAGCTGATTAACAGTTCCAACGATTGGATGTTTCCGCGTATTCAAAAGGCCACCGAACGGATGATCGACCTTGCAGGGCGTTTCCCCGATGATCAAGGCCTTAAAGAGCGGACGCTGAATATGGCCGCAAAAGAGCTGCTGCTTGCGCAGTCGACGGATTGGCCGCTGATGACGGATGCCCAAACTTCTGCAGAATATGCCGCCGCACAGTGCGAGGAGCATCTTAATGCTTTTACCGATGTGTATGATTCGCTCGGTTCGGGAACGGTCGGTACCGATCGGCTGATTAAAAGAGAAAAAGAATATCCGATATTTTCGGAGATGGATTACCGTTTTTTTATAAGGGAATCCCGATGAAACCCTGTTTGCGGATAATCGGAGTTTCCTAAGGGAGTGTAAGATAAAATGAAATTAGTGCTTATACGGCATGGCGAGAGCGAATGGAACAAGTTGAACCTGTTTACCGGTTGGACTGATGTTGAATTATCGGAAAAGGGTGTAGAAGAAGCAAAAGAGGGAGGTAGAGCACTTGCTGCCGCCGGTTTTGACTTTGATATCTGCTACACCTCATACTTAAAGCGGGCAATCCATACGCTGCAATTTGTATTGGACGAGCTTGACCGCAACTGGCTTCCCGTCGTTAAAACATGGAAACTGAATGAGCGGCATTACGGGGACTTGCAGGGCTTAAACAAGGCGGAAACGGCTGAAAAATACGGGGAGGCACAGGTAAAGATTTGGCGCCGTTCCTTCGATATTGCGCCGCCTGTTCTCTCCGAAGACGATGCGCGCTGTCCGTATCTGCAAACTCCTTACCGCGGCATCGATAAGGCTGAACTGCCGCGAACCGAAAGCCTCAAAGATACGATTGCGCGGGCTATTCCGTATTTTGAATCGACGATTAAAAAAGATATGCTTGCGGGAAAGCGGGTGCTGATTGCGGCACACGGTAATTCGCTGCGCGCGCTTATTAAATACTTTGAACACCTGAGCGATGAAGAGATTATCCAAGTGAACCTGCCGACGGGCGTTCCCCTTGTCTACGACTTCGATACCCATTTTAACGTAGTGAGCAAGGCCTATTTAGGCGATCAAGAAAAAATCAATGCGAAAATCAACGCCGTTGCGAATCAGGGCAAAGCGAAGTAAGCGAAGATTCTTAGTTTAATCTTTAAGCATCTCTAAAAACTCGCAAATAAATCTAATGAACACCTCTTAAAACTGAGGTTTCGAGAGGTGCTCAATTAGAGGTTCTCAATTATGCAAGAAAAAGAAACACGGAATATTGCGCACCTGAATAAACTGATTGTTAAAGGCGCGCGCGAACATAATCTGAAAAATATCGACGTAGAGCTGCCCCGCGACAAGCTCATCGTGGTGTCGGGGCTTTCCGGTTCCGGAAAAAGTTCCCTTGCCTTTGATACTATCTTTGCCGAGGGGCAGCGGCGGTATGTGGAATCCCTTTCGGCGTATGCGCGGCAGTTTTTAGACCGTATGGATAAGCCTGATGTTGATTATATCGAAGGGCTATCCCCGGCTATTTCTATAGAACAAAAGACTACGCACCGTAATCCGCGCTCGACGGTCGGCACGGTAACCGAAATTTACGACTACTACCGGCTTTTGTATGCGCGGACGGGGCACCCGCATTGTCCGCAGTGCGGGAAGGAAATTCAGGAGCAGACGGTCGATCAAATTATCGATGCGATTATGAGCTGGGAAGAGCATACCCGCGTTCAGATCCTCGCGCCGATTATTAAAGGCAAGAAGGGTGAGCACCAAAAAATTATCGAAGATGCCCAAAAGGCAGGCTTTCTCCGGGCGCGCATCGACGGACTGACGGTTAATCTGGAAGAAGGCGTTAAGCTCGATAAACAGAAAAAACACACGATAGAGATTGTCGTCGACCGTATTCAGCTGTCCGCCGATGTACGCAAACGGCTTTCGGAATCGGTAGAGACGGCGCTTGAAAGTTCCGGCGGAACATTGATCGCGCTGCGGCAAAAGACTGCAAACGACCCGGTAACCGAGGTATTCTTTTCGCAAAAAAATGCCTGCCCCGATTGCGGTATTTCGATGCCGGATTTGCAGCCGCGCCTCTTTTCGTTTAACAATCCCTACGGCGCATGCCCGGAGTGTACCGGTTTGGGGCATAAGCAGCATTTTGATTTTAAGCTGATGGTGCCCGATACCTCGCTATCCTTTAACGAAGGGGCTTTCTTGCCCTATAATCCCGATTCCGCATGGAACCGCGCCCGTTTTGAGGCGCTCGCCCATCATTTCGGCTTTTCGCTTGACACACCCGTAAAAGAGCTGTCAAAAAAAGAACTCAAGATCATTATGGAAGGTTCCGGCGCCGAACCGATTGAATTTGTCTATGAACGGCAGGACGGAACCGGTAAGTCTAAGTACCGCCGTCCGTGGCTCGGAATTTATACGGATATGCAGCGCCGCTATAACGAAGCGTTTTCCGCAGCTCAGCGGGAAAACTTTGAAAAATACATGGCGGTAACAACCTGCGAACACTGCGGCGGAAAACGCTTGAAGCCGGAGGCCTTAGCCGTTACCGTCGGCGGTAAAAACATTTACGAGCTGAGCAGCCTCTCCGTCGGCGATTCGATTACGTTTTTTGAAAAACTCAAACTGACCGCAACGGAAAAAACCATCGCACATCAGATTTTGAAGGAGATAACATCCCGCCTGCAGTTTATGAAAAACGTGGGACTTGACTACATTACCCTCGAACGCAAGGCGGCGACGCTGTCCGGCGGGGAGTCTCAGCGGATACGGCTTGCAACCCAAATCGGTTCCAGCTTAATCGGGGTGCTGTACATCCTCGACGAACCGTCCATCGGGCTGCACCAGCGGGATAATCAACGGCTTATCGACACCCTGCTGTACCTGCGCAACCTCGGCAATACGCTCATCGTAGTGGAACACGACGAGCAAACTCTCCGAGTCGCCGATTATATCGTAGACTTGGGGCCGGGAGCAGGGGTGCACGGAGGCGCCGTCGTAGCGGCGGGTACGCCCGATGAGGTGATGCAGGTAAAGGAGAGCCTTACCGGCCAATATCTTGCGGGAACGCTCTGCATGGAAATACCGAAAGAGCGGCGGAAGGGGAACGGCTCCTTTTTAACCGTGCAGGGAGTAACCGAACACAATTTAAAGAATGTTTCCGTTTCCATTCCGCTCGGAGCCTTTACCTGCATCACCGGGGTTTCCGGTTCGGGAAAGTCCACGCTTCTTTCGGATGTGCTGTATCCCGCCGTGTCCAACGCGCTGATGCGCAGCGGCCTGCCGGAGGGCGCATATAAAAGGATTAAAGGGCTTGAATATATCGACAAGGTTATCAATATCGACCAGAGCCCCATCGGCAGAACGCCCCGCTCAAATCCGGTAACCTATGTAGAAGTCTTTACCGCTATCCGCGACTTGTTTGCCAACTTACCGGAATCGAAGGCGCGGGGCTATAAGCCGGGTCGGTTCTCGTTTAATGTGCGCGGCGGCCGCTGCGAGCACTGTCAGGGCGACGGCGCTATCGCAATAGAAATGAACTTTTTACCCGACGTGTATATCACCTGCGATGTATGCCGCGGCAAGCGGTTTAACAAGGAAACGCTCGATGTGCGGTATAAGGGAAAAAACATTGCCGACGTGCTTGATATGACCATCGAAGAAGCCGCCGAGTTTTTTGCCCCCATCCCGCAGATTGCCCGCAAAATGCAGACTCTCCTTTCGGTAGGGCTCGGTTATATCAAGCTCGGACAGTCGGCGCTTACCCTGTCAGGCGGCGAAGCGCAGCGGGTTAAACTGGCGCACGAACTTTCCAAGAGGTCGACGGGTAAGACGCTTTATATTTTGGATGAGCCGACAACGGGACTGCATTTTGCCGATGTCAAGCAGTTGATGGAAGTTATTCAGCGGCTGGCAGATCAGGGAAACACCGTCTTGATGATAGAACATAACCTCGACGTCATCCTGCAAGCCGATCATATTATCGATCTCGGTCCTGAAGGGGGCTTCCGTGGCGGTACCGTTATTGCGGAAGGAACGCCGGAAGAAGTTGCCGAAGTAAAAAATTCTTACACCGGCTTTTATATTAAGGAGATGCTTGACCGGCAGCAGCGAAAACCGGTGTAGATTCCATGCAATGAAAAAAGTATCCTTCTCCGTTTTTTTTCTTTTTTTACTCATTCTCTCTTCTTTTGCGCAGAATAGTACAGAATCTAAGGTTATTACCATCAATTCCGTCCGCATAATGGAGGTGTTTAAAAAAGAGAACAAGGCTCAGTACGGTAAAAAAACGGAACAAGAGACCAAAAAAGAAACGGCAGCAGCGGCAGATATGCCGGAGACGGAAGAGGCGGCTAAAACGCCGAAGACAGCCGAAACATCAGATACGCCGAAGACGGAAAACACCGCGGAGAGTGAGCAGGAATCGGCGGCAGGTGTTGTTCGGGAGAGCGGTGAAGGTGAAACGCCGCAGAATAGCGCACCGTCGGATGCTGCCGCTAATGCCGAAGCTCAACCGTTAGAGGTAACGACGGAAGAGGCGCAAAAAGCTGTCGAAGCAAAAAAAGACGATATTATTATGTTCACCGGCGGTGTTTCGCTTTCGGTAAAAGACGGTTCATCCGTTTCTACGATTGAAGCGGATACATTGGTGTATAACCGCTCCGAAAACATGATTGAGGCCGAAGGAAATGTCCGGTACAGCAGAAAAACCGGCGGTTCCGAGGAGGCAGAAGAATTCACCGGAGAATTACTGTTATTCAATATCGACGAGATGGAAGGAATATTTCTTGACGGGACAATCAAACAAGCCCCGCGGAAAAGAGGAAGCAATCCTTTTACCATTCAATCTGCGACAGTGGGGCGGGATGCAAGCGGTGCAACCGGATTTAAAAACGCCGCACTTAGCACCAATACCGATCCCGACGATGAACCGCTGTGGTCTATCCGTGCAAGCAGGATTTGGATGCTGCCCGGAAATGAACTTGCCTTTGCTAACGGTTATTTTTCCATTGGAATTGTACCGATATTCTATCTGCCGTTTTTTTATTACCCAGCCGATGAAATGATTTTCCATCCTGTGTTCGGTTTCCGTAACCGCGAAGGATATTTTCTTCAAACGACAACGTATCTTTTCGGACGTAAACCGCTCACTACCGACTCCAAAACATCCGGTTCATTCTCCAATTTTATGAAAAGCGATCGGCTGAAAAAACAGGAACGGAACGGTTTGTTTTTTAAAAATTTGAACGAAGATGACACCGATGCGGGCTCCTCATATATCAAATTACTCGCAGATACGTATTCACAGCTTGGAGGCTTAGTCGGAATTGACGGAAAGGTAGTGCCGAAAAATACACTGATTAGACAGCTCGATTTCTCACTCTTGTTAGGTTTTTCGCGGACGCTTTTTCCTCTTAAAAATACCGGGATCGACGGTATTTCGCATATAACGTATGGTAGTGACGGACAACGGCATTATAACAAGAGTTTTCTTTATGGAATATCCGTGCCGTTCCGGTATAGAGCTCATATCAATTTCGGTATCTCCCAAGCACCGTTTCAATTTTCGATAAATATGCCCTTTATTTCCGACCCTTATTTTAAAAAAGATTTTTTTGACCGGTCGGAAGATATGAATTGGTTTAGTTATCTTTTGAATAGGGACAAATTGTCGAAAGGAGCCGATATCGGACGTGAGACTTCCTATTCTTGGAAAATCGACGGTTCCATACGGCCGTCATTGAAAGGCCTTAATCCGTGGATTACTTCGTTTAATCTTGATACCGCATCGCTGGCAGTAGATTTTTCTTCCAAACAAACACGCCCTATCGATCCTGTTGAAGGATTGCATGCACCGCAGAGAGAGTTTTTTTATCCGCGGCTTTTTAAGCCGGAAGGAAAAATTTCAATTGCGGGTACAATTCTTTCCAATACGATGTTTGCGGAAAAAAAAGCGGAAAAAATTCCCGATGTGGAAGGAATTCCTCATCCGTTTATTACGCAGGATAACACACCGCCCAATTCATCGGAAGAAGGCCTAGGAGAGCCTAAACAATCGGAAAGTCAAAAAACGGAAAAACGGGAATTTTTAGATACTTTTATTCCGGTATTTAAACCGCTGTACGGTAAAGAATTTGATCACAGTATTACATATTCGCTGAACTATACGGGTGATTTTTCCGCTTTACAGGAAACAACCTTTGCTAATGAGCAGTGGAATGCTCCCAAAGACATAAAATGGCAAGACTATGAATCGCGGTATTACCAATTGAAGGGGAATGCCGGTTTACGAGGTTCATTTTCATATTCACAAAATCTTATTTCTCTTTCGAGCAATCTTGTCTTTTCGGGTAACTATCAGCAGCACCCATGGACGCGGGATACAAGCAGAAAGCCGGTCTTAGAGTTGAACGACTTCAAGGCTAATGTTTATACCTTAAAGAATGAAAACTCGGTAACTGTTAATCCGCTGGTGTATACGGATTTATTTAAACCGGTCTCGTTCGGCTGGAGCATCACCGAAGTGTTGGCAAAAAATGTGTTTACCGGCACCCATGATGCCCCGAAATGGGAAACGCAGAGGGTAAAATGGAACAAGGAGTTTATCACCACTCATACGGGCTCGGCGGTATTCGGTATTGTGCTTGCAGAAAAGTATACGCAAAAAATCACTTTTTCGATAAACCTGCCGCCCCTTTTACAGGCATATAGTACATCGTTAAATCTTTCGTTTCCTTATGGGACATTTACAGCTTCCGGTAAGTTATTTGAAAGAGAAAATACAGCAAAAAAATGGGCTTGGGAACCCTTAAAAACGGATTTGACATGGACGCTTCCGTATGATATACGGAGTACTCAAAGCTACACTTATAATATTGAGGATAAGAGCAGTGAACGGCTGCATATCACTTTAGGATGGAAATATTTTTCCGCCTTCTATACCCAAAGCAGAGAAATACCGCAAAAACTTGTGCCGGGGAGCGGCTGGATATTAGACGGTACGGAAAAACGGTTTATTCCTTTTGCATTAGGCCTTTCGTTTTCCAATACGTCGAATGCCCTTACTATTTATGCTTGGAAAAACCGCATTAAAATACAGTTGGGACTATCTTCAACATTACAGTTTAATTTAGTCCGGAGCACCGACAGTTATTTTACGTTTGCTCCTAAGATTATTTTTAATATTCATGAATTTTGGGATTTTTCTTTCGGTTCATCGAGTAGAAATGATGTTATTGCCCGATATTTTCAAAAAGCATTGAATCTGCCGGTGGTTATTCCGGGCGAGACCAATATACTTACCGATTTGGCTTACTCATTTTATTTTTGGGACAGATCGAAACGAGAAGCGTCGGGGTTTAAACTGCAATCGCTCGACATAGGGTTTACTCACTATCTTAAAGACTGGACATTAAAATTCAATTGCGAAATTAAACCGCAGATAAAAAATGAAGGAGCCCGCAAATATTATGAATTCAGTCCGACAATAACTTTTGCGGTTGAGTGGAACCCCATCGGCGATATAAAGGTAGAAGCAAAAAAGAAAGAAGGAAAGTTCTCAGTTGAACGCGGCGAGATCCGGTAATTTAATTCATAATTCATAATTAAGAATTTATGAAAATGCTTGACATTCTCCCTCACTGTTTTTATGCTTTCACCTATGCCCGAGAAAGAGGATAAATTAAAAACAAGCAAAAAATCGGCGCCGAAAAAAACGGCGGGAAAAACTCAATCAAAATCGAAAAGCCGTACCGGTACTGCGGCAAAGAAAAAACCGAGAACTTCAACATCCCGCAAAAAGCGCTCGCGGGGAAACATTATTGCCGCATTGGTGATATTGTGGAATAGTCAATAGTAGTGTAGTGCCTAAACATCCCAAATGTATTTAAGCAGCACCTTTTTTAGCTGCTGTTTTTCTATATACCAGTGGAGGTAAGCCATTGGGATTTACTGTCGTTACACGCTTGGTGTTGTAATAGGCAAACGTGTATCTCCAGACGATTGTCTTGACTTCCTCCACGGTCAGTTTTGTCGTATCAAGCTGATATATCTTTTCCTTTTTCAGCATCGCAAACCAGCTTTCCATCCGTGCATTATCCCAAGGTTTATTTTAAGCGGTACAAATGGTACCGCTTAAAAACACTTCGAGTTTGCATTGCAAACTTGAAGTGTTTTTAAGCCGCGCTATTTTAGCGGCTGAAAATAAACCTTCCGTAGTTCACGTTAAGCTGCTCGCACGCTTTCTTCACTCCGATCTCGTCCGACAGCTTCAATGCCTCAATTTTAAAGTTCTCATCGTACCGTTTCATTGCCTTTTCTTCCATAAAAAGTCAAGAAAAAAGTATCAACTTTCGATTGACTTTTTACGCATGTTCGCAACGAAGTAAGAACGTGTATATAATATATAAGTTTGCTCACCGCAAACTTGGGTAAATAAAAGTCGTACCGTTTGTACGGCTTTTATTTTACACGCCTCTCTTTTTCGGCAATTTTGGCACTGTACTTTTATTGTATCACTCCACCTCAAACATGGTTTAATGTTACCTTAGTACATTTGACTTAGTACATTTGACTTGATAAACAGAATGAAATATGATACAGTTTTATTCAAATCAATTTTAATAAAATCAATTTGAATAAAACTATTGATGAGGCTGTAAATATGTTCATTGGAAGAGAAAAAGAATTATCGTATCTAAATGAATTTTATCAAAAACCCGGACTAGGAATGACTGTTATATACGGGCGCAGACGTATTGGCAAATCTACCCTTATTTCGGAATTTGTGAAAGATAAAAAGGTAATTTTTTATACAGCCACTAAAGTGGGTAAAGAGAGAAATCTGGAATTATTTTCAAAACAGGTAACGGATGTATTTTTAGCAGGCATTGGAGACATAAACTTTCGTACAATCGAGGCTGTGTTTGACTTTATTGCACAAAATATGTCAGATGAAAAAATGCTACTGGTAATAGATGAATTACCGTATTGGGCAGAAAAAGATGAAGCGCTGCTTTCAGTATTGCAGAAGTATATTGATACCGTTTGGCGGACTAAAAACTTAAAAATTATACTGTGCGGATCTGCATTAAGTTTTATGGAAAACAAGGTGCTGAGTGAAAAAAGCCCGTTATTTGGAAGACGGGATTCTCAAATAAAATTAGAAGCATTTGACTATTTGGATGCAGCTCAGTTCGTACCGAAGTATTCTTATGAGGACAAAGCAATCTGCTATGGAATCACCGGCGGGGTAGCAAAGTATTTGTCAATGATTGATCCTAAGAAAAATCTTGATGAAAATATTGTACGGTTATTCTTTCGAACAGACGGATATTTATATGATGAAACAAGAAACCTTCTGACACAGGAATTTTCAGACATCACAGTGGTTAATAATATAATTGAGCAGATTGCATCAGGAAAAAATACCATCAATGTTATCGCTAACAAAATAAATGAAAAAGAGCCGACCATTCTCTATTCTATTGAAAAATTAATAAGTGTAGGGTTGGTAGAAAAGAAAAAATGTATCACAGAAGAAAAGAATAAGAAAAAGACACTGTACGTTTTAAAAGACCACATGTTTAAGTTTTGGTATGAATTTGTTCCAAAGGCAACCAGTGTAATAGAAATGGGACAGGGTGAACTGTATTATAAAAAAGCAGTAAAACCAATTTTACATTCTTTTATGGGAACAGTATTTGAGGATATGTGCAGATATTATACCTTGAAACAAGGAATTCTTGGAAAATTTAATTGTTTTATTACAGCTGTTGGTACATGGTGGGGAACGGAAACCGTTTTGAATAGCAATGGAGAGAAAGTCATACAATCTGCGGATATTGATGTGGTTGCATTGTCAGAAATGGAAAAAAAAGCGGTCATAGGAGAGTGTAAATTTAAGAATGAAAAGATAGATAAGGGAATATATGAAACGTTGATACGGCGAGCAAATGTAATATCACCGACATACGACATTGTAACATATCTTTTGTTTTCACTGTCAGGTTATACAAAATGGTTTGATACGTTACAGGACAAAAAAGTGATATTAGTATCGCTTAAAGAGATGTATCAATAGTTAGTGCTTGTCATGGAATAAAGCGTTGCAAAAGGAGCTGTATATTATGAGAAGCATAACATTTCAATGCAATAAATATTCACCCGGTGTATTGTATATTATGGTGTTATTCGGAGTAAGTCTTGGGCTTTTGACTTTTTATGCATTTCTTGTGTTCTCCGGTATTGAGAAAGGACCGGAAGATGGACCGCTTTATTTCAGAGAACATCCCATGCATGCTGTTTATGTGATATTCGGTTTAATTCCTATTGCTATGTCGCTGCCGGCATGGATTGCTGCAAAATGTTGGAGCAGCAAGGAGGAAGAAGCACAGCTTGAACTATATGAAGATCATGCCGTTTTATATTGGAAAAATAAAGAATTCCTCATCAAAAAGGGAGCGGTAAATATTAAGATTCCCAAACCACAACCTTATTGGTACAAAACTTACATATTAAAAATACCGAGACACAGAATAGTTTTGGTTGGCTCCGTAAAAGAAACAAAAGAAAAAAGAAGAAGGCGGTCTTCTTTGGATGTTGCAATGGAGAAGCTCTCGGCTTACAAAAAGTAAAAAGCCGATTGTATATAAACTTCCAATGACCGATGCAACCGCCTGTATCGATCGCCAAAGAGATCATAGGTCAATACCTTGAGCTATGGGGATGTCCCAAAAGTTGGTTACTTTTTCGACATCCCCATATTTGTGAAAGGTGCTCTTTTCAAAAGGACACCTTTCGTCCCGGATATACCGCTCTAATTGAATTATCGTACATCGCTTGCGCATGGATAGCCGGTATAAAGTACTCTCCTTTATAGGTAACCGTTGCATAGAACTTGTAGGTTACCGAATCCCTACGCGCTAAATCAAAGTAGGTATACACGACGTCGTCTCTGATGTCCTGATAGGCAAAAGAATCCGAACCGTCGCTGCTGTCCAAGGCTATCCGATCGTTGCTGATTTCCCAACAGGTTGGGATGGGGAATGTCAGTGCGATATTTTCGATCTTCTTCGATGTTTGGTTCGCGACAAGAATTTTTATGACGAATGAATCCCCTACCTTCAAATCGGCAGGAGAAATCATGTATCCGTCGGAATCGAAATACGAAACATCAAGGTCGATATTTTCATTCTGGCGCTGTTCCGTTCCCGGTATGGACATACCTTCTGCGGTTAAAACGCCGTAGAGGATCGCTTTTCCGGTGTTCGTTACTTCGATGGTCTGTTTGTCCGCCGTTCCCGCAGGCAAGGTTTCGATAATCGAGGCGTTTTTAAGCTGTCCCTGCCGTGCCGTGCCGTTCGCCGTAACGGTATAGCTGCACGAGGCTGCATCGCGGTTTTTGTAATAGGGTAAAAGCGAGAACAGGAGCCATGCGGTCTCTTGCGTACTGCACCAATCATCGGAAGAAAGTACGGATGCAACCTCGCGGGCTGCTTTCGCTGCCTTTACATCATCCTGCAGCAGTGTACATACCATCAAATAGAGCGCCTGTATGCGGGTGGACGAACCGAAAGAGCCGCCGGTATACCGGTAGGATGTCTCCTTTTTAGCCAACGCGCTCAATGCATCGGCGAATAAGTCTTCCGCCGTATCTCTCCGGCCGGCAAGCGAGTATGCAGCAGCCAGCAGCAGTGCAGCGGAAGCATCAAGGCGTTCATTTTTCAACCGGTTCATTGCCCCGATATTCGGGCTGCCTGCAAGGGCGAGCGAGAAGAGCCGGTATGCCTGTATTTCGGCCGAATCTTCATTATAGGATTCCCATTCTGCCGCCGAGGAAGCGAGCCAAGAGGTCAGCGGTTTTTTAATCGAATCGGGTATCGCATAGCCCTGCTTTTCTGCCTCCGTTAAGAAGTGGAGCGCATAGCTCGAACCCCATGCGGACGGCGCGCTGTTGCCCGGCCAGTACGCGAAGGCTCCCGATGCGGTTTGATACTGAGGATACCGTTCGATAACCGATTGGATATGCTTTTGAATGCGCGTCTTTTCCTGCGGCGACAGCTGTACAAAGTCTGCGAGATACAGCTGCGGGAAGCCGCCGGATGTAATTTGTTCGATACATCCGTGCGGATATCGAATCAGGTAGTCGAGCCGGCTTGCTAAATTGAGTGCCGGTATGGAAGAAAGCTCCATCGAAAGTGTTGCCGAACTGACTTCTCCCGGACTTTGCACGTTCACAATCGTTTTTTCCGAAGGTTTCAGGGTGAACGGCGTACGGTAGGTAACGGGAATACCGCGCGCTTGCACCGCTACCGGCGTTACCGACTGTGCAAAACCTTTGTCCGTTTTTACGGCGGCGGTGAAGTCGGCAGTACCGGCCGCTTCCGTTTTTACCGTGAACGTAACGGTCGTATCCGAAGAAGCGGGAACCTTTACGGTTTTTTCACCGGTGAAGGACGGAATGGCGCCTTTTGTATTCAAGGTGATTTTTGCATTTTGTGCGGAATCCGTGCCGTTGAATACCGTAACAGGTACATCGATACGCTCGTTGACACCGAGTGTGCGGGGAAGCGCTGCCTGTATCATAAGGTCGGCCTTTACGGGAACGGTCTTTTCCGCAATACCGTAAGCGCCGTTAAAGCCCGCAACCGCAATCGCCCGCACGGCTCCGATATACTCAGGCATATCGAACGAAAGCTGCTTCTTTTCACCGGCGGCGATCGTAAAGGGGCCGAGGTATTGCACCACCGGTTTAAACCGATTGTTGCCCCGTTCGCGATTGTCGACAAGGTCTTCGGAACCGCCGATTGCAAGCAGCGTTTCAAGCTTTCCGCTATAGGCGTTCATAACATACTTATATAAATCCCAGCTCGAAAGCTGCGACGCTTCCTTCTTATAGAATTCTCGCCTCAGCTCCGGCCCGTGATAGTTCGTTAATCCCAAAAGCCCCTCATCGACAACGGCCAGCGTGAACGTCATCGGTTTTCCGTTTTGTTCGGATACGGAGATAACCGCTTTTTCGTTGGGTGCATAGACGGCCGGAGCGGTAATCACCGGATTGAGTTTCGTGGCGGGATTATCGACCATCACCGGTACAATACCGTAAAGGCGGATCGGCAAACTGTTCGCCGTTTGCAAGTGCTGTTGCAATACTGTGATATGCACGTACACGTTCGGCGACATCGCTTCCGTCAATTTCAGTTTATATACCGTGGTATCTTTTGCGGTTTCAAGCCAATCCTGTTTGAGAATTTCGCCGTTCTTTTCTATCGTAACGAGCGCTCTGTTTCCGGCGCTTGAGGCAAACGAAATAGAAGCGGTTTCGCCCGTGCTGTACTGCCGTTTGTCGGTGATGAGCGCAACCATTGCCGCGCTGCCCGAACCGTTTTCTTGAGCCCGTCCCGCCCAGCCCGGCCAATCGATATATACGATTTTTGCTGCGCTGTGTCCGTGCAGCCCATCGGAGACCGTAACGAGGTACCGTCCCCATGAGGGATATTTTATTTCAAACTGAAAGCTTCCTTTTCCGTTTGTAACGGGTACCGAGCCGCGTACAATTTCATAAGACGAGTTGCTGGAGACATACGTTGCGTCGGTGAGGGCGTCTTTTTCCCACCACCATTTCCAATCCAATTTATGAATCGTATATGAAAGCTCCCCTGAGGAAACCGGCTTGCCGTCTTGGTCTATCAGCAGTACATCGGCGATATGCTGAACATCGGTTAAAAGCATTCCCCGTGCGGCATCTCCTTTCGGCAGCCGCAGACCGACATAACGGCTGTACGGCGAATACGGGAATGAGCTTTGCTCGGTGGAAAAGGCTCCCGACGGTTCAAAGATGCGGCTGACAAAATGAGCCTGTAGTTTTCCCGGTACGGGATCATCTGCACCGATGGTGAAATGTTCGCTGAATGTTGCCTTTGAGGCGCTATTCAGTGTTCCTTCCCAAATGGTTGAGCGGCCCAGTTCCATTTCTACCGACGGATTAGTAAAGCTGAAATCGGAATAACCGAAATTATCCGGCGCAGAGGTAAAGAACACGGCAACGTCTGCGTTGTAATTGGGGGTCGGCGCACCGTGCAGCCATGCCCCCGAAAGCATAAAGTTGTTCGTACCGCTGGTAAGCATTTTTTTCTCAGGTTCCAGTTTGACCGACAGGCGGTTCGGGACGACCGTTTCAATACGGAGCGGACGAGTCCATTCCTGTCCGCCGATTTTTACCTTTGCTTGCCAGAGACCGGTTACCGCGCCTGCGGCGGTTTTTGTTTCCACCGGATAAAAGCCGTTTACCGAATGGGTTAGGAGGCGCGACTCCGTTACCCGTCCGAGCGGGTCGGAAAGTTCAAAAGAGACCGGAATATCCGCGGGGAGGGTTTTCTGTAAATCCTGCAGCACAAAGGTAAGATAGAGCGGATCACCCGGCCGCCATACGCCGCGCTCTCCGTAAATGAATCCCTTTACGCCGCCTACGGTTTTTTCGCCGCCGGTTTCAAAATGACTGACACTCAATCCCGTTCCGGCTCCAATTTTCAAATATGAAGTCTGCCCCTTATAGCTTGCCGCGATGAACACAGCCTTGGAAGCGTCTTCGAGTACGGCGAAGCCGTTTTTGTCCGACCGGAGTTCGACATTTTTGGAGCCGACATACGAATAGCAGGTAATTTCCGCTCCGCTGATAGGTTGCGCCGTTTTGATGTCGGCAACGCTGACGTATAGTTTCCCGCTCGTTGTCTTTTTCGCCATAATGCCGACATCCGAGATAAGAATATTCCTCTTTATCAAATTCTTACTATTGAAACGCGGAATATAAAAAGCCGGATGATAGGGGTTGTTTTTATTTGACCAATAAGTATCCCGCTCATCATAATCCAAATCTTCCCAATAATTCCAAAAACTCTTTTCGTCGGGCGGCAAATCAGCTTCGATCATATCGGGAGGCTGCGGCAGTGAAGCAAAAGCTTCATCGGCATCTGAGGGAATACGGTATTTGATATTCTTTTTTCTGAATGAAATGCGTATCTGAAACATCCCATGAGGATATTTTTTTGTGAGCGCCGACACATCAATTCCGCGCGGAATGTATTTATTCTGCATCGAATCGTCCCACTCGAATGAAACATTTTGCGTCCACACCGGCTCGCCCACGCGGTACAGTTCATCGGTTCCGTCCAATTCGTTGACCTGCAAGAATTGCACCATATTATGATCGTAAATAGCAAAAGCTTGTATTAAAAGACCGCTCACGTTCCGTGTCTCGACCGGCAGCACCGTCCCCTGTGAAGACGGTAAAATAGTTCCGTCGGTCATAAAACGCACGGACGGCAGTTCCCAATTATCCGAAAGAGTGATAGTCCGCGCTGCAGCAAGGTAGATACCGTTCGAGCTTTTAATCCCGTTTGAAATACGGATAGTTCTGATATTCCGCCAATTTGAATCGTTATAAATTGTCAGTACATTACCTCTGACTGATACATTGACATCATCGCTCCGTGCGCCGTTCTCATTATGTGTCGAAACAAAATCCCGTATATCCTGAGAAGCGTCGAGCAGTCCTGAAAAACTCACCAGTATGGTATTCTTTTTTGAAGTATTGATATCGATGATGGAAAATTCGTCTTTTGCTGGAATATTGAATGATTTTGTGCCTGCAAATGCCGCATCCTGTTTTTTCGACAAACCGAGCTTCCGCCCCTGCCACGAAACCGATAAGCTCCGCGCCCGTTTTTTAATACCGATATTTTGGATAAAAAATTTCCACACCTTTCCCGATGAACCCTGTTCCCATTGCATTGTGCAGGAGCTTCCCCAAAAGCCTCCTGACTTTGCCGAAACACAGTGCCGGATGGTATCCGCGGTAACGGGAATGTCCGTAGTGATACTGCCGCTGAGCGAATAAGCCTCCTCATCTTGATTCAACGTTAACGTATCCAACGCAACCTCATAGGAAGGGGTGTCTGCTAAAAACACATGGCGGTATGTACCCTGCGCCGTCTCCTTCCCGAAAAGCTTTGCACAGTCTGCGGATAAGATGATTTTACGGCTGGAAGGGTAGGGAGCTGACGGCATAAACACAACCGTTTTGCTGTCTTGGAGTTCCCATGTCCCCGTCTGCCGGGGAGAAAACTGCAAAGCCTGTTCAGGTTCGCAGATAACATCGCAGGCAAAGCTGACGGCAATAGGAGCAAGCCGTTCGATATTGGTCGGAGAAATCGCCGTAACAAATTCCTCCGTTCCGCTGTCCGCCGCCGTTTGCCGCTTATCGGCGCATCCGGTAAGGCTCAGAGCTGCGAATATAAACATTGCAGCAAGGCTCAGAACTGCGGCAATGGGTATACGTTTTATTTTTTTGTTGTTGACGTTTTTTGTCAGTATGTAGGAAAAAAAACCGGTATGTTTCATGGTATACTCCCTAAAATAGATAATAAATTAAACCGATATGGCGGTCAAGGTTTATTTTCAGCGGTACCATTTGTGCCGCTGAAAATAAACCCTGGGATAATGCACGGATGGAGAGCTGGTTTACGATGCTAAAAAAAGAAAAGATTTATCAGCTTGATACAACAAAACTGACCGTGAAGGAAGTTAAGACAATTGTCTGTTGACATATAGAAAGTCTTCGGTAACCTCTTAAAAAGGATCAAAAAAGGAGATAAAATAAGGTATGAACGGCAGACCATCGGCTTTACCGGATAAAACAAAAATACGGTACAGAAAATTCTTTGCAGTGCTTTTTTTTACCTATGCCACAATTTTTTTATTTCCGTTGAAAATTCTGCCGAAAAATGTGCCATATTCGTATGCGCTCTATGATAAAACAGGTGCGCTGATCGGTGCATCGGTTGCGTCGGACGGGCAGTGGCGTTTTTCGCCTGGAGAGGTTCCCGATAAATTTGCCCAAGCGGTTATCGTTTTTGAGGATAAACGTTTTTATTATCATCTCGGTGTTGATCCGATTGCCGTACTGCGTGCAGTTGTGTCTAATATACGGGCAGGACGGATTGTTTCGGGAGCTTCGACGCTTACAATGCAAACCATGCGGCTGCTTGCAGGGAGTAAGCCGCGGACATTCGGGCAAAAGTGTCGGGAATCTTTCCTCGCGGTTATGGCGGAAATCCGGTTAGGCAAGGCAAAAATCTTGTCGCTGTATGCCGCTTATGCACCGTTCGGAGGAAATGTCATCGGTATTGAGGCTGCTTCTTGGCGATATTTTAACCGTTCGCCGGCTTCATTGACATGGGCGGAGGCGGCAACACTTGCCGTGCTGCCGAATCAACCTTCGCTGGTGCATCCGGGAGCACATAGGTCTATCCTGCTCGAAAAGCGCAATGCAGTGCTGCATATGCTGTATGAGAAAGGGTCTATCGATGCGCGAACCCTTGAACTTTCGCTTGCAGAGTCGCTGCCCGCAAAGCCGTATCCGCTGCCGTCAGATGCTCCTCATTATCTGGAATTGTTGAAGAAACAACAGCCTTCAACTGCGCGGTTTTATACCGATCTGGATTCCGGTCTGCAAAAAAATTTGTACCGGATTCTGGAACGGTATTCGCGCGCACTTTCCCGAAAAGGGATCGATAATGCTGCAGCGCTGATTATCGAAACCGCTACCGGAAAAGTGCTCGCATACTGCGGCAATACGGGGCTTGACGGCCGGAATGGAACTACATCGGCAGTAGATATCGTGCAGGCGCGGAGAAGTTCCGGCAGCTTGTTAAAGCCGTTCCTTTATGCGGCGATGTTGGACAGCGGCCGGTTATTACCGGATCAACTCGTCATCGATATTCCGACCCGTATCGGCAGCTACAAACCCGATAACAATGTACCGCTCTACCGCGGGGCAGTTCCCGCTTCAGAAGCGCTTTCACGCTCGTTAAATATTCCTGCCGTGAGAATGCTTCGTGAATATGGAATTAGTCATTTTCTTGACTATCTCAAGCGGTGCGGTTTTACCACCTTTACGCGGTCTGCCGATGAATACGGCCTCCCGCTTATCCTCGGCGGCGGTGAGATTACGCTTTACGAAGCGGTATATGCCTACGCACAGCTTATGAACGCCGCATGCAGCCGGAGCGGATTCTTCGGTGAACATATCTTTCCCGTGTCAACCGGCGCTGCATGGTTGACGCTCAAAGCATTGGCCGAGGGGGTGCGTCCTGATGATGAATCGCTTTGGCGTGTTTTTGCCGGTTCTAAACGGATTGCGTGGAAGACCGGTACGAGTAACGGGAACCGCGACGGCTGGGCAATCGGAACTACGGAAGCGTATACGGTCGGCGTATGGTTCGGTAATGCGGAAGGGCAGGGGAGGCAAGATCTCCAAAGTATCCGTACGGCAGCGCCGGTATTGTTTGAAATTTTTGCGTCCCTTCCCGCAGCGCATTGGCCTGCGGTACCATCCGAGAATTTAAAGGAAGAAACTTTCTGCGCGGATTCAGGCTATATCGCCGGACGGCATTGCAGCCGTACCGTGAAGGGCTTTCGTCCCGCTCAAGCGCCGCAGGGCGCGGTTTGTCCGTATTGCACCGCCGTATCGTTTACACCTGACGGGAGATTTCAGGCTGATATGTCGGATATGACGGGTGTATACGAAGGCCGGTTTCCGCTCATTCAAAACCGCTTTGTATTGCCGCCGGCAGTAGAGTATTATTATACCCGGTTTGCAGCGACGTATAAAAAACTGCCGCCCTTCGTTGCGGGACATCGAGGCGGCACTCAGTTGCAGCTGGCAATCCTTTTCCCGGAACAAGGAGCTCGTATTGTTATTCCGGTAGAAATCGATGGTACTGCGGGTGCCATGATTATGCAAGCCGCAGCGCGCGATATCGGCACGGTTATCTATTGGGATATTGACGGCGTATACCTCGGCAGTACGCAGGGGACACACACGATGACTGTTCGGCCTAAGATCGGTAAGCATATTCTCACCGTTACCGATTCGTTTGGCGCCCGCCGTGTCCGTACCTTTGAAATTCTTGACGCGGGATAAACTAAGTGTGCCTTTTCAATGCATAAAGAACGGCAAAAAGGAGCTCCATTCGCGGAGACGGATTGCTTCTTCGACGTGAGCCGCAGCAATTACATCTTCCTGTGCGAGGTCGGCAATGGTACGCGCAATCTTCAAAACGGCGTGGCTGCCTCTTCCCGAAAGCTCTTTTTTTTCGGCATTATGGGTAAAAATACGCTCCGCTTCGCCGGTCAGCGGACACAGTGCCGACAGGGCTGACGGAGTTAGATGTACGTTTTTGTAGGATAGCTGTGCTGCCGATTGTGCAGTACCGGCGAGGTTGGAGTCTACCGCCTTGTTGTGTACAGGCGTTCCTGCCGCCGCTCCGCCGTTTAATCCTTTACGAAGATATGCGGCGTACCGCTCTCGTTGTATTTTATCCGAAGCTGCGATTTTTTTACGCATATCGGCGGTATTGTAACACGGCTTTTCCGGCAGCCCGTATGATTGAGGCGGAAACACCGGAATCCGCAAGTCGATACGGTCGATCAGCGGCGCCGTCAGTTTTTTCCAGTATTGTTCAACTACGGCGGGCATACACGTGCATACCTTACCGTCGGCGCCGAGATTTCCGCAGGGGCATGAGTTAAGCGCCATGAGAAGCTGGAAACGTGCAGGGAAGGTACTTGTCCTTCCCGCACGGCTCAAGGTAACGGTTCCCGTCTCAAGCGGCGCACGGAGTGTTTGCAGCACCGTCTGCTTAAATTGTACGGCCTCGTCCAAAAAAAGCGTTCCGCCGTGCGCAAGGGAGATTTCGCCGGGCATGCACTTTCCCGCGCCTCCGATCATTCCCTCAAGGCTGGCATTAGGATGCGGCATTCTAAACGGCGGGCGTTTAATCCGCACATCATGACCGCGCATACTCGGTAAAAGCCCTGCGATGCTATAGATGTGGGTAACTTCTTCCGCCGTTTTCGGGTCTAGGTCGGGAAGGAGGCTGGCAAACCGCTGCATCGAAAGCGTTTTACCGCAGCCGGGCGGTCCGTAGGCAAGTATGCTGTGTCCGCCTGCCGCCGCAATGTGCAAAGCCCGTACCAGTTCGCGTTGGCCGTAAACCTCTTCGAAAAAGCCGCCCGTACCCGTATTTGCCGCGGCATCCGCTTGACTTGGTTCCGACCATGAAGCGGCAATGGAAATCGAGTTGCCTGTGTGTCCGATAGCTTCCCGTGCCGGTGCGCCGCTGTTTTTGTCGCCGCTGTTTGATTCGCTATTGTTTTCCGTGCGTAGTTCCGCTTCAATCGTATAGAGGCTGTCCAACGCTTCTCGCAGTGTTTCAACACCGAATATGTGTACGCCTTTTTGAATACGAGCTTCCGCTTCATTTTCTTTTGGTACGATAAAGTACTCGATTCCAGTAGTAGATCCCGAAATCAAAGCGCCCAAGACACCCCGAACCGGACGCACCCGCCCTGATAGTTCCAGTTCTCCGATTACCATAACCGGTGTATCGAGCGCACAGTCTGCCTGCAATACCGCGAGCGCAATCGGCAGATCAAACCCGCTGCCTTCTTTTTTCTGGTCGGCAGGGCTTAAATTTATCAGTATCCGTTCTTGTGGAAAAGGCAAGTCGGAGTTACTGATGGCAGCGCGCATCCGTTCCCGTGCCTCCTTCACCGCCGAACCCGGTAGCCCGACAATATCGACAATCGGTAACCCGCGCCGCAAATCCGCTTCAACCTTGATAATCTCTCCCTCGTAGCCGAAGGAGGCAAAACTCATAATAGTCATTTTTTTCTCCCATAAAAGCTGTGCTATTTGTACGGCTTTTATTTTACACTCCTCATTCTGCGACCATTTCGTAAAAAACATGATAGTTGCAGTTTCTTAAAGGATATATAGGGCATGAGCCGCAATTCGGCTAAAGATTTAAGAGAAAAAGTGCCGTTTTTATGAAAATGTTAAGAAAAAATAGGTTGGGAACCGCTACTTTAAAGATATAAAAAGAATCCGGTATATTTTTCTATATAAAAAAGTGCTTGACATTAAGCCGTACTGTTTTTATGCTTTTGCCTATGCCCGAAAAAGAAGATAAAGTAAAAACAAGCAAAAAAACGTCGCCGAAAAAGACGGCCGGAAAAACCCAATCGAAAACCAAAAGCCGCACAGGCACTACCACTGCAAAGAAAAAGCCGCGCAGTTCAACCGCCCGTAAAAAGCGTTCGCGCGGGAATATTATTGCCGCATTGGTGATATTGTGCGTTCTGCTTTTGGGGTTTAATCTTGTTTTAGTATTAAAATTAGTGCCTAATCTTAAAAATTCATTAAAACAGGATACCGGCACGGCTCAAACTCAAGAACAACAGGATAAAACCTCAACCGAACAAAAACGGAATGAACCGCTTACGGCAGCACAAGAACCTTCACCGCCGGTTACCGTGCCGCAGGTTGCCGCACAAGCACAGCCGCATACCGATTCCGCGGTGCAGCAAAAACGGCAAAACACACCGGCAACGCAGCAAAAAACAGCGTCATCACAGGAGAAAGCGCCGACTGCCAAAAAAACAACGCCGGCTGCACAACCGGCGCCGCATTCGCCTGCTGCTGCATCTGTGCCAGCATCCCATACCGCTTCTGCCGCACAGAAAGACAGTGCGAAGAAAGAGAAATCGGCAGTCCATGCGGCTCCGCAAAAGAATACCGTACCGGAGAAACCTACCGTACCCGACAAGAAAAAAGCCGTACAAACAATGCAGCCGGTGCAGCCTGCTGCAAAACCGGAAAAGCCGCGCAAGCGTGCTCCTTATGCCGGGAATCTTACCTTTGTGTTTGACGATGCGGGACACAACCTCGACCAGCTTGAATACTTTTTGCGGCTGCCATTCCCCTGTACTATTGCAGTTTTACCCGGATTGCGGTACTCTAGCGAGTCTGCACGTCGGATACGCAAGGCCGGAAAACAGGTTATCCTGCACCAGCCGATGCAGTCGGTAGATCTGCATATCAATCCGGGACCGGGTGCCGTTACGCCGGGGCTTTCTGCGGAGCAAATCAAAAACATCGTCAGAAAAAACCTTGAGGAGATTTGGCCTGTCGCCGGTATGAACAATCACGAAGGTTCATTGATGACGGCTGATGAGGCGGCTATGAGGGCTGTCTTGGACGTTGTAGCGGAAAAGCATATATTCTTTTTGGATTCGCGGACAACTGCCAAGTCGGTTGTCTCGAAGGTTGCAAAGGAGAAAAATATGGTTGTCTGGGAACGGGCAATTTTTATTGACAATGATAAAAGCCGTGCTGCGATGGAAACTCAAATTAAAAAGGGGTTAAGCATCGCAAGGCAAAAAGGTTCGGCTATTATGATCGGACACGTATTTACAGTTGAGCTTGCGCAGCTTTTAACGGAAATGTATCCCGCGCTTATCGAAGAGGGTTTTTCGCTTTCGGCAATTGCCCAAGCTGCGCAAAAAGGACATATAGAATGAAGATACTTGGCATTGAAAGTTCTTGCGATGAAACGGCTGCCGCCGTCGTAGAGGACGGTCATAAAATCATCAGCTCGGTGGTGGCGACTCAAATACCATTCCACGAAGCATATAAAGGTGTAGTACCGGAAATTGCGAGCAGAAAGCACACCGAATGGATCTTACCGGTTGTCAAGACCGCTTTGCAGGAAGCAGGTGAAACTTTGCAATCGATAGACGGTATCGCCGTAACCAATCGACCGGGGCTGATGGGGTCGCTGCTGGTAGGGCTTACCTTTGCAAAAACCCTCGCATGGGCATGCAACAAGCCTTTTATTGCCGTGAACCACATGCTTGGGCATTTGTATGCGGCGCATCTTGAGCAGGATATTCCCTATCCGTACCTCGGCCTGTTAGTGTCCGGCGGTCATTCGCTTATCTGTAAGGTCTACGACTTTGATTCAATCGAGGTGCTCGGCAGTACGATCGACGATGCGCCGGGCGAAGCCTTCGATAAGGTTGCTAAATTCTATAATTTCGGCTATCCGGGCGGAGTGATCATCGACCGGCTGGCGAAAAACGGCGACCCCAAGGCTGCGAACTTCCCGATGCCGGTGCTGCATGAATCCGGCCGCCGGTATGACGTGTCCTATTCGGGTTTAAAAACCGCGGTTATCAATCAGATCGATCAGTTCTGGAATCCCGGATATGAAAAAACGCCCGAAAATATCGCAGCGGCCTTTCAATCAAGAGCCGTTAAGATATTACTGCGTTCCCTGCTGCGGGCGGTTGAAGACACGGGACTGCACACGATTGTCGCAGGCGGCGGAGTTGCTGCAAATTCGCTGCTCCGTGAAAAACTCGCCGAACAAAAAGGTTTAACGTGCATCTTCCCGCCGCTCAAGCTCTGTACGGATAACGCCGCAATGATTGCCGGCGTAGGCTACCGTTATCTGCAACGCGGAGACAGAAGCGCTCTCGATTGTCCTGCAAGCGCCCGTGTCGAAGGATTTAAACGCCGGAAAATATAATTAGCGTATTTCCGCACATCTCTTGCTCCGCCTCACCATAGCCTGTATTTCCGCTTGCCAGTCTTGCACAAAATCTTCCGGTTCAAGCGGCTGTGCGTTTGAGCCGTGAGATAAGACCCATTTCAATATCCGGTAGCCTTGCGCTGCGGAAAAGACTATTTCGGTTTTCCCTTCTTCATCATATTCGGTAATTTTTTGGTCGTCCGCCCATACGGAATCTTTTATTGCGAGACGAGACTCGCCGTAGAATGCAATACGGTAGGTAACCGTTTCCGGTTCCATAAATGAGCCGAATCTTCCGCCGCCGCAGCGGGAGATAAAGTCGTAATTTTCGGGCAGCGTAAAAAGCTCATCAGTAATGCAAAGCTGTTCAATACGCGGAATATAAAAAAGCCGTTCCGCTTGGCGTTCTTCTGCATAGCCGAATAGAAAATATCGCCCGTCATCAAAAAGGAGCTGATACGGACGGACACGCCGATGTACCTTCCCGCTATCCAACACACCGCGGTAATCGAATTCGATCATGCGGTTTTGAATCATCGCTTGGTAGAGTGCAGCAAATACCGCTTCATCGATAATGGCATAAGGCATCGGCGGAACGGCGATACGGTCAATAAACGCTCCCGTTCCTTGCCTTTGAGGAAACGTAATAACATCAATGGCGGCAACGAGCTCTTTGTAGATCGGCGTTCCCTGATATTGCTGCAGCAGCGTTTTTGCAGCAACAAGCGCTGTTACATCTTTTTGCGAAATATTTTGGATCGGTATTTCATATTTTTCGCTGTAATAAAATCCTTTCTTTTGCGCATTATATTCAATGGGTGCATTAAACCGATCCCGCAAAAACGTTATATCGCGGCTTATTGTCGGAACACTGCACTCCAGTTCTTTTGCAAGTTCGGATGTCTTAGGGAAGCATTCTGCTTTTATCCGATGATGAATATACGTGAGACGTTCTAACATTTGATGGGTAATCGCACGGTTTTGATCCTTTTTCATAGTGGTATTATAGTAGGAAATGGAAGATTTTGGAATCTGCAAAAAATGTAAAACGTTTTGCAGATTCCAGCACTTTATGGTTATTTCTATAACTTCAATTCACTCAAATATCGGGAGACATCAAAATATTTTTTTAAGAATTTATACCATTCTTTCGGATAGTAACCGCCCATCGTTCCGCTGGTATGACGGAGGAAAATGATGTCGATGGATTCACCGTCAAGCTCTATACGGCAATAGCGAGGATAGGCATTGTTGATTTTATCATCTCCCCATTTTTCTTGTTTAACGGTAAGTCCCTCGTATTCCAAATTGGTTAATACATCAAAGGCTTTTACACCCAATGAAACAACCGTATTCGGTTTGAGTATTTTTATCGTTTCTAAAATGATATGCCAGCCGGCTTCAAAATCGGAATCGTCGGGGCGTTCTTCGCTTGCGTTAAGAAGCCGCTGAATAATGACTTGGTAGACAAAACTGTCTGAAATTGCCGTCATCTCTTTTTTGCTCAGCTCTTCATCATAATCTCTATTCAACAGCGTTTTTTCAAAATTGCGGATAACGTTTGTTCCTTCCTCGCCGTTTTGATGCATACCGATAAAGCTGCGGGTAAAATCGATGCCGTACTCGTCAGGACTGTCGCCTGCGCAAAGATAGTGGCTTTCTCCCAATACCATCAGCTTTGTCTGACTTGCGGAATAGTTCTTTCCTATCCACGGCAGCCAGTGAAGATTGTTAATCCGTAAAAGCTGTTCATCAATCTTTTTGTTCATTTTTTCTCCTCCTTCCGCCTTCTGCGGATTTGATATATAGGGCATCTCTAAAAACTTGGTTAGATTTTTAAAGATTTTCTATAATAATAAAAGGCTTTAACCACCTTGCTGCTGCTTCCGATAGGGAATCCCTTAAAAAGGAAGCGGCGGGCGTTTTAGTTTCTAGTCCAGCGATAATTAACATACATGGATTTTAAATACTTCGCAGCTGTTGAATGATTTTGCAGATTCGTTGGTTCTATGTTCATTTGAAAGCTACCATCCCTCACTTTCCAACCCATCGTATTCTCGAACTTCGCGCTTGTTAGGCTGGAACAGAGTACAAAAGCATACTTACTAATTTCGGTAATATTGTCACCGATGGTCAGACTTGTTAAGCTCGTACAGCTCTCAAAAGACCTGTTGCCAATAGAGACAACGCTATTGCCTATAGTAACATTTGCTAAACTGTCACAGCCGGAAAACGCCCAGTCATCAATTTTGGTAACATTGTCACCGATAATAACATCTTTAAGACTTGTACGGAGAAAACCAAGAGCTGGGATAGGATTGCAATTGATGCTTAGTTTCTCAATCTTGTTACAGCCGTCAAAAGGAGCTTTTTTATAGGGATAATCATCTTCTAATAGAATAGTGGTAAGCCCTTTGCCGATAGTCAGACTGGTAATACTTGAACAATTCTTAAAAGCGGATTTGCCGATTTCCGTAACACTATCAGGTATGATAACATCCGTTAAGCTGGTGCAGCCCGAAAATGCGTTATCGCTGATTGTAGTAATGTTATTGCCAATAGTAACGTTTGTTAAATCGGTACAGTTGGAAAAAGCATCTTTACTTATTGTATTGACATTATCACCGATAATAACCTCTTTAAGACTTTTGATGTTAAGACGCGGGAGAATCTTACAGTTGATATTCAGGTGTTCAATCTTATTACAACCGTCAAAAGGAGTGTGATAGAGATAATAATTAGTAGTAAGCCCTTTGCCGATAGTCAAACTGGTAATATTTGAACAGTTCTTAAAAGCACTATCTCCTAGATCGGTAACACTATCAGGTATGATAACATCCGTTAAGCCGGTGCAGCCTTGAAACGCTCTACTTCCTATTTCTGTAACGCTATCCGGTATAGTAATACTTGTTAAGCCGGTACAGTTTGAAAAAGTATTATCATTTATTTTTGTAACACCGGAGCCGATCGTAATACCGATTAAGCCGGTGCAGCCTTGAAACGCTTCACTTCCTATTTCTGTAACGCTATCGGGAATGGTAACATCCGTTAAGCCGGTACAGCTAGCAAAAGTCGCATATCCTATTTCAGTTACATTGTCCGGTATGGTAATGGTCGCTAATCCGGTGCAGCCGGAAAAAGTTCTTTGTCCGATTTCCGTAACGCTATCTGGTATGGTAACACTTGTTAAGCCGGTACAGCCGGAAAATGCATTATTACTGATTGTCGTAACGTTATTTCCGATGTTAACAGTTGCTAATTTAGTACAGCTGGCAAAAGCACTCGCGCCGATTTCCGTAACGCTATCGGGAATGATAACATCCGTTAAGCCGGTACAGCCGGAAAATGCATTATCACTGATCGTTGTAACATTATTTCCGATAGTGATGTTTGTTAAGCTGGTATAATTGGAAAAAGAATATCCATTTATTATAGCAGCATTATCACCGATAATAACCTCTTTAAGACTTTTGATGTTAAGACGTGGGACAGTCTTACAGTTGATATTCAGTTTCTCAATCTTATTACAGCCGTCAAAAGGAAATTCATTAGAATAATAATCTTCATCGTGAATAGTAGTAAGCCCTTTGCCGATAGTCAGACCGGTAATATTTGAGCAATCTTTAAAAGCAGCCTTACCAATTTCCGTAACGCTATCAGGAATGATAACATCCGTTAAGCCGGTACAGCCTTGAAACGCCTTGTTTCCTATTTTTGTAACACTGTTCGGTATGGTAACGTTTGTTAAATCGGTACAACTGTAAAATGCTTGCTCTCCGATTTCGTTCACATTATCGTCGAGCGTAAGCTCTTTAAGAGATGTCATACCGAGATACGGTACCGTTTTACAATTAATGTTGAGTGTCTCAATCTTATTGCAACCGTCAAAAGCGGAATATCCTATTTTAGTCACGCCTTTTCCGATCGTAACACTTGTTAAGCTTTTAAAGCCAGAAAAAGCGAAGTCTCCTATTTTAGTAACGCTATCCGGTATCGTAATACTCATTAAATTATAACAGCCGGAAAAAGCGCCTTCATCAATTTCAGTAACATTATTTCCAATGGTAACGCCTGTTAAGCCGGTGCACAGATAAAAAGCTTGATACCCGATTGAGGTAACGCTATCGGGTATAATCACGCTTGTTAAACCGGTACACAGAGTAAGCGCTTTACTGCCGATTGCGGTAACCGTGTTCGGAAGCGCCAGACTTCCCTTTAGTCTGTATTTGTCGGTTACACCAGTCAGTCTGCCGGTTGAATCGATTATCAAAAGCGATGCATCGGCTTTCCCTTCTTCTATCATCGTAACGCTTACGGTTAGATCTTCGGTTACGGAAAGATGTACCTCATTGTTCTCAACATCGTATCCTATCTTATCTTGCCATATACCCGCCCCCGTCCATTTGTTCACCTTCCAACCGGGTTCCGGTGTTACAGTAAAAGTAAGACGAGTATACTGTGGAATCATTCCGTCTTCAGATAAGGCAGGTTTCACCGTTACCGTACCGTGTTCGGGTTGAACAAGCGTAACCTTGTACTTCTGCTTTTCCGAACTGTAGCCTATCCTTTTAAATGTGACGGATACGGTCGTGTCTGCCATTACCGTAAGCGTCGCTGTCGTATTATCGGGATAGTTACGGTTTGCTCCCGTCCATGTATCAACTTCATACCCCTCGTCAGGTTGCGCGGTAAAAGAAAGCCACGTATGCGCTTCAACCATGCCGTCCTCAGGGAGTGCGGGATTTACTGTTACCGAACCGTGCTTGCCGGAGTTGAGCGTTACCTTGTACTTTTGGGTTTGCGGTTGTACGTGGGCAGGACAGCCGGTCATTATTACGGCGCCGGTAAATAATACAAGCGCACTAAGAAGTAAAATATATCTGCGTTTCATAAATAAAACTCCTTTTATACATAGTATAGACCGTCCTGTCTCGACATCATCGAAAACAGGTTGACCTCATGTCAATCATAGAGCTTCAATTCACTCAAATAGTGTGAGGCAACATCACACTATTTTTTTAGATGACTTATCTTATATCTTAAAGCACTCAATTTCTCTCTATAACGCGGGATGGTGTTTCTTATACGGGCTCTTGCTACAGTTACCACTTGTCAAACTTGATAATGAAGAATATTTCGCTCCACAAAACTTACAGGTATACTGACTTTTTTCAGCTCCTTCATACAGCTCGTGGTATTTTCCTTCCGGATTACGAGAACAATGACCGGAAGTTAAACTTGAAACGCTTGAATAGTTTGTACCACACCATTTGCAATAAAATTTCTGTGCCATAATAATCTCCTTTTGGCATTTATTTTTCGAATTGAATACGTGTAACCTATTTGTTGTTCCTGTACAAACAGCATTTGCTGAATTTACATGAGCCGTCATTTTGTTAACATCGTTTCAATTCAATCAAATTTCTTCCATAATACCC
>NZ_KE332512.1:492696-698908 GCF_000412995.1 Treponema vincentii F0403 | reverse complement strand
CCCCCCCTCAAAAGTCAAGCATAAAAATGTTTTTTCTTGAGCTTTATTTCAGTAATTGTTCCAACGACTATACTAGACCTGTTCGATAACTGCGTTTTCGAACAGGTCGCCGAGTTCTAAATCGCACAAATAGCACCCTAAAATGCAACAGTTGAACAAAGTGTGCACTTTGGAAACTGCTGCATTGATGTGCGGAACGCGCATACGTTAATACGCGATGTTTGCGAAGCAAACTCGACGTGTTTTTCAGCCGCGCTATTTCAGCGGCTGAAAATAAACATATACGATTTAGAACATCGCATTTCAAGGTAACCTGTTCAGAAACGGAAGTTTCCGAACAGGTTTACTCATAGCATAGTCAGTCTATCAGGTGATGATAGAGGTAAAAATCTTTTTAACAACTGATTGTATTTGAATAGTGTTCATCTTCTTCATAAACGATATTATTGACGGGAAGCTCAAATTTTTTCTCAATAATTTTTGCATGTTTTATTAAAAACCAATCGCCATGATATACATAATATTTACCAAGTAATATATTATATGAGACCCTGCCTCTTGGTAATTTCCAATACTCATCTCTGTACCTTTTCGGTAAATAGTGCAAATAACCATTTTGTTTTAATTTCTCCCATACATTACTATGGTCTTCTTGAGATAGTAGCCATTCACCATATTTTTGTGCAAATGCAATGTCTGTTGTACTGGCATAAAATAAATCGGATAAATCGGGAAGGAACCAAAATATACCAATCATACCAATCATACCAACCATACTTAATACCAATAACAGGGCATCTTAGTTGCCTGCTGATTCTCTCCTCTGTTCTAAATTATTTTTTTTCGATAGCGTCTTTCAAGAAGTCTGCGAATGTTTTTTTATCATGTTGTTTTTGAAACCAATTCGTATTTTTTTCCGCTCTTTCGAACCGTTTGACCCCAAAAACAGGTTCTATATAATGATGACCGCAATTATTAAGCCACTGTTTGCCGCACCAAATAACTTTTTCCATCGGTGTTTCTCCTTAAAAATTGAACATACACTAGATTTTCAATGATTATCCCAACGACTATACTAATAGCCTAGTCAGTCTATGGGGTGAATACCTCACCGCTCAATCGATTTACGATAATGTGTTCATCTTGTATAGAACTGTCAGAATGCTTTAGTAGTTTTTTTACTGCATTGCTTGCTACGGTAAACTGTGCATCACTTCGAATATTACAAAAGGCATTATTTCCGATTTCGGTAATGCCCTGCGGTATGGTGATAGTGCTTAAATGAGTGCAATCAAAGAAAGCTCCAATACCGATTTTTGAAATACCGCTTCCAATAATAACCTCTTTTAAATCGGTACAATCGCGGAAAAGCCAGTCACCGATTTTAGTAACACTATCAGGTATAACAATACGTGTGAGACCGCTGCAGCTTTCAAAGGCGTGATGAGCAATTTCCGTAATTGTATCCGGTAATATAAGACTTCCAGTAAGGTAGGCGCTATTTGTTACGCCGATAACTATCCCGTCTGTTATTTCCAGCAACTGTACATTTGATTCTTCTTCAGCAGTAAGCCGTAATGCAGATATCTGTTCCATATTTTCCTCCGTTTATGTTTCCTAAATTACCTATCAGTTATGCATTGATACTAAATCCGATCATTTTTTGTACGCCGTTTTTTTCTTGCTGCATCTGTGCTAATTCAGTAATAATATATTCAGAAGTTATTTTTTCTTGCGGCATAAACCGTGCTTTTCCATAGAGTGCGTTAAAATCCCCCGGAGTAACGGATTGCCATTGGTTGAGCTTTTCTATTTGATCAGCATTAAATGACACATTACGAAAATATTTCGTCAACAAAGTTTTTATTCCGTTTGCAGAGAGGGCTTGAAACTCAACCATAATATGAAAGCGGCGCTGCAATGCAGGATCCATGATGCTGCGCATATTGGTAGTGCAAATCAATAAACCGTTAAAGGCTTCTATCTGCATTAAAAATTCATTGACCATTGTCCGCTTCCAAGTATTTTCTGCATTGAAACGGTTGGTAAAAAATGAGTCAGCCTCATCAAATAGCAGTATCGCATCCTGTTTTTCCGCTTCTTCAAAAGCCTCTTTAATATTCTGTTCACTTTCGCCGATATATTTTCCTAAGATATCGGAAGCTTTTTTTAGAATAAGCTCTTTAGCCAAAGCGTTTGCAATATATCGTGCAAATTCTGTTTTTCCGGTACCGCTTAATCCGTAAAACAGCATACGGATTCCGGCGGGAGCTTCTGTTTGTGCAGAATCAGCATACGCTGTTGCATTTTTTATCATCGTGAGAATATCATCCGGTTCGATAGAGGTGTTGAGTGCTCCAATATCGTATGTCATCTGTATTTTTCTGCCGGCATGGGAACTACCGTATATAAGCCCGGAATTTGCTTCAAGCGTATTTTTTACATCAATAACGATTTTCTCTTCAGTTTGAGTGCTGCAATGAACACTATTCACCGCTTTTATCATATTATCGATTGAGGCTCCTGTTATACGGTAGTTGTCGCAGAGATCGACAAGTGTATGTAAGATTTTGCCGCTTATGTTGCTGTTTTGTAATTTTGACTGTGCAATTTTTTTCAGAATCGATTTAGGCATTTTGTTAAACTTAATTGAATACGTAAAACGGCGCAACGTAGATATGTCAAGAAGATCAGTATAATTAACAATCCACACGACTTTATTGACATTATTATCAAGCATCTTATTTACAATCCCTTTTTGAGTAGTGCTCATAAACGTACCAAAATGCGGCTCTATTGTTTTTAAGATATTTTCAGCTTCGTCAATCACAAGCAGTGTATCTTTTTTAGGAATAGAAAGAATACAATGTAAGCGTTGCAATGCTCTATCTGTATCCAGCTCATTTTTAAATATAAACAGTCGCAGTCCGCTTTCTTTTGCAAGTGTTTTTGCAAATTCCGTTTTACCGGATCCGGGACTTCCATAGAGTAAAATATTTGACGGAAAGTTACTTTTTAGAAATTGCAATGCCAAGCTTGAATGCTTTTTTTTTATAGCGTAGCTATTGAGATTAAAGGCAGCGTTTGCTTTTTCTTCTTTTAATGTGCCGGAAAAAAACGCATCAAAATTTTTATTGTAAATACAATAAATACTTTCGTTTTCAATACAACCGTAATCGTACTTATTCATTAACCCGAATGAAATAAGCTTTTTATCATTCTCAAATAAGATTCTTATTGCTTGTAAAGACGTATTAATACATTTTGCATATATCGTCATTTTATTTTCTGTGTTTTGATATAACACATCATCATAAAAATTATAGAGTTCATAGATTGTCTGTGTTCTATATGCTGCCGTAAGCAATACCGCTTCTTGGTGTGAAAGATGTAAGGTATCAAATAGAAATTCAACAGGAGTTATATCATTAAGTATCTTGGTTATCCGTGCTGAAACATTTATTCTCTGAGGAATGATATATGTATCATTGTTATTTATCTTGGCGGAAAAGAAAATAAGCGCGATAATTTTAGCAAGGTTTTCTTTCTGCATAAAAACACAACGGCAAAGATTTATCGTAAAAATAGAATCGGTCGTAAAATTGTCAACAGCTGCAGCGATTTTCGTATCTTCTTTAAAATTTACATCCAATTTACTCCCGTATTCAAACGGATGATTGTAATTTTTTCCCGGCGTAAATACCGTTAGCTGTTTTTCCTTTATCCCTTTTTGAATAAATGCTTGCACAATTGTTTCAGCTTGTGTTTCTTTTTTTAGACGCACAATGAGTGCCTGTAATAATATCTGTAATGATTTATACTTATCCAGATGTTTACTATTCGAACATAGATTATAAAGATACCCGGCTACAGCCATACATTCCTGCTTACTTTCATCATCGATAAATCTTATTATATCTGTCTGCATAGTTTCCCCCGCTTTCCCTTCAGTAATTGTCCCAACGGCTATACTAATAGCATAGTCAGTCTATCAGGCGGTGATAGAGACGATGAAATTTTTCTAAGGATGTCATTTTAAAAATATCAAAAAATTTTTCATTTATAGTTTGACAAGTGAAAAACAGCGGGTATATAATATTTTTTGTTGTGAATTTGCCTGCTTTATTGGCGGGCAATCACTGTTGTAATTGTAGAGAGGAGGTCTACTATTATGGAAAAACAAAGCGGTAGAAAATTGGGACTATTACCGCAACTTGGCTTGGGGATTCTTGCCGGTGTGCTGTTAGGGCTGTTCGTACCCGCTCCGGTGATGGGGATTATTGCAACGATTAAAAAGTTACTCGGTTCACTGATCTTTTTTGCCGTTCCGCTCGTTATCTTCGGATTTATTGCGCCGGCAATTTGCGATTTGAAAGCAAATGCAGGCAAAATGCTCGGCGTCTTTTTGCTGATATCGTATTTGTCCGCAGTCGGGGCATCCCTGTTTTCGACTGTAGCAGGATACATTCTTATTCCGTTCCTGCATATTCCTGCACAGGCTGCCGAATTGGTGGAAATACCCTCTACGGCGTTCTTGCTGAACATACAGCCGATTATGCCGGTTATGACCGCATTGGTATTGGCTATATTAGCCGGTATTTCGGTTATTTGGACAAAGGCGTCAACCGTTGAAAAACTCTTGAAAGAGATTCAGGCAATGGTGCTCGAAATCGTGAACCGTGTTATCGTACCGGTACTGCCGTTCTTTATTGCGACAACCTTTGCCGAACTTGCATACAGCGGCAGCTTAACCCGCCAGCTTCCGGTATTCTTAAAGGTTATTATCATCGTATTGATCGGGCATTTTATCTGGATGACGCTGCTATATCTTATCGGCGGCGCGGTTTCAAAGCAGAATCCGCTGGAAGTCGTAAAGCACTACGGCCCTGCCTATGCAACTGCAGTCGGTACGATGTCAAGTGCGGCGACCTTGCCCGTTGCGTTACGCTGTGCGCATAAATCCAGCGTTTTACCGGCAGATATCGTCGACTTTGCCATCCCGCTGGGAGCGACAACCCATTTGTGCGGTTCAGTTCTAACCGAAACATTCTTTGCGATGACGATATCTCAGCTTCTATACGGCTCGATCCCCCCGGTCGGGACGATGGTTTTGTTCTCGTTCCTATTCGGCGTATTTGCTGTCGGAGCACCCGGCGTACCCGGCGGAACGGTTATGGCGTCCCTCGGTATCGTTATCAGCGTACTCGGCTTTGATGAAATCGGCACCGGCTTATTGATTGCTATTTTTGCACTGCAGGATAGCTTCGGTACGGCATGTAACGTAACAGGAGACGGTGCGCTTGCGCTTATTCTGCGCGGTATTTTCTATAAACCCGATGGAACGGTAAAACAGGCTTAAAGTATGGAACTTACGGACTTTGACTGTAAACAGTTCATTGCAATTCTTCAAGAAGAATTGGTTCCTGCGCTCGGCTGTACCGAACCGATTGCCATTGCGTATGCGGGCGCTCACGCCCGCGCCTTACTCGGGAAGATTCCCGACCGTGTGTGCATCAAAAGCAGCGGAAACATTATTAAAAATGTAAAGAGTGTTACCGTTCCCAATTCGGGTAACATGAAGGGAATTCCGGCAGCGGCGGCAATCGGTATTATCGGCGGAAATCCCGATAAGGGGCTTGAAGTTCTTGCCGATATAACCGAAGCCGATATTGCCCGTACAAAGGAATTTTTGGAAAAGGTTCCCTGTAAGGTTTCGTTATTGGATACTGTTGCTTCTCTGCATTTTATTGTGGAAGTTTTTGCAGGCAACGACAGTGCTTCGGTTGAGATCATCCATCAGCACACAAATATCGTGCACACAACCAAAAACGGAAAAGATGTGCTGAGTGTTCCGTTCGATCCGGCCAGTGCGAACGCTGCGTTGACCGACCGGTCGGGCTTATCAGTAAAGAAGATTCTCGAATTTGCCGATACGATAGACCTTGACCGTGTCCGTCCGGTACTGGAGCGCCAGATTGAATATAATACCCGCATCGCGCAGGAAGGGCTGAATCACCGCTATGGTATTAACGCGGGAGCGAACCTGCTCGAAGCCGCTCAGGCGGAACAAGCCGTTACGGTAAAAATCCGTGCACAGGCCGCCGCCGCAGCCGGTTCCGATGCTCGTATGAGCGGCTGTACCTTGCCGGTTGTTACGAATT
This sequence comes from Treponema vincentii F0403, assembly GCF_000412995.1. Lineage (NCBI taxonomy): Bacteria > Pseudomonadati > Spirochaetota > Spirochaetia > Treponematales > Treponemataceae > Treponema > Treponema vincentii. The sequence goes on along the minus strand of NZ_KE332512.1, from coordinate 692,747 downwards.
CCGGCAGCGGCAATCAGGGGTTGACGGCTTCGTTACCGATTATCGTGTTTGCGGAAGAAAAAAAACTTCCGCATGATAAGCTCTTACGCGGGTTGTTGGTTAGCAACCTGATTGCAATTCATCAAAAAACGCGGATTGGGCGGCTTTCGGCCTATTGCGGGGCTGTCAGTGCCGGATGCGGAAGCGGAGCGGGCATTACATATTTGTCAGACGGCAGCTATGAGCAGGTATGCGCGACCATTACCAATACCCTTGCCGTTGTATCGGGGATTGTCTGTGACGGCGCAAAGCCTTCATGTGCTGCAAAGATTGCCGTATCGGTCGACGCGGCAATGAATGCACATTATCTTGCCATGCGGAACAGGGTATTCCAACCGGGCGAAGGTATTGTGAAAGGCGATATAGAAAAGACCATTGCCGGGGTAGGCTCGGTTGCTGCCGACGGCATGAGGGAAACCGATAAGGTCATATTAAAAATCATGGTGGAAGACTAGTACTTACGCCGATTATGCGCCGGGGATGTTCCGAAAGCACTTGTCTTTCGCGGAGTTCCCGGCGTTTTTACAGTCGATTTGTAAATGGAGGTTTACTAATGAAAAAAACATTGATAACGGGCGGTACGCTTGTAACCGAGAACGATACGTTTAATGCGGACATTGCGATAACCGGCACTACGATAACCGGAATCGGGCATTTTAATCCCGTCGATTTTGATTCCGTATATGAATTTCCCGGATGTTATGTTATGCCGGGACTGATCGATGCTCATACGCATCTGGAATTGCAGCAGTCTCCGCAGTACCGCGCCGTCGATGACTTTTATACCGGTACCGTTGCGGCAGCCTGCGGCGGTACAACCTCCGTTATCGACCACATCGCGTTCGGCCCTGCCGGATGCAATCTGCATTATTCCATTGACCGGTACCATGAGCTTGCCAAAAAAGCGGTTATCGACTACAGCTTTCACGGTGTTATTCAACATGTCGATGACGCCATCTTGCAGGAATTATCCGGTATCATCAAAAATGAAGGGATTACGAGCTTTAAGGCCTATACGACTTACGGATTTAAAATCGACGATACGGGCTTTTACCGCTTGCTGAAAACCGTTAAAGAAGCGGGCGGAATTTTAACCGTCCATTCGGAAAACGATTCGCTTATCAGCTATCTCCGGTCGAAGTTTGTAAAAGAAAAGAAAATGCTGCCTATTTATCATGCCCGCAGCCGCCCCAACGAAACCGAAGCGGAAGCCGTTTCCCGGCTGATTCATTTTTCCGAGCTGGCGGAAGATGCTCCGCTGTATATTGTGCACCTTTCTACGGGAGAAGCGCTTATCAGCGTTGTAGAAGGGCGGCAGCACGTTAATCGGCTGTTTGTTGAAACTTGCACGCAGTATCTGACACTTTCGGAAGAAAAATACGGGAATGAGAACGGTAGTCCCGATGATCCTGAAAATATCGAAGGGCTCAAATACATTATGGCGCCGCCCTTGCGCAGAAAGCAAGATATTGAAGCACTTTGGCTCGGGCTGGCAAACGGCGATATCCAAGTCGTAGCGACCGACCATTGCCCTTTCCTGTTAAAAGAAAAGATGGACACCAAAGGCGACTTTACAAAGGGTCCGGGCGGCGCTCCGGGTATCGAGGAGCGGGTACGGATTATCTTTTCCGAAGGGGTACAAAAAAAGCGGATTTCGTTAGAGCGCTTCGTACAGGTGATGGCGGCCAATCCTGCCCGCATCTTCGGGATGTATCCTCAAAAAGGATGTCTGTTGCCCGGAGCTGATGCCGATATCACGGTCATCAATCCCAATGCCCAAGAAGTGCTGACAAAGAAAAACCTGAAAAGCGCCTGCGATTACTGCACGTATGAAGGAATGAAGGTGCAGTGCGCAATTGATTCCGTATTCAGCCGCGGCGAATTGATCGTAAAGAACAATGAATTTCTAGGAGAGAAAGGTAGGGGGCAGTTCATCTTTAGAAAACCGCCGTTCTAAGTCAGGCAAATGCAGCTTTTAATAAAATTACAACGCTATTTGTGCAGCAACGAAGGAAATGCTCGCATATTTTTAAAAGGAGCCTTTTGAAAATAGTGATACCGGATACAAGGCGCGAACAAAAATAAAGCGCAGGCGTACTTGTTGTACGTTGAGCATTTATTTTTGTGCAGCAACGCCGTAGACGGTATGCATATTTTCAAAAGGAAACTATGATTCTAAAAAGATAAGCCCGTCAGGCAATTCATTGGGATTTTCAGCTTTGTTGGGAAAGTGCTGTTGCAGGATCCTTCCGCATTCCTTTACGGAATCGGCAAAGGCTTGAGCGGCGCTTCGTTTTTTTAGCCCCTCGGTCATAATTTTGCAAATACCGTCCCATTCGTTTTGCGCTACTTTTTCGGCAATCCCCGAATCGGCGATAACAAACACTTTTCGCTCCAATACGGAGACAAAAATGAGAACGCCGGAATGCTCCGCCGTTTTATATACGCCGCTTTCGACGAAATGCTGCAGTGCACGGGCATAGACTCGGCGGTTTTTCAGCGTATCAGGAATAATCAGCCGGTCGACTGCAGGGATATTTACCAAAAAATAAACGATAAGCACAACTGCAGCCGCACCGCCCCCGATAACCGCCGTCAGCTGTGCAGGCGATGGGAACCAAACGGTGCGTTCCAAAAGGTTCCAGATAGGGGCGGAGCATAAAAACAAGATGAAAAAAGCGGTAAATACCGCACAAAACGCAATGAACAGCTCTACAAAGGCATACGAATCGCTTTGATACACAACCGCAAGTGCGATTTCTCCCGTTGTTTTTTTCTCAGCTTCCGCAACGGTATCGGTAATTTCGCTCATCTGCGTCGGAGAAATATTCATCAATTTTAACAGCTTGTCTTTTTTCATCATCGTTCTTCCTTACAAAGGTTTCTTTAGTTAAAATTAACCGTAGGCGCGGTTGCAGCCTGTTCGTCAGCCTTAAAATATGCTTTTTCTCTAAAGCCGAACATATTGGCGAGGAATGCTTGCGGGAACCGCCTGACCAGCATATTGTACGTTTGCACCGCTTCATTAAAGCGCTTCCGCTCCACGGCGATGCGGTTTTCGGTTCCTTCAAGCTGGCTTTGCAAGTCGCGGAAGTTTTCATTCGCTTTTAATTCCGGATAATTTTCCGCTACGGCGAGCAGCCGCTGCAGTGCGCCGCCCAAATCGCTCTGTACTTTTTGGAACTTTTCAAACGATTCGGGATCATTTAAGACCTCGTCCGAAACATTGATAACACCGCCTGCTCTGGAACGCATTTCAGCGATTTCGGTAAATACTTTTTCTTCGTGATTCGCATAGCCTTTTACGGTGTTGACCAGATTGGGTATTAAATCAAAACGGCGCTGATACACATTTTCCACCTGACTCCATGCCGCTTTCACGTTTTCATCCGCTGTTACCATCGAATTATACGAACTGCTGACACAACCGTACAGCGAAAAAATAATCAGCACAATGATGCCGAGAATGATGAGTCCTGTTTTTAATCCTTTGCTCATAAATGGATGCTCCTAATAAAACAGATCATGAGAGAACCTCTGAAAACTTCAATTTTTAGAGATGCCCATAAGTAAATCTAAGAAAACCCGCTGCATGCGCTTCGGGTTTTAGAGATTTCCTGATGTATGCCGAATAAATTGAGGTTAAAGTATAGAGTATTTATCGGAAAAAAACAACGTGTGTTCTTTTAGCAGCTTACCTCTTGCAATCTAACCGAGTTTTTAGAGATTCCCTATAGCAGGTCTCCCTTTTAATAACTGTGAGCGGCTGCTTGTTTTTTTATGATGCCTCCCGTATACTGTTATGGATGGAACCAATTATCCTTGCATCTAAATCTCCTCAGCGGCAGGACATTCTTAAACGGCTGAATATACCGTTCATCAGTATCCCCTCGGATGCCGAAGAGGCTGTCGCCCCCGATCTTTCTCCTGAAAAAGCGGTAGAGCAGATTGCCCTGCGGAAGGCGGAGGCGGTACTCCGTTCCCCGCTCAAGATCAATACACCGTGGATTATCGCGGCCGATACGCTCATTTTTTCGCACGGTACGCCGATGGGAAAGCCGTCCGGTATTGATGAAGCCCGGCTGATGCTGCAATCCTATTCAAATGCCGCGCATAAGGTCATAACGGCGATTTGTTGTTACGACGAAAAATTGCAGCATATTTCCACCCGGATCAGCAGTTCGCAGGTGTTTTTTAAAGCATTGTCGGATGCCGAAATCGATTGGTATCTGAGTACCGGCGAATGGCAGGGCGCAGCCGGATCCTACCGCATACAGGGGACGGCGGCTTGTTTTATTACAAAAATAGAAGGTTCATACAGCGGAATTGTAGGCTTGCCTATTTATGAGTTATATGATATTTTAACGGAGCACGGCTATAGCTTTACGTAAAAAGTATACCGGCTGTGTAAATATCCTAAAATGCAGTAGGGAGTCTTAAAAAACTCCGGTTTTTGAAGATTTTCCTTAGGTGCTTGCATTTTTAGAGAAATAGAGAAGGATGGGCTTAAAAAAGCTCGTGAAGGAGTAACCATGGCAGTAGTAACCATGAAAAACCTGCTCGAATCCGGCGTCCACTTCGGACATCAGGTAAAACGCTGGGATCCGCGGATGAAGAAATACATTTTTGCGGAACGGAACGGTATCCACATTATCGATTTGCAGAAAACCATCACTGCAATCCGCGAGGCTTATGACGCGGTGCGTAAGACAACCGCAGCAGGGAAATCAGTCTTATTTGTCGGAACTAAAAAACAAGTACAGCAAACCATTGCAAAAGAAGCTGAACGTTGCGGTATGTTTTATGTAAATAACCGCTGGCTCGGCGGTATGTTGACAAACTTTTCTACCATTAAGAAAAGCCTTGCCCGCCTCAAGAAAATCGAAAAAATGGAAAACGACGGCACCTTTGACAGCCTTACCAAAAAGGAAGTCGCAGTGCCGCAGAAAGAAAAAGCAAAACTCGAAAAGAATCTCGGCGGTATTAAAGAGATGAAAGAACTGCCGGGCATTATCTTTATCATCGATACACGCAAAGAGACTATCGCTATCAGCGAAGCCCGCCGTATGGGTATCCCGATCGTTGCGGTTGTCGACACAAACTGTAACCCTGAAGGTATCGACTATCCGATTCCCGGTAACGACGACGCCATCCGCTCGATTTCTTTGTTCACGCAAATTATTGCAAATGCCGTTATCGAAGCGGATAACGAAAGCGGCCTCAAGATTATCGAAAATCTTCAGGACGGAGACGAAGGCTTCAACGATTCCGGCATCGATCCGTACCAAGACCGCGAAGATGAAGAAATTACCGATTATTCAAATTATACCCCTTCGGAAAAGAACGAAGCCGAAGAAGAAGCGGATGACAGCAGCAGTTCTTTAATCGACGAAGACACGCTGTACGGGGATCGCTAAAAAGCACTGCTGGCTGCTAAAAGACTGAAAAGCTTTTGCGGCCGCCGTATAGTTTTGCCTCCCTCATCTATATTTAAGGAGAAATTCATTATGGAAATAAAAGCATCTGACGTAAAGGCGCTCCGCGAAAAAACCGGCGCCGGTATGATGGAATGTAAAAAAGCCCTGCAGGAATGCAACGGCGATGCAAAAGAAGCGGAAAAATTCTTAAAAGAAAAAGGCCTTGCGGCTGTTGAAAAGCGGGCAAGCCGCACAACCAGCGAAGGTATTATCGTTATTAAAGCCGCCGATTCCAAAGCGGTAATGGCGGAATTAACCTGCGAGACCGACTTCGTCGCAAAAAATGCCGATTTTATCGCCGTGGGTGATAAAATCGTAGAAACAGCACTTGCAAAAGGCTACACCGATGTCCAAAAAGAATTGAGCGATATGGTGCTCGACCTTGCGACACGCGTCCGCGAGAATATGGGCTTACGGCGTTTAACTGCCGTACAAGCGGGAAGCGACGAATACATCGCGCATTATGTTCACTCCGATAAAAAGACCGGCGTTATCGTCGTGTTAAAATCCGATAAGCCTGCGGTATTGATCGATAAGACGTTCCAAGATTTTGCGTATGACTGCTGTCTCCATGCTGCGGCGTTCACTCCGCTCTATGTACGGAAGGAAGATGTCGATTCTTCATATATCGACGAGCAGCTTGAAGTATTCCGCGGACAGGTTGCCGAATTGCAGAAGCCCGATAACGTAAAAGAAGGCATCGTAAAAGGTAAACTGAATAAGCACTTAGCTGAAATCTGCTTTCTTGAACAAGCCTTTGTTAAGGACGATAAGGTATCTGTGGCGGCCAAAATGAAAGAAGTAGGAAAACAGCTCGGTGCAAATATCAGCCTTTCAAAACTTGTACTGTGGCAGCTTGGCCAATAGAGGGCAAACATGAGCGATATTCATAGTGTCTATGAAGAAAAAATGAAGAAGTCGATAGCGGCATTAAAGGATGAGTTTAACGCTCTGCGGACAGGCCGTGCGTCTACTTCTTTGTTTGATAAAATACGGGTTGACAGCTATGGGCAGCCGACGCCGCTCAATCAAGTGGCGACTATTTCTATCCCCGAAGCTCGCTTGGTTGTTATTCAGCCGTGGGATAAATCGCTGTTGGGAGAAATCGAAAAAGCCATCCTTAAATCGGAGCTTTCGTTAAACCCTGCCAACGACGGGAAGCTTATCCGTATTGCAATTCCTCCGCTTACCGAGGAACGCCGGAAAGAGCTTGCAAAGCAAGCGAAAAACTTTGCCGAGCAGTGCCGCGTTGCAATCCGCAATATCCGGCGGGACGGAATCGACGAAGCGAAAAAACAGCAGAAGGATGGGCTTTTAAGCGAGGATGCCTTAAAGACAGCTGAAGAAAAGTTCCAAAAAGCAACGGACGCTCATATTAACGATATTAATAAGCTCCTTGCAGAAAAAGAAAAAGAGATTATGGAAGGTTAATGACAATGCAGCATATTGCCGTCATTATGGACGGCAACGGGCGATGGGCCGAGCAGCGGGGATTAGCTCGTACAAAAGGACATCAAGAAGGACTGGAAGCGGCAAAACGGATTGTTAAGGCCGTTTCCGATTTGCATATACCTTATATCACTTTGTATGTGTTTTCAACTGAAAACTGGAAACGGACGGAGGAAGAGGTCGGCTTTTTGATGGGCTTAATCCAAAAGCATCTCCGCGCCGAGCTCGCCTTTTATGCTGCAAACAATATTAAAGTTAAGCATATCGGCGACGCTGCTGCGCTGCCGCGTGCAATCCAGACGGAAATTGCCGATATAATGGAAAAAACGGAACATTATACCGGTACAACCGTGCAGCTTGCCATCAACTACGGCGGAAAGGATGAAATTATCCGCGCAGTAAAAAAACTTTCCGGACAACAGCTTGAAACGTTGACGGAAGATGCATTTGAGAAGCTGCTCGATACGGCAGGAGTTCCTCCCGTCGATCTGGTTATCCGTACCGGCGGAGAAAAACGGTTGAGCAATTTCTTATTATGGCAAACCGCGTATGCCGAATTTTACAGTACCGATGTTTTGTGGCCGGATTTTGCTCCCGCTCATTTGATGGAAGCGTTGGATGCTTACGGCAAACGCACAAGACGCTTCGGAAGGATTATATGAAAAAGATTATTGAACGGATAATAGTGTTTGTTGTCGGCTTGCCTCTCATACTTAGTTCAGTATATTTTTTGCCATATCATCATTTTTTGGTACTGCACCTTGAAATATTTATTGCTACGGCTTTTGCAATCATAGAAATCCGCGCTATGTTTTCCAGAAAAATTGCAGTTTACTCTACACCGATTGTTTTATTTGCAGGTTTGATTATCCCCGTTTCCGCATATCTTTTTATGCTCGGACTTTTTTCCCGTATCGGGATGATATTGATCGGTATCGGGGCATTATATTTTATATTTTTTGTTGAAACGTTTTATTCATTTTCAAAACCGTTTGAAAAAAGTATTCAGCGTGTTTGTTCAGCCGTATTTATTATTTTTTATCCGGGACTTTTGATTGTATTTCTTTCCGCTATGACGCGCTGGCCGTCCGCTTCGCATATTATTGCAATATTTTTACTGATGGTTTTTTCATGTGATTCCCTTGCATGGCTTTTCGGGGTACTGTTCGGAAAAGGAAACCGCGGATTTGTGCCTGCCAGTCCCAATAAAAGTATCGCGGGTTTTATCGGCGGACTCATCGCTGCAACTGCGGCAGGGTTTCTTGCTTTTAAATTATTCCCCGCCGCGTTTGGAAAAAGCTTAAACGGATCGTTGGTAACCGGTTTTTGTACCGGAGTAGCTGCCATCATCGGGGATCTTATCGAATCTATTTTTAAGCGCTCCGCCGAGGTAAAAGATTCCGGGGCGCTCATACTCGGACGCGGCGGAATCCTCGACAGCATCGACTCTATTCTGCTTGCCGCTCCGGTATTCTACCTTTGCTACCGGTTTTTCATCGGGATATAGAGGCTTCTAAAAATCTCTCCGAGTTTTTAGAGATGTTCTATTATATAGATAGGGCAACATAATGAAAAAGATAATCGTGCTTGGTGCAAGCGGAACAATCGGACAAAATACCATTGATATTATACGCCGGTTTTCCGACCGTTTTGAACTTGCCGGTGTTTCCGTGCACACAAAGAGCGGGGTATTGGATGCCTTACGCGCCGAATTTCATTTTCAGAATTTTGCAGTAACGGATTCCGCCGCTGCTGCACATTACGATATAAAGCACCGCAGCCTTGAACGGTTTTTAACCGAAACACCTGCGGATATTGTCGTTAACGGTATCGCGGGCGCGGCGGGACTGCAGGCATCACTTGTTGCCGTTCGGACACACCGGACGCTCGCCCTCGCAAACAAAGAAAGCATTGTAATGGCGGGTGATTTCCTACAAAAAGAAGCGGAAAAATATCGGTCTGTCATTATTCCTGTGGATTCCGAGCATTCGGCTATTTACAGTTTAATACGGGCGTATGGACGGGATGCCGTCGAGCGTCTTATCATCACCGCGTCAGGAGGCCCGTTCCGGACGTGGACGAGGGAGCGTATTCAAGGGGCGACGCTGCAGGATGCGCTTAAACACCCGACATGGACGATGGGGGCTAAAATCACTATCGATTCCGCCTCGCTTGCCAATAAGGCTTTGGAAGTGATCGAAGCGGTACAGCTTTTCGATGTACCCACCGACCGCATTACCGTTGCGGTGCATCCGTCGAGTATTGTGCATTCGATGGTACAGCTGAAAGGCGGCGAAGTGTATGCTCAGCTTTCTCCGCCCGATATGCGTAATCCTATTTTTACTGCGTTGAGCTATCCTGAAGAACCGCCTCCTTATCTCGCGCCGCTCGATTTTAGTAAACCCTTAGACCTGCACTTTGAGCCGCCCCGGTTGGAGGATTTTCCGATGCTCTCGCTCGGCTTTACCGCCGCCCGTAAAAAGGCCGGCTATCCGATAGCGTTCAACGCGGCAAATGAACAGGCGGTCGCTGCGTTTTTGCGCGGCAAAATCCGGTTTGTACACCTAGCGGAGATTACCGGCATGGTGATGCAGGAAGATTGGAGCTCCGTGCCGAAAGACGTCGCGGACGTGATGCAAATCGACAAAGCCGCCCGCCGCCGCGCAGATGTCATAATTGAGCATTTAATGTAAGGGGAACTGCACGGAAAATATGTTAAGCGGTTGCCATGCTTTCGCGTGAAATTTTAGACAAAATTTCACGCAGTTTATTTTAGGAAAGAAGGAAAAACGCATCAGGCAAATAAATAAAAAGCGCAGAATAAGTGAGGTAGGGCAACCATTTGAACCGCGAAGAGGTTCAACTCTGGTTGAACAACCTCACTTATTCTGCGGGGTGTTAAAAAAGTACCTGATGCGTTTCCCCTGCGTAAGGACTATGATGATAAAATTTTTAATCGGATTGCCGGTACTCGGCATCGTTGTATTTATTCATGAGCTGGGGCACTTCATCGTTGCTAAACTCTGCGGCGTATCGGTGGAAAGCTTTTCCATCGGCTGGGGGCCGGTGCTGTTGCGTAAAAAAATAGGAGCAACCGAGTACCGGTTATCGGCAATCCCGCTCGGCGGGTACTGCGGCATGAAGGGGGAACACGCATTTAGAGAGGCGTACGAAAAAAAACTTTCGAGTGTTCCCAAAGAAGAGGGGAGCCTTTTTGCCGCCCATCCTTTTAAACGGATTCTGATAGCGTTTGCGGGGCCCTTTGCAAACCTCTTGCTTGCCGCGGCGGCTCTTGCCATGATAAGCGGGCTCGGCAGAACATATTACACCACCGACAACCGCATTGTGCCGGTATACTGCCTCGACCCGAGCGACCAATCGCCCGCGCGGGCAGCCGGTTTACAGATAGGCGACCGTATCCTCAAAATAAACGATGAAAATACGACGAACTTTGCCGACATTCAGCAGATTATCGCGCTTCATCCCGAAGAAACGCTTACGATGCTGATTGAACGCGGAAACGAGCAGCTCGGCACAACGATACGCCCCGACTTGAATAAGAAAACCGGTGCGGGGCAGGTAGGTGTTTACCGTTATGTGCCGCTCCAAATCGATTCGGTGCGGAAAGACTCCGCCGCAGACTTGGCGGGAATTAAAGCGGGCGACCGTATTACCGGAGTTGACGGCACGGCGCTTGATAATCAGCTGTCGCTGATATATTTTTTCCGCGACTATACGCAGAAAACCGCACTCTTCGAACTTATCCGCGGCGGAGAGCGGATTGAGCTGCCGGTGAATCTTGTCCGTACGGAAAACGGGAGCGTCGACCTCGGTTTAAACTGGAAATATATCACCGTAACCGAGGAAGGAACCGGCTTTCTTGACAGTTTGCGGCAAGGTATAGTACAGACAGGGAAATTGACGGCCGTTACATTGAAAAGCCTCGGTCTGTTGTTTAAAGGCGTAAGCATGACCGAAGCGGTTGCGGGGCCGGTACGGATCAGTTCGATGATCGGAATCCTCGCTTCGGACGGCTTTAGTGAAAACGCGCGGGCAGGTTTTGTAAATATCGCTGAAATTGTCGCCGTGATATGCGTGTCCCTCTTTTTGATGAACCTTTTGCCCATTCCCATTCTGGACGGAGGATTGATCTTTACGGCTTTTATCGAATGCATCGTCCGCCGGCAAATACCGCCGCGTATTTTATACTATATGCAGTTTGTCGGTGTTGCCTTTATCGCCGTACTTTTTGTCTTTGCGCTTTGGGCGGATATCTTATATATTATGAAATGAGTGCTTTTTAGGAGAACTTATGCAAAAAATTACCTGTAAATGTGACTGTTCATTTGATGTGGAATATGAAAAGACAATCGATTTGGATGTTCAGACGGCTGTAAAAGAAAAGATAAAAAACGGTTCTTTTTTGTCTTTCGTATGTCCGTCCTGCGGTTCAAAAGTCAATATCGAACTTGAAACGGAATTTGTGTGGAAGTCTAAAAAAACGACGCTGCTGTTTGTCCCGGAAAAGAAACGCATGGAATGTCTCGCTTTTTGTGCGGGGGCTGTCAGAATTGATGCGGAAAACAATAAAAAGATAAAGACCGAATTTCTCAAGAAAGGACAAACGCCGGTAATAGGCTATCCCGAACTTGCCGACCGGATTGCCGTACTCGATGCCGATTTAGATCCTGAAATCGTCGAGGCGGTAAAGTTTTTTTTGCTGGATAACGGGAAAAACATCAAGGGAAAGCATATTCAAATTCTGTTTGAAAAACTCGAGGGTGATACAATCGAATTCCATCTGCATGGACTGCGGGAAAAAGAAGTCGCGGTGATGCGCGTTCCGTTAAGCCTTTACCGCTCGGTAGAAACAGATCATAAAAAGGGTAAACAGAAAGAAGTGTTTAAGGCCTTATGGCTCGGCCCCTATCTTTCCTATAAGAATATCCATGCCGAAGGAGACGACAATGAGCCGGCCGTTTAAACGTTTTCTGTTGTTACCGTTGTTTGTATGCCTGCTTGCAAGCGTAGGTGCGCAAACTACCGGCAATGCGGGTACGCCGGCAGCAGTATCCGAACCGGCGGCAGCCGGAACAACCGCTGCCGATGCACAAGCCCAACAGGGAACATCGGAAACATCAGATACATCGGATAACGGCGCCGCTGCCGGAGAGCAGCAAACGGATACCAATATCGATAGTCAATCTCCTGCCGCACCGAATACGGCGGAAAATCCGGCCGAAGAATCGGACGGCGCCGGTGCTGTCTCTGCTTCCGACGGCACACCTTCCGATGAAATTGCTCCCGATACTCCGGGCTCCCCCGGGACGGATAATACCGTAAATGAAAAACATAATTCAAATGGGAACGTGCAGGGCAATGCTGTGAATAAAGATCATAGCAAAAACGGACACATACCGGAGAACGGGGCGGAAACAGAAGCCTCTTTTGATGAAGGTGAAGCCGATGCAGCGCTGCAAAAAAACAGATTGCAGGGGCAAGATCTTTCCGTAAGAAACAGCCTTGAACGCTCCCTTATCACTCACCGGTTTGAAGGAGGAGTGGCAGCCATTGCCGATTCTTCCGTTACGCGTTCTTTTTTTGCAGCCGGAAAAGACGGCTTTATCACCCGATTTTCATATAGAACCATGAAGCCCGAAACATGGCAGGTGTCGACAATGCCGATTAAGCGCATCGCCGCTCATCCTAAAAAAGCGCTTATCGCCGTCTATGAAACGGACGGCTTCAGTATTCATAAAATTTCCCTCTGGGACTGGCAAACAAAAAAGCAGCTGTACGCAAAACGCTTTACCAGTTCCGTCCTCTCCCTGTCGTGGTCTGCGCAGGGCACCTATCTGTTTATCGGAACCGCATCGACAGAGGGAATTACCGTGCTCGATGCAAACGGAAATGTAAAAAAAGTGTATCCGCGGCCGCCGGGAATCGTGCTGCTTGCGGCAACCGGCCCGAGCGAAAAAAGTATTGTAACGTACGGAGAGACCGGCAGGCTTGTGTACGCCGATATTGCTAAGAAGTCAATTCTGACACAGTACGAAACCGAGGATCGGTTGGAGAATCCCGAACTTATTAAAAATTACACTCAGATTATCGGATATAAAAACGGAAATGTCGTAGTTGTAAAGGCCGCTTCGGGCGAGGTATTGGAAAACTATCCCGCCCGTTCCGCCCTATTTGCAGGAAAGATTACGGATAGTTTGCCGGTATGGATTGAAAAAGGTGAATCCGGCCGGACATGGTATTTATGCCAAGGCGACAAAAAATCTCCTGCCTTTAGCCTTCCGCATCCTGCCGATATTACCGCAGCGCGGCATGTCGATGCGGCGGTTGTAATCGGAACTGATGACGGCAGGCTGTATCGTTTAACGCAAAACAAGGATGCGGAGGTTTTGTTAACGGAGCTCAATATCGACGTTTCAATTCCGATTCGCGATATATGTACGAAGGATTCCAAAATCTACATGCTCAGCGGTTCGACGCTGTATGTCAGCACCTCCTCGGCGGATAAACCGGAACCTGTTATTCAATCCGTTTTGGGCGATCGGTGTACCGTATATGGAAACGGATTTTTATTTTGGTCTGCAGAAAAAAACGCACCGCTGTATTATGCGGAGGAAGGACAAACACCGGTTGTCTTATACCGCCCACGGGAGCGGCTTAATTCGGTTTCGGTGTATAACGATACCATCGCAGCGGTGCGGGCATTCAGCGGATTGGTCTTGCTCGACGGTAAAAGCGGAAAGCAATTATTCACGTATCAGGCCGCAGGATTACAAGATGCCGTGCAGGTAGACGATACCTTTGTGCTCATCACCAAAAGTACGGGCGGTGTTATCCGTCAGCCGATTTTGCTAATCAATATAAAAACGGGCGAAACCATGCCGCTTAATATGGACGGAGATATTGCGTTTTCGGTACAGGGTAATAACAAGGTAGCCAATACCTTTTCCTGCTTCCGGCTTAAAACTGAGAAGTCGGAACAAACCGATTTAATGACCATGAAGCTCGATACGGCATACCCCGCCCGCAGCAGTTTTGCCGCAGCGCTTTCGTACAGCGATGAAGATTTGCAAGCTTCTCTCTATGATGACGGATATGCAGTGCTTACTACGCTTGGGAAAAATCAGCTTACCTATTATGATAAACGGAGACGGTCAAGCAGGCAGCTGCCGAGGGATTACGCCCTTCCTCGTAAAGCGCTGATGACGGAGACTTATATTGTCAGCGTGAATTATGACGGTTCTCTTTCATGGTTTAACCGCCGGACTATGCAGCTACTGCAGTATAAAACGTTCACGGAGAACTAATGTGTTAAATTCCCTCTTCACAATGATCAAGCAGCAGCTTATACTATAAGCGATGAAAGAACCGAAAAAAAAGAGCACAACCTATACGGAAATCCTCAAAAATGCAAAAAAGGAATTTTTGCAAAATGGTTTTGAAAAAGCGTCGATGCGCTCCATCGCAGCAATGACGGGAATAACGGCCGGCGCCTTGTACAAACACTTTCCGTCAAAGGCTGCAATTTTTGAAGCGCTCGTGCAGCCGCTTATTGCACAAACGTTAAGTATCGGCACCGATTTTTCCGAAACCGTAGTCGAGCTATTCAAAACAGAAAATGGGGCCGCGATAAAAGAAGTTATACGCACATCGATATGGAATTTGTATAATCTTGTTTATAGCCGCTTTGATGAATTTAAACTGCTGTTTAACCGTGCGACAGGAACAAAATACGAAAATATCCGCCATGAATTTGTAATGGCGGATGTTACAGCATGCAAAAAAGTTATTGATGATTTTAAAAAACATGGAATCAATATCCGGCCTTTAAGCGATGATCAGCTTCATTTGATTTACAGTACTGCCTTAACACCATTTTTTGAAATTATCACCCATGAGTATCCTTACGAAAAAGCTCAAGGATTTATCGATATATTAACTGATGTCATGTATTTCTGCTGGAATAAAATTATGCAGCCGGAAATATGATCAAGGTAATGGCCTCAGATTGTTTTAATGGATCCGAAGAATAACTAAATCGCAAATCATACCTATTGACAATTCCTAGGGGAATCTTATACTGAAATAGTAAACAGTGTTTACTATTTCAGTATTGTAAGAGGTTCATGGCATGAAACTTGAAGGAATGCATCTATTCTTTAAAAAGATTGCAAAGTTTCAATTAAAATACCGCTGGCTCTGTTTGGTTCTGCTTGCGACTGTAACGGTTGCGGGGCTTATAGGCGTAAAAAGTTTTAAGGTCGGCTCGGCTGATGAAGACGAGTTTTTAACCGTAAAAGAAAGCACAAAAAAGAATGATGCGCGGTTTAAGGAATTGTTCGGCAGTAACGATTCGATCGTGCTGCTCTTTGAATCAGACGACGTATTTAAGCCGGAGGTGCTCCAAGCGATTAAAGATATCGGCACCGAACTTTTGGAAAAAGTACCATATTCGGATTCCATCACTTCGATTACCGATACGGATATTACCGTCGGTACGGACGAAGGTATAGAAATCACCAATCCGTTTCGGGACGGTATTCCTTCCGATCCTGCCGCATTAAAAGCTGCCAAAGACTTTATCCTTTCGCGTAAGTCGATTGTGAATAAGCTCGTAACACAGGATGCGACGGAAACATGGCTGGTACTGTCGCTCAAGGCGACACCGCCTGAAGAAGTCTGGAGTAAAACTTCGGCACAGGCTCCAATGTACGTTATCGGAGAAGCGGCAATCGACATTGTTACCGACCCTAAATATCACAGCGCTGCGTATACGATAAAACCTGCGGGACTTCCCTATACCGAAACGGAAGAAAAAGTTGTGATGGGACAGGAGACCACCAAAAGCGTCGGCTTGAGTTTTCTCTGTATGATTATTCTGCTCATTGTATTTACCCGGTCGCTCCGCGGAACGATTGTGCCATTGTTCGCGACTTTCTTCGGTATTACCACGGTGCTCGGCATTATGGGCTTTTTGCATATTTCGGGAAAGTCGGAAATGATGTCGGTTCCGATTGTGCTTGCGATGGCGCTTTCGGTCGGTTACTCAATTCACCTCGTCAATTCATTTAAAACAAGCTTTTATGAACTCGGCAAACGGAAAGAGGCTGTTATCGCTTCGATTGAAAATACCGGTTGGCCGCTCTTTTTTACCGTCGTTACCACCGTTGTTTCGGTGCTGTCGTTTTTAACGACTGACCTTAAGCCGATGCGCTGGATGGGAGCCGCAAGCGCCGCGATGGTATTCGCTGTGTATATCTACGTCAGTGTTCTCATTCCGATTTTGATGAGTTTCGGCAAAGATATTGAAGCCGGTAAAGATTCGGCAAATGCTCATACAAAAAGAGCTGTACGTGCGCAAAAATTGGATAAATGGTTTGAACGGTTCGGACATTCCGTTATCAAAAGACGCAAAGCGATCATGGTTGCATTTACGCTCATCACTGCGGCTTGTATTCCAGCGTTGTTCAAAATCGATGTCAACATGGATAACTTTAAATTCATGGGTTTGCGCATTCCGTATATTAAACGTCTTTATGAAATTACGCAGTCGCAGCTTGGTTCCTATTTTAGTTACAATATTATGCTCACCTTTGATGAAGATGATGCGGTTAAGAATCCTGATGTGCTTAAAAAACTCGATAAACTGAGTACACTCATCGGGACGTTCAGATTAACAAAAATGAATAACGGAGTGCCAAAGATATTCTCGATTTTGGATATTGTCAAAGAGATGAATCAAACGATGCACTCCGATGATCCTGCGTTTTACACGATTCCCGATGATGAAGATTTGCTCGCGCAGCTGCTGTTCTTGTACGAAATTTCAGGAGGTCAAACTTCACGTTGGGTTGATGAAGAATTCCGTACACTCCGTATGTCGATTGATGTTGCCTCGTATGATGCAAACGAGCTTGCGGGAAATCTGAAAACTATCGAGCAAACATGCGCGGAACTGTTTCCTCAAGCGGATTGCCATTTAATCGGAGCTGCCGTGCAATTTGCAGAATTGAACAATAAAATCGTATTCGGCGAATTGTATTCTTTTTTAACTTCGCTCGTTGCGATTGCAATTTTAATGATGCTTGTATTCGGCAGCGTTAAGATGGGACTGATCGGGCTTATCCCCAACATCTTCCCCGTCATTGTCATCGGTGCAATTATGGGTTATCTCGGTATTTCGCTGGATCTTATGACGATGGCAATTATGCCGATGATTCTCGGTATTGCGGTTGATGATACCATTCACTTTACCAACCACACCAAATATCTTTTTGACAAAGAGAAATCTTATGACCGTGTAATTTTCGAGACGTTTTATTCCATCGGAAAGACACTTGCGATGACAACGATTATTTTGTCTGCAACATTTTTAGTGTATCTTACGTGTAAGATTGATGCGATTCTACGTCTCGGTGTATTGGCTGCGGTCGGCCTTCTGTCTGCGCTCGCCGCCGACTATTTGATGACGCCGGTATTGATCTACATCAGCAAACCATTTGGAAAAGAGGAAACTAATGGGTAGTGCGTAATTGATAATTGGTAATTAAAGCGATTTACGTGCAGCAGTAATTACCAACTACGCATTACAAATTACCAATTGAAAGAGGAGCATATATGAAAATTATAAAACACGTAATCGCGCTGACTGTATTTGCAGCGATGGCCGTAAGCCTTGCATTTGCACAAGAGGTGACGGGTAAAGAGATTATGCAAAAGGTTGACAAGCGCGAAAAGGCGGCGACGGATTCGTTTACGATGCGGATGACGCTGATCAATTCCGGCGGCAAAAAGCGGGTGCGCGAAGTTACCGCCTATTCAAAGGATTACGGCAGCGAGAAAAAAACGGTGATGGTGTTTATGCTGCCCGCTGATGTAAAGGGAGTCGGCTATCTTTCTTTCTCGTATGATGACGCGTCAAAAAGCGATGACCGTTGGCTCTATATGCCTGCACTTAAAAAGGCAAAGCGCATTTCCGGCTCTTCAAGTCAGGACTATTTTATGGGTACCGATTTTACCTACGATGATATAAGCGGGCACAAGATTGACGATTACACGTACACACTGCTTGCAGAAGAAACGGTGGACGGAAAAAACTGCTGGAAAGTTGAATCGGTGCCGGTACAAAAATCGATGTATTCAAAATATATTTCGTGGATTGATAAGGAATCACTGGTGCAGGTAAAGGCGGAATTTTATGACGAACAAGGAACACTGCTGAAAGTGCTTACGGTAAGCGGTATCGAAAAAAAAGACGGCTTTTGGACTGCGGGTAAAATGGAAATGAACAACCTGCAAAAAAAGCACGCAACCGTTATCGAAACGCTTAAGCACGAGTTCAACAAAAACATCCCCGATTCGTACTTTAGGGTGAATTCATTAGAAGAAGGCAAAATCAGGTAATCCTTTTGAAATATGCGGGGCATCTACTGCGTCGTTACGCAAAAGCGAATGCTCAACGTACAGCAAGTACGCCTCCGCTTCGCTTTTGCTAAACTCCTTGTATCTGCATCGTTTATTTTCAAAAGGCTTACGGAAGGGGGCTTTTCTATATGCCGCTACTGACAATCCTCAACGTATCAGAAGCGGCAAGGACGCCGCTGGTTCTATGCAGTAACAAGTTTGCTTGCAAACTTGCAGCTCAAAAATGTACACGGATGTACGTTTTTGGGCGAGGATGGCGGTGGTTCTAATCAGTAGCGTGTTTGCCTTGCAAACACGTAGGTAAAAAATGTACAGGGATGTACATTTTTTACCGTGCCTGCGGTTAATTTTTTCTCGCGCCTCGGATCTACACCGTCTATTTTCAAAAGGCTTACGGAAGAGAACTTTTCGAAAGGGTTGTTTTCTATATGCTGCTGGTGAGGTAAAAACAGAGGGAATGATTTAGGTGGATATAATCAGAGCACTATTGGACGGCATAGCGATGGCAGCCATATTTAACGGTTCGGCGGCGGCTCTTGTAATAGCCAACCCGAGATATTTGATGGATTCATATCCTAAGGGGATTCAAAAAGCTGTTCCTGAGCTAATGAATAAGAAAGAAAAACGGGTAAATAAAATATTTACGGTTATTGTAATGGGAGGTTGTTGGCTTTACGGAGTAATAAGTACATTACACGGCGGAATTCATACGTTTAAGACAATATTTTGTACCGCATATATTCATTGGATTATTGTGAATTTTGCCGACTTTTTCTTGTTGGATTGTCTTTTATTCCAAAAATGGACCAAGTTGATTGTCATTCCGGGGACGGAAGATAACCTAATCTATCAAACAAAAAATTGGATGAAGGTTATCGGAATACCCGAACATTTTTTATTGTGGCCGTTTATAGTAGTTCCGCTTTTTTCTTTAGTTCAAACAGGTATTGTAATGCTCATACAATTTTTGTTTTCTTTCTAAGGCTTACATGAAAGTACACTGAGAAGCGGGAATACGGACAACCGGTAAATTGATAGGATTGATAAACCCATTGACAACATCACGATACCGTGAATATGATGTAAGTCGTTAAGAACGAGGAGGTACTAGATATGCCCGTATTATCAAGGTTTTATGGAATTATTATCCGAATGTACTTTCAGCAATCAGAACATAATCCGCCGCATATTCATGCATTATATGGGGATGATATGGCTGCTATCGATATACAAAACGGAGAAATATTAGAAGGGCATTTACCTCCGAAAGCATTATCGATGGTACGAGAGTGGATGAGTATTCATCAAAAAGCTCTTTTACATATATGGGAAACACAGGAATTTAAGCCGCTTTCCCCACTTGAATAAGGAGACGCTGTATGTTTCATAAGATTAGAGCAGTTCATACTTTGCCTGATTATCGCTTATATATTCAATTTTCGGAAGGCCTAACAAAGATATATGATGTCAAACCGCTTTTTACTAAATGGGCGGCTTTTAAACGATTGGAGAATGAACCGGAATTATTTGACGATGTAGAGGTTGATACAGGCGGTTACGGTATTGTTTGGAATGATGAGCTTGATTTATCGTGTGACGAATTATATGAAAATGGAAAAACGGTAAAAAATCCGTTCGACGGATTGATTGCAATGAGCGATGCAACGTTGCTTTGGGGCTTACATGAAAGTACACTGAGAAAGGCGATTGCTTATGGTAAGCTTGTCAACGGAATCGATGCCTGCAAATATGGTAAACAGTGGGTTATTTCTGTGGAAGCTATGAAGCGGGAATACGGACAACCGATAGTCGATACGGTTGAACGATGTCGATAAGGAGAGGTATGTCAACATGAAAACGATACAAAAAAAACACGGAGCGGTTATTGCGTGTTGTACGCTGTTTTTTGCGGTACTATTGCTGCCTTGCACTGCGCAGGAAGCAGGGGATATACGGGGCAGAGACGGTACGGGGAAAACAGCTCGAACAGCGGAAGTTTCATCCGGCAATGCGGTTGAATATCAAACAGCCGATGTCGAACTGCCCGCCGATGATGAGGAGGAGGACTCTTCCTTCGATTCGGAAGCTGACAGCGCAAAACCGGTATTTACGCTCAGCGGTAAAATTGAAACGCTGCACGGTTTCCGTTGGAACGATGTTAAAAAAAATGTTGAGTACGGAGTATCCCGTTCGATTGCGCAACTGAAAGGCGAGGTGACTGCGGGCTCTTCGTATGCCGCGCTTTCCGCTTCTGCCGAATACAATTACCGCAACCCCGCACGCACGGGTTTTCGGCTGAACGAAGCCTATTACCGTTATTCCGGCGATATCTGGGATATCAGTGTGGGGAGGCAGGTTATTGCGTGGGGACAAGCGGATGGGTTTAGGCTCACCGATGTGTTAAGCGCGCGGGACAGCTCGGAGTTTATCGCCTTTAACGGCGATGATGCGCGGCTCCCGTCGGACAGCGTCCGCCTGCGTTTTTTTCACGATCTGTTTACATTTGAAGCGATTGCCGTACCGTTTTTTACACCGAATAAGCTGCCGCGCTTCGGCTTTGAAGATGGCGCAAAAGGCAGCCTCTACTATATCGACACGCCAGATAGTTTCGATATGCAAACACCATTTGGCACCATTACCGCCCCTATAACGTATACAAAAACCCAAAGCGCAAAACCAAAGATGTTCACCGACACGGAAGCGGCCGCCCGTTTTTCCTTCTTTCTACCCGGCATTGATTTTTCCGTTTCCGGCTTCTACGGCTGGGATAAAAATCCGCGCTATGTAAAAAGCGGGTATGCAAAAAAGGGTTTGTTTAATCCTGCTAACCCGCTGAGTCCTCTTAATCCATATGTTCCGAAAGAACTCTATACTAATTTAAATGAGGAGTATTACCGTATCTGGATGACGGGCTTTGACGCGGCAATTCCGGCAGGAGACGTAACGGTCAGATTAGAAACTGCATGGGTAGGAGAACGGTACTTTGAGCCCAAAAATTTACTTACAGATAAATCTATTGACGATTTGAAAAGGCAGACACCTGATGATGTGCCGCTTGACTTTAATGCTCCCGTTAAAAAACACCAGCTGCTGATGCTTGCCGGAGTCGATTGGATGAAAGACTCGTGGACGCTGAGCGGTCAGTATTTTGAAGACCTCATCCTCAATCATAAAAACGATATAGAGCGGCCGATGCACAAGGGCTTTGTCAGCCTCAATGTAAGCAAAACATTTTTGCGCGAAACACTGAAGCTTTCGGCAAGCGGCGTCATCGACGTAAACTACGGCAGTACGTTCAGTACCTATTCAGTTGCCTACGCGCTTACCGACAACATAAGTTTTGCGCTCGGAGGCGATGTGTACACCAAAGGCTACGACGGCAAGGGCGACTTTGCAGCGATGCACAAGATCAGCGCTCTATGGTTGAAGGGAACGTTTACGTGGTAGAACATGGGCATCTCTTAAAAAATGATCCGCTCTCCGCAAAGCCGATAGGCTTTCAGTTTTTAAGGGATGCTTTCATTCATCTAAGCTATTCATTCATTTGGATGTTGTTCAGATGATCGGTGTGTGTAATCAGTGCATTGAGCATACCGATTGATTCGCTCGTTTCAGCTTCTACCCCGCGTGTTGTCTGAACTGCATCATTGAGGCTTTTGATATTTGTGAACATAGCCGCGATTTCCGTATGTACTTTCTCGGTCGCTTGCAATAAGTTGGTAAAGCTTTCATTGATTTTATTTCTGAGTTCGGCTACTTCGGCTTGTTCCTCTTGTACATCAATGGATTGATCCGCCAGCGATTGCATAGCGCTGTTCATTTCTTCGGCCTGTACATCGACGTCTTTTAAAAACGATGAAATATCTCCTAATATTGTTTGAAAGTTATTGACCTGCATATTGATATTTTCAAAACTTTTTCGCAACACATCCGAAGCCTCTGCGGAATCTTTAATGCTTTTATTGATGTGCTTTAAAATCTTACCGGTATTATCGGCCTCATACGCGGAGTTTTCTGCAAGTTTCCGTATTTCATCGGCAACGACCGCGAAGCCTTTTCCCGCTTCTCCGGCATGAGCGGACTCTATTGCCGCGTTCATTGCCAATAAATTCGTTTGCTCTGCAATGGCGGTAATAATTTGGTTTGTCTCCAGTAGACTTTCCGAGCTTTCGTAAATAGCATTGATGATATCCGTAACCGTTATCAAATGATGTTTACCGGCATCGCTTGCTTCGCGGATGTATGAAAAATTATGATTTATTTCGTTGAATTTTTCCGTTAGTCCGTTAGTAGCATTGTTCAACTGCTTAATCTGTGTTACCGTTTCTTCTGCCGCATCCGATTGCCGTTCAATTCCTTGCCGCATTGTATTCAAAAAAGCATTAAAGCTGTCGGTTGCATTTTGCGTACTCCGAAGTTGATTGCTTTGCTCGGATATTTCAGATCTTAACGTTTGAACTTGAAGCGATAATGCCTGCATTGCCTGTTCTGCTCCGTCCATGTTTTGTGACAGAACCGTCTCTTGCCGCTGCAGTTTATCGCTGGTGTGTCTGATCTCATTAAATAAAAGAGTTTTCTGCTTGTCGGAATCCGACAGTTGTATTTTTATCTCCTCGCTTTGACGATTGTAAATGTGCGTTTTCCATGCAAAACCGAACGCCTGCGCTAATAAAAATGCGGAAAAACCGAACGGCAATAAATTTCCTGTAGGAACGAGCATCATACTATAAAATAAATCGTTTAACGTGAAAATTGTCAGAATGATAATACCGATAACAATAAATATTGCTCCTTCCCGTTTACGTATGAGCAGCTTGATGATCAAATAAATGACATAGACGATAATCATAACAATCACTAATTGATGAACTTGTATGAGTTTTCCGTAGATATAAGACGGCGTTACACAAATAAACGCTGAGTACCCTAACGCCTCAATCATAATGATACGGTTAATAATTTTATGAGTATCTTTAGGATAGAGAGTTGCAAAATAACCGACTACGGAAAAGCTGAGCAATGCAAAGGTAAGGTAGTCGATTTTAGTATCGATATTCCATGATAAAGAAGAAAAGAGGATTCTAAAGACGGGTCCTTTTACCATGTTGCGGAGAACGACGAGAATACTGAAGAACACAAACCATAAGACACTTTTATTATCAGGTTGAAATAGATAGAGCGCAAGATGATACAAAATAATTGCGACACCAAAGCCAAAGACAAAAATCTCAATAAACAGGAACGCAAAATCGGCACTGTCCGCTTTTGCTTTTGTCGAAAACTTAATGGTTTGGTAAATGCCTCCGCGTGAATGAAAAAAGTTTGAAACCTGAATCGCCATGCATACTTCGGTTAGGTCTTTCGGAATATAATAGAGAATATCTGCTTCGCCGCGGACAGATGCTTCCCGTGAAGTTCCGACTTGTCCTGAATGGGCTTGCAACTCTCCATTTACATAGAGGCTCCATGCGGAAACCGGAGAAGAAAATTGTATTGCTAATTCGGGATGCTGTTCCGGTAATAAAATCTGCAGAGTATAGGTACCGTATCCGAAAGCGGACATCTTTGTGCCGTCAGATAAAACGGTTGAACTCCATTCTTTAGGAGCTTCGATAAATACCGTAGGGGTGCGTACATCTTCCGGTGAAGAAAGTAACCGGCGATTATAGAATCCCATCCTGCCGCTTATTACCATGCTTTGAGTATCGTCGAAGTTGCTTCTGCGGAGATCGAGTACTCCGTTTTGAATGGTTTGGGTAAAAACCGGCGCAAAGCATATACTCAATAGCAAAATAACTATGAGTCTCTTTGTATGTTTCATTGTCTCTCCTTTTAAATTTATCGCCTTTCTTGCGTTTACAGTTCTGTCGGAGCATTTCCGCTATCGAAGATAGCCCCCTTGTTTGCCCTGCTGTAAACGCAGTCCTTTTATTCGATTAACCGAAGTCTTTAATATTGGCGGCAAGCGCTTCGGCGGTAAATCCGAGATGTTCCGCAACTTTTTTTGCGGGTCCCGATTCGCCGAAACGATCTATCGAGAAGATATCCTTCTCCGGCGACCGTACCCAGCCTTCCCAGCCCTGTTTGACACCGGCTTCGGCAACCATTATACGGGTGTTGCTGTTACCGACCAGCTGTGCTTTAAACGGATTCGTTTGTGCATCCAGAAGCTCTTTCGACGGAATGGAAACAACCCGTACTTTTTTCGGAGCGGCGAGTTCTGCGGCTTCGCAGGCAAGGCTGACTTCGGAACCGGTTGCAAGTATCGTTACATCGGGCGTGCCGTCCGTACCTTTTACGGTATAGCTGCCGGCTGCTTTCATCAGAGCTTTCCACTGAGGTTCGGCTTTTTCCAGTATCGGCAGGTTTTGGCGGCTCAGTATTAAACAGACCGGACGGTCTTTCTGCTCCAGCGCAATTCTCCATGCGACGGCGGTTTCTTCCGCATCGGCAGGGCGGATTACCAGCAGGTTCGGAATTGCGCGGAGACTTGCGAGCGTTTCCACCGGCTGATGGGTAGGCCCGTCCTCGCCGACAAAGATGGAGTCGTGGGTCAATACAAAAATAGAAGGGATGCGCATCAGCGCCGCGAGCCGGAGCGCCGGACGCAGATAGTCGGAGAACACGGCAAAGGTTGCGCAGAAGGCGCGGAAGCCGCCGTGCAGCTGAATACCGTTGGTAATCGTTGCCATCGCGAATTCTCTGATACCGAAGTGGATGTACCGTCCCTGCGGCGTTGCGGCGGTAAAGGATTGGGTATCCTGCAAGGCGACCGCATTCGGCCCCTGCAAGTCCGCCGAACCGCCGACGAGATTCGGGAATGCCTTTGCAAAAGCGTTTAGTGCGGTTTTGGAAGCCGCCCGCGTCGCAATCATTTCATCTTTTTTAAAGACAGGATCGGCAACGGCGTCGAGTACGGCTTGGTCGATACCGCCTTGTACAAAGCTGTGCTCCCATTCTTTGCGCCGTTCGGGGTAGGCGGCGCTCCATGCGGCAAAGCTGCTATTCCAGTCCGCTTCCGCTTGAGCAAACTCCTTTTGCCGCTCTTCAAAATAACGGTAGGCTTCGGGGGCGACAAAGAACTGTTTTGCAGGATCAAGCCCCAGCGTCTTCTTTGCCTGCGCCAGCTTCTCTTGACCGAGCGGAGAGCCGTGTGCGGCTGCGGTTCCTTCGACGGCGGGGGCTCCCTTTCCGATCACTGAATCAAGGATAATGAGCGAGGGGCGCGGGTCTTTTTTTGCCTCCACCGTTAGCTGCTCTATATCGCTGTATGAATACATCGAGCCGTGCAGCACCTGCCAGCCGTAGGCCTCGTACCGCTTTGCGACATCTTCGGTAAAGGCGATGTCGGTTGAACCGTCTATCGTAATATTATTTTTATCGTAGTACACGATGAGCTTGCCGAGCTTCAGCGTACCGGCAAGACTCGATGCTTCGGAAGAAACGCCTTCCATTAAACAGCCTTCTCCTACCAGCGCATACGTATAATGATCGACAATGCGGTAATCGCCGGTGTTGAACCGCGCTGCCAGCATCGATTCGGCGATCGCCATACCGACTGCGGTAGATACGCCTTGGCCGAGTGGGCCGGTGGTGGCTTCTACGCCGGGGGTGAGCCCGTATTCGGGATGTCCTGCGCAGCGGGAACCGACCTGTCTGAAAGAGCGGATGTCGTCGAGCGAAAGATCATAGCCGGCTAGATGCAGCGCGGCATACAAGAGCATAGACCCGTGCCCTGCCGACAGGACAAACCGGTCGCGGTCTGCCCATTGGGGATTTTTCGGGTTGTGGCGTAAAATTTTTGCATATAAAACCGCCGCGAGTTCGGCAGCGCCGAGCGGCAGTCCGGGATGACCGGAATTGGCTTTTTCGATTGCATCGATTGAAAGGCTCCGTATCGAAAGCGCTACGGCGTCAAGTTCTTTATTCATAGTTCCTCCAATATGTTACGGCTGCGGGATAAGTTCGAGCAGCTCGGCGATAATTTCATCGGCGCTAATATTTTCCGCGCTCGCTTCATACGAAAGCTTTAAGCGGTGGCGCAGGATGGGGTAGGCGAGTGCCTTTACGTCTTCGGGCAGGACATAGTCGCGTCCGTTTAAAAACGCCCGTATCTTTGAGCATCGGTAAAGGGCGATGCTTGCGCGGGGGGATGCTCCGACGGTGATGTAGCTGAGGTAGCTCCCGCGGGGCAGCTCTTCGCGTTTTTCGATGATGGGGCGGGTCGCCGTAACCAACGAGATAATGTATTCGTGCAGGCCTTCCGTACAGCGTACGGATTCAACTCCTTTGCGGATGGTATGAAGCGTGTCGACGGAAAGAATCGATTCGGTTTCGGGCGTCTGTGTTTTTTTTGCCGAAGCGGTGATGTTCTCGCTTTTCAACATGATGACCAGCTCATCCGCCGGCTTAGGATAGGGGACGAAGAGTTTAAACAGGAAGCGGTCGAGTTCCGCTTCGGGAAGAGGGTAGGTACCTTCCTGTTCTATCGGGTTTTGGGTTGCGAGCACGAAAAACGGTTCGGGAAGCGGATAGCTCGTTTCGCCGATGGTAACCTGTCCTTCCGCCATCGCCTCGAGCAGCGCGGACTGAACCTTTGCCGGCGCCCGGTTGATTTCATCGGCCAGTACCAGATGTGCAAATAGCGGCCCTTTGCGTACCGAAAAGCGGTGTGCGATAGAATCAAAAATGAGCGTTCCGGTAAGGTCGGCAGGCAGTAAGTCGGGAGTAAACTGGATGCGTTTAAAACTTAACTGTGAAAGATCGGCGAATGTTCGTACCGTTAAGGTTTTGGCAAGGCCGGGCGCTCCTTCCAGCAGCACATGCCCGCCCGCAATATATGCGACCAGAATATCGTCGATCAGCTGTTCCTGCCCGATGACGGATACGGCCATTTGTTTTTTAAACGCAGCAACCCGCTGCAGTACTTCGGTTTGTAAACTCTCCATAATAAAAGAAGTTTACGCATATTTTTCATTCTATGCAAGGCTGGAATGCAGGACAAACATATCAGGAGCATTTTAAGCGGTTGCCCTGCTATCCGAGGTAAGTTTGATTGACTAATGGCGAGGTAGAATTGTCTTTTCAAAATTTTCCGTAAATTTTGATTTCAACCCCTTATCTTCGGTGTTAAAAAACGGTAATCCTATTAACACGTACGAACTGTTATGTTCCATAACGATATGCTCTTTTCCGTAGCGTCGACTGATTTCTTCCAGAAAAGCTTGTTTCCAACCGTCGTTGTCGTCTCCCGCAAGATGCTTGCCTTTCGGTTCGATAAAGACCTGATAATATGCATTAGGGTTGCCGGCTTTTCCGTGCAGAAATAATAAAAAATCAGGTTGAAATCCGCGACCGGTATCAAAATCAAAAATCTTATAGACTTCTTCATTTCGGAGCAACTGAAAAGAATCGTAATTGGTAAGCAAATTTGATTTTCGGTCTTTTATGAATTGAATTAAATTCCGTTCTTCGCTTGTGCCCCAAAATGCATCGAGCGCATACCAATTTGCAGCTTGTAATTCTTTTTCCAATGTCTTGTTTTCCTGTGTTTCCGGTGCCTGTTCATCGATGGAAATAAGTCTTTCTTTAGTAAAACATATTTTGCCTTTTTGTTGATCGAACGAAAACATATCCGAAAATTTTATCAACCGAAAATCCGTTCCTTTATACGGCTTATCGAATTGTTCCAATTCCTTTTGCAGGTAAGCAAAAAAAATTTCACACATTTCCAGCATTTTTTTATTCGGGAGATTTTCATATTTGTCTGTATCATGCGTGAGCCTAATTTTTATATCTTTTATGAAATCAAAAAATTCTTTCATACTCCGAACATTAAATCGGCATAATATATTCTCAAAACTATTGGAATAGTCAATATTAGTGCAGTGCCTAAATACCCCAAATGTATTTAAGCAGCACTTTTTTTAGCTGCTGTTTTCCTGTATACCAGTGGAGGTAAGCCATCGGGATTTACTGTCGTGATACGTTTCGTGTTGTAATAAGCAAACGTGTATCTCCAGACGATTGTCTTGACCTCCTCCACGGTCAGTTTTGTTGTATCAAGCTGATAGATCTTTTCCTTTTTCAGCGTTGCAAACCAGCTTTCCATCCGGGCATTATCCCAGCATTTCCCAACTCCACTCATACTCTGCACCGCATGCAGCTGTCCGAGCGTCTTTTTGTACTCATCGCTTGTATACTGGCTTCCGCAATCGCTGTGAATTATCGCTCCACTTGGTATATCAAAATTCTTGTATGCCTCCGTTATCGTTTTTATACATAGTTCCTTTTTCATGTTTGTGTCCATTGCAAGAGAAATGATCTCCCCATTATAGCAGTCAAAAAGAGGTGATACGTACAGCTTTCCATCTTTGCATGGTATCTGAGTTATATCCGTCAGCAATTTTCTCAAAGGCTCTTGTGCACTAAAGTCTTGTTTGATGATATTCTGCGGTCTCATCGCCTTTTTGTCGGCTTTTGTAAGACCGTCAGGGCTTTTTCTGTCTTCATGCAGCAGATTTCCTCGTGCCATCGCGCGTCTTACCGTCGACAATGAACGCTTAATGCCCCGTTGTTCAAGTGCTATCTGCATACGCCTCACCCCATAGTTCTTGTTTTCTTCATCCTCATCGAGAATTTTATGCATTTGAGCGAGCAGTTTCTGCCATGCTTTCACTTTTTTCCTGTTTCTCTTCCATTTATAAAAACCGCTTTCGCTGACCGGAAGAACAGCGCACAGCATCCGTGCTGAAAATTGCTTGTCAGCAGTACGGTGGTGGATGTAAGCAAAAAGACCATCCTTTTCTATTTCTTCCGGTCTTGAACGAAAAAACCGAGTGCATCCTTGAGTATCTCATTCGCACTTTTAAGCTCGGCTATTTCTTTCTTGAGGCGGCTGTTCTCTCTTTGAATATCAGCATCTGTACTTTTTCCTTCTTTGTTTTTCTTTACCCGCTGCTTTCTCCAGCCTGCTAATGTTCCGTAGTTCACATTAAGCTGTTCACACGCCTTCTTCACTCCGATCTCGTCCGACAGCTTCAATGCCTCGATTTTAAAGTTCTCATCGTACCGTTTCATTGCCCTTCCTCCTCTCTTTTTCGGCAATTTTGGCGCTGCACTTTTATTGTATCACTCCACTATAGTAGGAAGCGGCATTTGTATTAAGGCGATGAATAGCTTTATATTTTATATGAGTCGGAATATCGGAAAATTTTAGTTCTTCTGTTTTTAATTGACCGCTTTCAGCCGCAATATACGTATCTTCTTTTTGAAAATCAACTTTCCGTATTTCAGAATACTGACTTGTAGTAATTCTGTACTCAAACGGAGAAAGATTTTGAAAATTATCAGGGAGCTTTTTTAGTCTACGTGCAGGGTTTTCAATTCTGTCATTCACAAATAAATACATTCCGTTCAGTATCTCTTGCTGCTTCGGTTTTACAGGGAAAATTTTTTGCGTCCGTTTTTCTGCCATCAAGCCCCTGTTTTTGAGTTCATTCGATAATTCATTGATATAACGATGATCTTCATCGGAATGAAAATAGAACTCTTCCAACATACGCAGCTCATTACCGATATCATCATCGAATTTACGGCGATTAATCGGCATATCGTTATAAATAAATGGAAAATAACGTACCCCGCGTCCTATCAGCTGAACTTCACTTGTTGTGCTTGTACCGGCCTTGTGCGTTTTAGTATCCGTATCACGTCCCGTATACAGTCGGACAATGTCGTATAAGTTCAGCACATCCCAGCCCTCGGTAAGACGTTGCACAGTAAAAATTGCTCTAACATGATTACTGTAATCTTCCAAACTGTTTAAAAGCCGGTCTATCTCAGAATCCGTTTTTTCTTTTTTGGTTGTATTTGTCTTACTGTTTGTGATGATGGTAGTACGCTCTTGAAAATTTTCACGGATATAAGCAGCAACATTTTCAAAAGAATATTCATTCTCTTTTAGATATAACAGAATCCGCGCAAAGATATTGCCACTCACGGTATATGATGATGGAATTGGATCATCAGCAGGCATGTTTATTTTTGAAAGATTATGAACAAAGTTAAAGTCGGATGCTGTTACGGATTTGCATAATGCAATAAACTTTTCACAATCGGCTTTTGAAGATTCAATTGTTTTGCTTCTAAAAAGAATCACCGGTTTAAAATTCGGAATTCCTAGTTTAAGCGCAATGCGATAGCGGTACCAGTTTAAAAGTAAAGCCTGCAAAATTCTTTCGTTTAATTCAAGATTCGATCGAACAAGGCGGATATGTTTTGTACAGCCCGCTTCAACGAAGTCTTTTAGTTCAAATTTGATAATTATTTTATCTTCATACTTTTGTAACACTTCAGATGTGTTCGGAACCGTTGCAGTAAATTCCAAAAGCGCATTCTTGTTTCCGTTTTGATTTTTACCGTCTTTGTTTAAAATACAATGACACACCGTATGTTCCCACGAACGTTCAATATCGTCTTCTTTTGCAGAATTTTTTAATTCTCCGATAAAAGAAACTTCATCTGAAAGAGTTTTTTGTTTTTTCTTTGTCGTACTTGCATTTAAGTGGTGCGCTTCATCACCGAATAAAATAACATCACGTTTTTGTAAGTCCGAAAGCAATACGGAGTTTTCGCTTTCTTTATAAATATCATTATGCAGTTTCTGAATTGTTGTAAATTTTATCTGTACGTCATCGCAAAAATCGGAAAACATATCGACTTCCCGAAATGCAACTCGTCTGCCGTCAATGACGACATTTTCTTTGAATAGATATTTAGTATGCTTTGTGTCGATAAAATTTGCCTGTGTCTTTCCAAGAATGGCATTTTGATTGACAAAAAAGATAAAATTCCTGTATCCCTGTTTGTAATAATACAAAATGAGTGCAGCCATAACGAGTGTTTTACCGCTTCCCGTAGCCATATTGAACATAAGGTGATTCGGTGAAAGTATTTCACCTTTTTTAAGCAGTTTTGAACGAAGTTTCTCATTGATAAGAAAATTTTCCAATGCTGTACACTGCCAGTCATATAACGGATATTTTAAATTATCCGTTATATATAAAGGAATTGCATAATCGCTTTCGTCAAGAATTTCTTTTTGATTTTGAATTTTATCGATAAGCATTACCTATTTTCCTTATCATTGCCACGTAGCCGATAAAAATCTTCCGTAATCGCAATATCATCCGTGCTGAGCCCTGTGTTATCGTCGTGCCGGTCATCCGCATTAATGTAGAGCTGATTTAAATCAAGCATACGGCAAAACATTTCTTTTTGCTCTTTCAATGAGAGCGATTGAAAGCGATCTGTTTTGACTTCTTCATGAAATTCCTTTATACGGACGCTGTAGTGCAAAAAATATTTACGGCACAGTTCGTCGAATAGGAAAATAAGCTCTTCAACATTTTTGCACGCTCCAATCAGCCGTACTGCTTGTTCGTTCTTTTCAGCAAGTTCCATGTAAACAAACGACCCGCCGCCGTGCCAGTTCTCAAGTTTTGAGATTCCGCCCTGTTCACCCTCAATGACTTTTTTAAGCCGTTCTACCGTAACCGTATCGATATAATCCATTTGTTCAACACCGATATACTGACGATTCATTTTATGTGCAACAGCAGCAGTCGTACCTGAACCAAGATGGTGGTCGAGAACAATATCGGATTCGGAAGTTGAGATTGCCAATATTTTTTCTAATAACTTTTCCGGCTTTGGAGTTTGGAAAACTTTTATATCAAATAGTTGTTTTATTTCATTCGCAGCTTCTGTGGTATTTCCATATTCCAACCAAATACTGCGTTCTTTTTGAATTTTATCTTTTGCTTCTTCAAAATAAAAAACTTCATACGGTTTCCACTTACCGTTTCGTTTATCCCAATAGATATGGTTCTTATCGAGAGATTCGGGTTTTTTTCGCCATCGTCCATCTCGTCCATCAGGCGCAGTAGGAAAAAAATCATTGTTATCGGGATCTTTGATAGCATAATATAGGGATGGACGGTCTTCTTTATATGGCGCCGTTCCCCATTTTTCAAGTTTTATCAGATTCGCAGATTTTCCATTTATTGTTTTTATAAAATCTGTTTCATTTACTTCCTTTGTTTCTTCGAAAATTTTCCATTCTTTTTTCTTAAAAACTAATATATTCTCATGCTCAATTGCAAAAAAAGCCGTATCTTGTCCGCCTCCGGTTTTTTTTCGCCAAATTAAATCCACTACAAAATTTTCTCTTCCGAATACATCATCCATCAACAATTTTAAATAAGCTTGTTCGTTGTCATCGCATTGTACAAAAATTGCCCCGTCTTCTTTTAATAGTTCCCGTGCAATTTCAAGCCGATTTTTCATAAAGGTGAGCCAGCTGGAATGATTAAAATTATCATTGTATGCAAAACTGTCATTTCCCGTATTGTACGGCGGGTCTATGTAAATAAGCTTTACCTTGCCTGTAAATTCTTCTTTAAGCGAATGAAGCGCAAGTAAATTATTTCCTTTAATTATCAAATTATCGGTGATGGTATCTTCCGGAAGCCCACGTTTTTTGTTCAACTCGGCATCGCGGTTTAATTTTTTACAGAGAGAAGATTTTCCAGCTTCATAGCGCTTTGCATTGCAAAATGCTTTCGGGGAAAACAAACTGTCTATTTCATCGCGAGCAAGAACCTCATTATAAAAGATCTCTCGGCGTTTACTCGTTTTTTCCTCGTATCTCTGCTCTTTGTCATTGTATTCAAAATAAGCATCCAAACCGTCTTCTTTACGCTGACCGCCTTCCAATACGCAGTCTTTGAACGGAAAATTCAAGACAACTTCGCTCCGGTCGATCAATGGAATGTCTCCCATATACAAGCCGATTTTTTGCCCGAGGTATTTCGAGTATGAATTACAGGCGGAGGAATATTCCAGAAATTCTTTAAATCTCGCCGTATTAAAAACAAAACTATCTAAAACCGGAGTAAAAAAGGCTTTTTTTATGGAGCTGTTTTTGAGCAAGGGTGCGAGCAGTTTTATGTCGCCGCGTTCTGCACAATCCTTTATCACGTTAATTTTTAATCTCGGTTTTTGTTTTTCATCGGCAGCCGGTTCTACAAAATCAGGCACTGCTGCAAGTACCTTTTCAATACGGTTTTTAAGCGCATTTGTTTCAGGGGTTTCAGTATACGGCATAACGGCTCCGCTCACTATTTGTGATAATTTTTAGCAAAAAGATGATAATATTAGCATTAAAGTAACTAATCGCTAATATTATCGGCACATTGATGTAATATTATAGCGATTTGTATATTCTTTCCATCAAATCGTAATTTTATAATACCATTATGACTGAACTTGAATTGATAAAATTGTATTCGGAAAACATAAAGCGGTTACGCTTATCTAAAAAACTGACGCAGGAGCGGTTGGCTGAACGAGTCGGTATTACAAGCTCATATATAAGCGAAATTGAAAATCAAAAGAAAATCGGAAAATTTGAGACGATTGCTTCTATTGCCGCGGCGCTTGAAGTCGAACCGTATGAATTATTTTTGCCATCAGGTGCTATGCCGTCCTATAACAGTAAGCGTACTCGAATATTGATGAATCGCCTTCGTAATAATTTCAACGATCTGGTAGATACGATAGAGGAATTTTTAGCGGAGTAGCAGCTAACAGGTTATGTAAGTCGCCAATATGTCTAAAACGACTCTATGGCGGTAGAGGAACTGAGGGTATTAAACCCCGTACGAATAGAAAGAGTCGTGTTTAAGAAGAAACACTAATGTTTGATTTCAAAAGGTATACCCTTTATCCAAAGTTCAATTTATGATATGATATTCGGATGGAGTACCAAGTAACTGCGACACGGCGCAGGCCTCAGCGGTTTGAAGATTTATTAGGGCAGGATTTTGTTGCGGCAACGCTGCAAAAATCCATTGAAGCGGGAAAAATAGCCCATGCGTATCTTTTTTCGGGGCCGCGCGGATGCGGTAAAACCAGTTCGGCTCGTATCTTAGCAAAAGCGCTCAACTGTGAAACGGGAACCGTCGCTACTCCCTGCGGGGTTTGTACCTCTTGCCGCGAAATTACGGCCGGTTCTAGTATCGATGTTATCGAAATAGACGGCGCATCGAATACGAGCGTCAACGATGTGCGGCAAATCAAGGACGAAATTCTCTTTCCGCCCAATACCAGCCGGTATAAGATTTACATTATCGACGAAGTGCACATGCTTTCTACAAGCGCTTTTAATGCCTTGCTTAAAACGATTGAAGAGCCGCCTCCTTACGTTATCTTTATTTTTGCGACAACCGAATTGCATAAGGTGCCGGCAACCATCAAAAGCCGCTGCCAGCACTTCAACTTTAAATTGGTCGATGTCGAAGTTCTTAAACAGGCCTTAGCGGAGGCTGCGGCGGAGCTGCATATCGAGGCTGACGACGAAGCGCTGTATTGGATTGCGCGGGAAGCTACCGGAAGCGTACGCGACTGTTACACGCTGTTCGATCAGGTCGCGGCCTTTTCTGACGGGCATATTACCTTTGAAAAAATACAGCATACACTCGGTTTAACCGGTACCGATTCGATCGGCGCGCTGCTGACTGCCTGCGTTAAAAAAGATGCCGCCGCTGCGCTGCTTACCCTTGACACTATTCTGCAAAACGGCGTTTCTACCGAACAATTCACCGTAGACTGTACCAACTATATCCGCAGTCTGTTGCTGATACGGCAGGGCATTACAAAAGAAGCTTTGATCGGGCAGCGTGTCGAGCGGTTTCCTCAGGAAATACTCACCGGTTGGGATTCGCAGCAGCTTGAGCGTGCACTGTATCTTTTTTTGCAGCTTTTCAGAGATCTCCGCTTTTCGCTTAATCCGCGCTATGAGCTGGAATTGACGGTTTCCCGCCTCGCATGGCTTTCCGACTATGTTTCGCCCAAGGAACTGAAAGAAGCCTTTGATGCGGCTCAAGCGCTGCTTGCGGGCGTACCGCCGGCAGCTCAAACGGCAAACAGAGCTCTGCCCGGCAGCGGTATGCCGCAAAAAGGCGGGGCTGACTCCCCTTTTTTAAGACCGGCGGCTTCTCTTCGCTGAAGGCTGCCGGTACTTACGGAAACACCGCATCAGCCGGAATAGCCGGTACGCCTCAACAACAGGATGTACAGCATTCGGCGGTACGGCAGATTCAGCCTTCGGCAGCAGGACATCAGCCTTCAGCAGTACGGCAGCCGGAGGTGCAGCAGATACGACGTCCTATAGCTGAAAATCAGT
Organism: Treponema vincentii F0403; assembly: GCF_000412995.1. NCBI lineage: Bacteria > Pseudomonadati > Spirochaetota > Spirochaetia > Treponematales > Treponemataceae > Treponema > Treponema vincentii. Next base: position 657,092 of record NZ_KE332512.1, on the reverse strand, counting down.
CTCCGGCGGAGAACCGAACCCCGCCGCCGCCCCGCATACAAAACATCGATGAGCTCAAAGAGGCTCTTATGCAGCAGCTGCAGATAGAACACACGATGCTTGCGACGGCGCTCGGTAAGACGCTGAACTGGAACGAACGGGACGGTGTGCTGTATATGTCCGTGCATACGCCTTTTGAAGTGCAGCAGCTGCAGCGGGAAAAAAACATCCTGACTGTAAAGACATCGGCACTCTACGGCAAGGAGTTGAAAATACAAATAACGCTTGCCCAAGAAGAGAAGGTACAAAAAGCACCGATACCCGCACGAGTGGAGATGGTGCTGCGTAATATCAAGGGCAGTATTGTCGACATACAAAAAAAAGCGGTTGAAGAAGAACCGGAGGAAGAAGAATGAACATAAATCCGTTTGAATTAATGAAAAATGCAAAAGACTTACAGGCTCATTTCGGTAAAATGCAAGAAGAAATAGCGGCGCTTCGCGTACAGGGCGTTTCAGGCGGCGGCTTGGTTAAGGTAACGCTGAGCGGAACCTTCGATATGATAAAAATCGAATTGGATCCCATCGCTGTCGATAACCGCGATATACAGATGCTGCAAGACCTTATCCGCTCCGCCCACACCGATGCGGTGGAGAAAATTAAGGAAACGCTGAAAGAAAAGGTGGGGCCGCTCGCCGCGCTTGCGGGAGGAATGCCGTCGTAATGAATGCGCTCGAAGATCTTATCGATAATTTATGCCGGCTGCCGGGTATCGGAAAAAAAAGCGCCGCCCGGCTCGCATATCATATTCTTAAACAAGAGCCGCTCTATGCGCATCGGTTGGCGGATAGTTTGTATAATTTGCACGATAGTATCAAGCCGTGCCCGATATGCGGGGCTTTTACCGATCAGGACGTGTGCACTATCTGCAGCGACCCCGGACGGGACGGCTCCTGTATCTGCGTAGTTGAGCAGCCGCAAGATGTCTATACGTTAATGAGCATGGGGGAGTACCGCGGGCTTTTTCACGTGCTTGGCGGCGTTATCGCACCGCTCGAAGGCATCGGGCCGGAACAGCTCCGTATCGCAAGCCTCGTCAAGCGCATCGGCAGCGGCACGGCGGTAAAAGAAGTAATTCTTGCAACCAATCCGACTATTGAAGGGGATACCACAGCTCTCTATATCCAAAAAGTACTGCGTGATTTTCCCGTCGAAGTTACCCGCCTCGCGTCCGGGCTACCGGTCGGCGGCGATTTGGAATACACCGATAAACTGACGCTGATGCGCAGCTTTAAAGGCAGGATTAAGATTTAATTTCCAAGAGTTTGAAAACCATCATCCCGTTTGCGAGATTTATGGATAAGTGTCCTTATGTGTTTCTTTTCTGTGTTAATTTCTCTAATTGTTTTGCATCTCTTGCTGCTAAAATATCGGCTATACTATCAAATGTATATTTACCATTAGAATTCTTTATTATCTTTAATATGGAAGATAATAAATTGTATATTGTCCAGTGCGGTACACATTATCACCAATAGCGGCAAACGCATCAGGCAGAGTATATAAAAATCGCAAAATAATTGAGGCAGTGAGACCATTTGAATCAATCTTTAACTGCTGTACATCCGTGCCGGTTCTGATACGTTGAGGATTGTCTGTAGCGGGGTATATAGCCTTTCCGTAAGCCTTTTGAAATAGACAGTACAGATACAAGGCGCTTAGCAAATCCCAACCGCAGGCGTATCTATGATACGTTGAGGATTGGAATTTGCGTAGCAACGCCGTAGATGTGCTGTATATTTCAAAAGGGGTGGGCAAATGAGCGTTGTATCACCTCTTCCATCGTCGTAACGGGATGGAACTGAATGCCTTTTTTTACGTGCTCGGGTATTTTTTCGAGGTCGCGGATATTCGCGGCGGGAATGATAATCTCCTTGATGCCGTTGCGGCGGGCGGCGATGGTTTTTTCTTTTAAGCCGCCGATCGGGAGCCCCTGACCGGTCAGCGAAAGCTCTCCCGTCATCGCAAGCTTAGGCTTAATCACCTTACCGGACAGCAGCGAAAGCAGCGCAACCGTCATCGTGATACCGGCGGAGGGGCCGTCTTTTGGGGTTGCGCCTTCCGGGATATGCAGGTGGATAACGTGAGTCTCAAACCATTTGACGCTTGTGATGCCGTGAGCGTCGGCAAAGTGCCGCACCCATGTCCATGCAATCGAGGCTGATTCCTTCATCACATTACCCATCTGACCGGTCAGACGGAATTGCCCCTTGCCCTTATTCGACAGTGCTTCTATCAACAGGGTATCGCCGCCCATGCTCGTCCATGCAAGCCCGATCGCCGTACCGGGAACTTTCGCATATTTGATATCGTCGTCGCGGAAGATGGGCTTGCCGAGCATCTTTTCGATTTCGGCGGTGTCGGGTGCAAACACGTCTTTTTCGCTGCGCTCGCCGGTAACCAGCTCGACGGCAATTTTCCGGTGGAGCTTATCGAGGTTCTTTTCAAAGTTGCGTACCCCCGCCTCCCGTGCGTACCCGTTCGCAATATGCAGCAATATCTGCTTGGAATATTTTACCTGCGTTTTCTTTAAGCCGTTTTTCTCAAGGCTTTTCGGCAACAGGTAGTTCTTTGCAATTTCAACCTTTCCCGCATCGATGTATCCGGCAAGTTGGATAACTTCTGCACGGTCGAGCAGCGGCCGCGGAATGCTGTCGAGCGTGTTCGCCGTCAGCACAAACACGATATGAGACAGGTCGAACGGCAGATCGAGGTAGTGGTCGCGGAACGACACGTTCTGTTCCGGGTCAAGCACCTCCAGCAAGGCGCTGGAGGGGTCGCCCTGATAGCTTTGCCCCATTTTATCGATCTCGTCGATCATAAAGACCGGCGCCTTCGTTTTAACGATTTTTAGCCCTTGCAGAATTTTGCCGGGCATTGCACCGATATACGTTCTGCGGTGTCCTTTAATTTCAGCCTCATCCCGCATACCGCCTACCGAAAACCGGAAAAACGGTTTATTCATCGCGCGGGCGATCGATTTGCCGACGCTCGTTTTCCCGACGCCGGGCGGTCCTACCAGCAAAATAATCGACCCCTTCGTATCGTTTTTCAGTTTCCGTACCGCAAGGTATTCGATAATCCGCTTTTTTACATCCTCCAACCCGTAGTGATCCGCGTCCAAAACCTTTTTTGCTTCATCTATATTATACGCTTCCGGTTCGGGGGGATTCCACGGGAGAGTCAGCGCCGTTTCAAGGTAATTCCGGCCGACAATGTATTCGGGCGAATTGGGTTCAAGGAACTTGAATTTTTCAAACTCCGCTTCTATCGTCTCTTTTACTTCACCTTCAAAATGAAACGAATCGATCAGCTTGCGGAATTTCTCCTCGTCGGCATCCTTAGGCTCGAAACTCAAGCCCAGCTCTTTTTTGATGCTTTTGAGTTCTTCATGCAGGAAGTATTCGCGCTGATTTTTTTCAATTCGCGTATTCAGATCCGCCTGAATCTTCCGTTGGACATCCAGCAGTTCCTTTTCTTTTTTGATATGCACAAAGACTTTTTCCATCCGCTCGCGGACGTTAACGGTCTCCAATATCTTCTGCTGATCCTCTTTCGGAATATTTAAAATGCTGGCGGTAAAGTCTGCAATTTTACCCGGATGATCGATGTTGACGATGTTGAGCCGCATCTCTTCCGTAAAAAGCGGATTGTTTTCGGAAAGCTCTTTCATCTCTCCGATAAGTCCGCGGAGCAGCGCCTTAACTTCAACCGTATCTTCTTCCTCATCCTCAAGGTATTGAACCGCTACGACAATCGGTTTCTTCTCGTTGACGATCTTGCGGATTTTAAACCGCTTTAAGGTTGAAATAAGAATATTGATACCGCCGTCAGGCAGATTGATTTTTTTGATAATCCGGGCAGCTGCTCCGATTTGATACACATCGGATGCACCCGGCTCTTCCGTCTCGTTTTTTAAAAGCGAGAGGCCGATAAAACCGGTGCTGCCGTACGCTTCTTCGACGGAACGGATATCGTCGGCATCGTTGAGCAACAACGGGGTAAAAATTCCCGGATAAATAGGCCGGCCATTCAGCGGAATAAGATTGATTTTTTTAGGTAAAAGTTCTTCAATCGGAATAACCGCTTTTTCTCCTTTCGGAGTTGATGTATCCGCCTCGTTCGGCGTATCTAAAGTCTTTGAAGTATCTGAATTCATAGCTTCAAATATCGTCATTATTCAGCGAAAAGTCAATAAATTGGGCATCTTCTAAAAACTATACCTGAGTTTTTAGAGAGTCTCCATGGCAACCGCATTATAAAATATTTTCAGCGGGCGCCTTCCTTCTGTGCGAAATTTTGCTTAAAATTTCGCACATTTTTCCAGCAAAGGGGAAAACGCATCAGGCAAAATAGATAAAAATCGCGGAAAAATTGAGACTGTGAGACCATTTGAACCATCTTCAACTGTTGTACATCCGTGTACAACAGTTGAAGGCGAGTTTTGTGTGTGCACAAAACATCGCTGCTGTATGGAACTACTGCCATCCTTGGCAGTTCCGGTCGAATAGTCTCAATTTTTCCGCGGGGCTGTAAAAAAAACGGCCTGATGCGTTTTACCCTGAAGATGCCCCTTTTATCTCTTTAGAAAATGCGGTATACTCACCCGTATGGGGAAAAGCATCGTTTTTGTTAATCAAAAAGGCGGGGTAGGAAAGACCACGTCTGCCGTTAATATCGGCGCATATTTTGCACAGGCAGGAAAGAAAACGCTGCTTGTCGATTTTGATCCGCAGGGAAATATGTCGTCCGGCGTGGGAATTGCAAAAAAGCAGCCGAGTATTTATGATGCGATTGCTGGAAAAATTCCTATCCAAAAAACCGTCCAACCGACGGCGGTTAAAGACCTGTATGCGATCCCCGCCGATATTAATCTATCGGGCGCTACCATCGAATTGGTCGATCAGCAAGCCCGTGAATTTTTTCTCCGCGACAACCTTGCCCTTCTGAAAGACGAATATGAATATATTTTAATTGACTGCCCTCCGTCGTTGGGAATTTTAACGCTGAACGGACTTGCCGCTGCGGATGAGGTGTTTATTCCGCTGCAGTGCGAATATTTTGCCCTTGAAGGGCTCTCGCTTCTTCTGCAAACCGTTAAAAAAGTGCAGGAAAAGATTAACCCCCATCTTAAAATCGGCGGTATCTTTTTTACGATGTACGATTCCCGGACAAAGCTGGCGCAGGAAGTTGTGCAGCAGGTTACCGCCTATTTTAAAGACCGCGTATGCAGCACGATTATTCCGCGTAACGTCCGCCTTTCCGAAGCTCCCTCCCATGGGCTGCCCATCTGTAAGTACGATGCCTCCTGTATCGGCGCCCGCAGCTATGAAAAACTCGCTCAGGAGGTGCTTGACCGTGCCTAAGTCTGCGTTAGGTAAGGGGCTCGACTCCCTAATTCCCCCCGATATTACGGATTTGTACTCGAATGAGGCCGTTGCGCAATCTGCCGATGCACAATCGAATACCGCGCAGCCTGCCGGCGGGTACCCGAACGGCGGACAAGCGGCCGGTTCACAATCGGCCGGTGGTCGGCCGGTAAGTTCACAACAGGGTGAGGCACAAGCTGCTGCGATGCAGGGAACTGCGATGCTGGCATCCGCTGCACAAGCGGCCGGTACGCAAGCGCCTACCGCCGGTTCCGCGCCGGTTGAACTTGACCCCGCGCTGCTCAAACCTAATCCGTATCAGCCCCGCCGTACTTTTAACGAGGAAAGCTTGCAGGAGCTTGCCGCTTCAATTAAAGAGCACGGTATTATTCAGCCGATTATTGCGGAAAAAGACGGCGAAAACTATTACATTATTGCCGGGGAGCGGAGAACGAGGGCGGCGCTTTTAGCGGGGCTTACGCGGGTGCCGGTTATCTTCCGCGAATTTGAAAACAGCAAAAAACTTGAAATTGCGCTTATCGAAAATATCCAGCGGGAAAATCTCAACCCGATTGAAGAAGCCAAGGCGTATCAGGAAATTATGCAGCTGTCCAACCTCAATCAAGAGGAAACCGCCAAGAGGGTAGGGAAGAGCAGGTCGGCGGTTGCCAATGCGATGCGGCTTTTACAGCTGCCCGACCGGATGCAGACAGCGCTTGAAAAAGGCGCCATCACCGCCGGCCATGCACGGGCAATCCTTTCGCTTATCAATCCGGCGGATCAAACCCTGCTGTTTACCCGCATTACGGAGCACGCGCTTTCCGTGCGGGAGGCTGAAATGCAGGCGGCTCAGCTGAAAAGCGGCAGTCGTACGGGTCAGAAAAAAACGGAGCCGCAGCAGGCAAAACAGCCGGACGCGGATGACGCGCAGCTTGCGGTCAAGGATATTGAGCAGCAGTTTATCGATGCGCTCGGCACAAAGGTTGAAATTAAAGGCAATCTTGAAAAAGGCATTGTGTATATTTCGTATTTTTCACAGGCCGACCTTGATGCGCTCTATAACAAGATTGCCGCAAAATAACAGTAAGAAATTAAATAAATTCTATGGCAAACCTTTCCGATTATGTACAGTGGCGCGGCGACCTTTCATTTGAGGTACGCCCGTTCAACAAAATAGATGCGCTGGTTCTGTGCCAGCTTTCTTACCTTAACTTTTCCGGCATTATACCCGAACAATTTAACGGCGGCATTACGCTGGGGGAAGCTGCCCGTATCTATGCCGCCGATTCTACACGTGGAACCCCCGAAGAGTTCGGTGTGTTTATCAACCCGCTCACCGCCGATTTGCTTAAAGCCGCTGCGGAAACGGAGCGCTTCGGTTCCATCCTTTTAAAGGGGTTTGTAAACGAGGTGAACCGAACTACAAATAAGCAATTTGCAGCCCTGACTGCCGTCCTTCCGACAGGCGATGTGTGTATCGTGTATCGGGGGACGGACGATTCGCTTATCGGCTGGAAAGAAGATTGCCTGCTCTGTTTGCAGGATGCCGTTCCGTCGCATTCCGCAGCGGTGCAATACCTTTCGGCGGCGGCATCTGCCGTTGCGTGCGGCGCCGAAAAGCTCTCTATTGCGGGACATTCCAAAGGCGGCAACCTTGCGCTCTATGCAGCGGGAAGCGCCGCCGCTTCGATACGGGAGCGGATTGAGCGGATATTCTGCTTTGACGGCCCCGGTTTCGCCTTTGATATCAAACAGTGGGACGGATTTCAGGCAATTTTGCCCAAAACCGCTTCTTTTATCCCGCAGTCTTCCGTTGTCGGCGTTTTGCTTTCGTATTTTCCTTATTATACGGTTATCGAAAGTTCCGAAGCAAATACGCTTTGGCAGCATGATGCGTTTTCTTGGCAAATTAAGCGGGATGAATTCGTAACACATCAGGAAGGCCGTACCAAGGAAAGCTATTTTGCGGAAAAAGCCGTACAAACATGGCTTTCCCGTCTTGATGATACGGAACGGAAGGAATTTATTACCACGCTGTTTGAAGTGATGTTCGGCACCGGAGCGGAAACGCTTAGCGAATTAACCGCCAACGGACTTGCCCATTCGCTGCATATTTTGCAAGAGCTTCACACGGTAGATTCCGAGCGGCGCAAAGAACTCTTCGCCGTCATTAAATCCTTCTTCGGAGCCGTTTACACGCATTTTCCCTATCCGTAGTGCCTACTAAATAAGAAAATCATTGACATTTTGAGTTATTCGGTATAAAGTTTAAAATGACAGTTATATGCTGTTATAAGGAGCAAACATGTCAGGAATCATGATGGTGATCGTGTGTATTGCTCTCGTAATTATCGGTTTAATTCTTGGATGGACGATTCGCTGGCTGTATGCCAGATTTCAACTATCTGCTTCTGAACAGCGTGCAGAGCGGGTTTTACAGGAGGCTATAAAAGAGGCTGAAGCTCAAAAGAAGGATATTCTTCTTGAGGCAAAAGAACAACTTATTCGGGAAAGAAATCAACAAGAACGAGAGAACCGCGAACGGAGAAGCGACCTTCAACGGATGGAACGCCGCTTAACCCAAAAAGAAGAACAGCTGGATAAACGGCTGGAATTGGCAGAAAAAAATGAAAAGCAACTCGTTGAGCGGAAGGATGCGCTTGACGAACGTGAAAAAGTCTTGGATGGGGAGGAAGAACGGTATAAGGAAGAGCTGGAGCGGATTTCCGGTTTAACACAGGCTCAGGCCAAGGATTTGATTATCCAGAGCCTTGCAAATGAGGCGAAGAAGGACGCGCAGGTTCTTATCAATAGAATAGAAGAAGAAGCGAACCTTACCGCTGAAAAAAAAGCGCGTGATATTTTGGTTACGACCATTCAGCGGCTGACTACGGAAACGACCAGCGATATAACCGTTTCTACGGTCAGTTTGCCGAGCGATGAAATGAAGGGACGGATTATCGGGCGGGAAGGACGCAATATACGCGCTTTGGAAACCTTAACCGGCGTGGATATTATTATCGACGATACGCCCGAAGCAGTCGTTATTTCCTGTTTTGATCCGGTACGGAAGGAAATTGCCCGTATTGCATTGGAACGGCTTATTCTGGACGGACGGATACATCCCGCACGGATTGAAGAAATCGTACAGAAGGTTACGAGGGAAATTTCGCAGACCGTGTACGAGGAAGGGGAGAAGGTGCTCTTTGACCTCGGCATCCACGATATGGGACAGGAGATGGTTCGTGCGCTCGGCCGTCTGCATTTTAGAACGAGTTACGGGCAGAATGTGCTGCAGCATTCCAAAGAGGTTGCTATTTTAGCAGGTACGCTTGCTGCGGAAATCGGTGCAAATGTGGAAATAGCAAAACGAGGCGGCTTACTGCACGATATCGGTAAGGGAGCCGAAGCGGATTCCGATAAGAACCATGCCGAGGTTGGTATGGAGATGACACGGAAGATGAGTCTCGATCCGCGTATCGTAAATGCGGTCGGTTCGCACCATAACGATATAGAGCCTTCTTGCGTGGAATCCATATTGGTGCAGATTGCCGATGCAATTTCCGCCGCACGGCCGGGTGCACGCCGCGAAACGATGGATAACTATGTCCGCCGGCTTGAGAACCTTGAGGCAATTGCGGAAGGTTTCCCGGGCGTTGAAAAAGCTTATGCAATCCAAGCAGGCCGCGAGTTGCGGGTATTAGTAAACAATGAAAAGATACCCGATCAAGAAGTAAAATCCTTGGGAAGGGATATTGCGAAAAAGATTGAAAACGATCTGAAATATCCCGGCCGTATCCGCGTAACGCTTATCCGCGAAACACGTATTATCGAATACGCACGGTAGCAAAAAAGCCGTCCTTAGTAAGGGCGGCTTTTTTATGCGGTGCCGCTTTTTTGCAGCAATCATAAGCGGCAATGTCAGTGTTGAAACGGGGGGTAGGTGTTATCTTCTACCCAATCTTCAATTTTTAAACCGTTTACTCTTGAGAATTCATCTACATTGTGAGTAATAAGAATCGCGTTTTCATGCAGCACGGTCGCAGCTATAAGCAAATCATTTGCGCCTATTGGTGTACCTGCAAACTCCAAATCTTTTCGGATTTCTGCGTAATCGTAAGACATTTTATCTGTAAAGTCTACAATTTCAAACGGCTTTAAAAATTTTTCTACTTTCTCCGTAGTGGCCTCTCTTGTCCGGCTTTTAAATGCACCCAGTAAAAGCTCTCCTTTTACTACTGAAGAAATTTTTATATTTTTTGGTGAAATTGATAAAAATTTTTCTCGAATAGACGGAAACTTTCCATTCATAAAGTAAATGCATGTGTTTGAGTCTACAAAATACATTAAAGAGCCTCTCGTATTTCAAGTTTTGGTTGATCAGGTCTGGTAAATGAAGAATCGGAAACGGAACCGAACAAATCAGCCCAGCCGTCCGGATAATGAGGTTCTATGTTTTCCATAATTTTGCTTACGACCCACTTTGAAAGCGACATTTTTTCTCCATGAGCTTCATTTTCAATTTTAAGCAGCTGGTCTTGTGTAACATACAGTGATAATTGCGGCATATTCACACCTCTTATATACCACTATAAAACGCTTTATTACAAAAATCAAGTATATTTACAAGTATATTTATATAAGTAATCAGAATAAATATACGGATGTAATTTTTGCTGCAATTTCATATACCTCATTATCCTGTCGTACAGAAATCACAATGATTTCCATTATTGCCTTCGGATGATAAACTATTTTCCACATTGATTAGTCCAATTCAATATCAATGTTTTCTAATTCTTGTTCATTTATGTAGCAGCCGAAGTTATACCTTTTATAAATTGTTCAGGGGTTTGTATGATCAAATCTCTTTCTTTATAGTCTTTTATATTCCGTGTCAGTAAGGTCTCCATACCATGCTTGACTGCAGTATAATATTGTAGTGCATCTTCAAAATCAGAAAAGGATGAATTGAGCGCTAAATCAACTTCTCGTTCCTCTACCGAAATAATTTTTACTAAAAGCCGTAGTTTCCGTAATGCTTCTTTCGATTTTTCTATCCCTATTGCCTTGCGCAAAATATAATAGACATTTGCAACTACCAAAGAAGTAGTATATACGGTCAGCTTTTTCATATCGGCTAATGAAAAAACTTTTGCCGCATATTCATAGTAAGGGTCTCTTTTACACAGAACATCTAAAACGATATCCGAGTCGACAAAAATTTTTTTAGTCATATTTTTTTTCCAAATAGTCGATATAACCGTTACTTTCTAAATCTTTTTCGTTGATAATTCCTGTTAATTCTTTTACAAGAGGAGAAATACTAATCATATCTTTTGTTTCTTTGATAGAGGCTTTGAAAAAGTCTTCAACTAGCCGGGAAAGACTTTTATTATTGTTTGCCGCATAGCATTTCATCGAATCGATAATATTTTTATCCATTTTTAACGTTAATTTTGCTTGCATACGTATCGCTCCTTGTACGTACAAATATATAATAAACAGTACGTATCGTCAAGTTCATTTATATCCCGCCGTATAGAAAGGAGCTGAGCGTTTTTTTGCCGCCGAGCAGCATGATGAGGCGGTCAAAGCCCATCGCGACGCCGGAACAGGGGGGCATACGGGCGCATATTCCGCCGAAGTTGTCCGGTACGGGATGGGGTACCCGTGCCGTCGTGTTTTTGTTTGCAGCTTCGTCAGCAAAAGAGTGATTAATTTCTTCGGCGTCCCGCTCTTCGGTATAACAATTTGCGAGTTCAACCCCGCGTACATATACTTCCCACCGCTCTTTTGTCTTCCATATATAACGGCGGCCGTCTGCGGCGGTACGGGTTTCCGTCCGTTCCTGCGCAAGGCAGGGGACCCGCGCGGGGTAATCCAAAAGGGCAACCGGTACATCGGGCGGGAGCTGCGGCTCTATACAGTGCACCAAAAGCAGTTCGTATAAATCATCCCACGCCCAGCCTTCGTACTGCACCCTGCCGCCGAGCCCCAGCCGTTCCGCATGTAGTGCAAGCTCCGGCGTTTCCGCTTCGGCAAGGGAGAAACCGGCGTAGCGTTTAAAGGCTTCGTCCATCGTCAGCTGTAGAAACGGTTTGGAAAGAACGGCTCCCAATTCGGGGTCGGCAAGCGGCAGTCCCGCAACCGCCTGCGCCATTGTCTGCAAAAACGCTTCGGTAATCAGTATGGAATTGCGGTAATCGGCCTGCATGGTGTAGTATTCCAGCATGGTAAATTCGGGGTTGTGAATATGCCCGACGGATTCGCAGTTGCGGTAACATTTGGAAAGCTGAAATACCGAGCGCCCATGCGCGGCGATAAGCGGCTTGATGAATACTTCCGGAGAGGGCACGAGAAAGAGCGGAACTGCCGCCTCTTCGCCGGTTTTAAAGGGTTTGAGGTATTCCGTGCGGAACACTTCAAGGCAGCTTTCGGGGATGAGCGCCGGAGCAAGTGCCGGAGTGTCCAGCTCCAAATAGCCGCGGCCGATAAAAAAATTCCGCACCGCCTGCAAACAAGCCGCACGGAATTCAAGGGCTTCTATATCCACCGGTTATTCCCGGATGCTCAAGTGCAGTTCGGCGAGCTGCTTTTCGTCGACTTCGCTGGGGCTTTCGTCCATAGGGCTGACAGCGAAGGTGTTTTTGGGGAAGGCGATGACTTCTTTAATCGAGGTTTCGCCTGCCATCAGCATCACGATGCGGTCAAGACCGGGAGCGATGCCTCCGTGGGGCGGTGCACCGTATTTGAAGGCCTCCGTTAAAAAGCCGAACTTCTTTTCCGCATCGGCGGGGTTAAAGCCGACGATACTGAATATCCGTTTTTGCAGCTCCGGATTGTGGATTCTGATTGAGCCGGATGCAACTTCGTATCCGTTCAGTACGAGGTCGTAGAGGTCGCCTTTTACCTCGCCGGGGTTTTGCTCCAAGGTGTCAAGGTAGCGTTCCTGCGGCGCGGAGAACATGTGGTGTGCGGGATCCCATTTTTGCTCATCCTCGTTCCATTCAAAGAGCGGGAAGTCGATAACCCACAAAAAGGCGAATACCTTGGGATCGAGCAGGTTTAAATCCTTACCGAGCTTGCTTCTAACGGCGCCGAGTGCGGTACAGGCGGTTTTATACTTTGCATCGGCAACAAAGAGGAGTAGGTCTCCGTCTTGCGCGTTCAATTTTTTGCATATTTCCGCTTCCGCTCCGGCGCAGTATTTGGCAATACCGCCTTCAAAGGCGCCGCCTGCAACTTTTGTCCATGCAAGCCCCTTCGCCTTGTATATCTTTGCCGTTGCTTCCAGTTCTTCTATCTTTTTGCGGCTGTAGCTGCCTGCCTGTCCCTTTACGGTGAGCGCCTTAACGGCACCGCCGGCAGCGAGCGCATCTTTAAACACGGCAAAGTCCGTGCATTCCGCCATCCATGCGGCGTCCTGCAGCTTCATTTCAAAGCGGATATCGGGCTTGTCGGTACCGTAGAGGTCGATCGCGTCGTCATAGCTGATGCGCGGAAAGCTTTGCGCCAAATCCGCGCCGATGGTCTTTTTGAACACCGTGCGGAACATATCTTCGGTAACGTTGAGGACATCATCGCGGGAAACAAAGCTCATTTCGATATCGATCTGGGTGAACTCAGGCTGGCGGTCGCCGCGCGCATCTTCATCGCGGTAGCAGCGGGCAATCTGAAAGTAGCGGTCAAAACCGGAGACCATCAGTATCTGCTTGTACAGCTGCGGGGACTGCGGAAGCGCATAGAACTTACCGGGATACAGGCGGGACGGCACGAGATAGTCGCGCGCACCCTCCGGCGTGGATTTAATAAAAGTGGGCGTTTCAATTTCAAGGAAATTCTTACCGGTCAAGTATTCCCGCACGGCGAACGTAACCTTCGAGCGCAGTATCAGGTGATCCTGCATGGTTTGAGAGCGCAGGTCGAGGTAGCGGTACTTGAGCCGGAGGTCTTCGTTGGCGTTGGTTTTTTCGTCAATCTGGAAGGGCAGCACCGCGCTCTTTGACAGTACCATGATGCGCTGCGCCTTTACTTCGATATAACCGGTGCTCATTTCCGTATTGACCATCGAATCGGGGCGCAGCCGCACCGTACCTTCAACGGCAATACAATATTCCATCTTTAAGCCGGCTGCGGTTTCTTTCAGTTCGGGGCTCGCATCGTCATCGACAACCACCTGCGTAAGCCCGTAGCGGTCGCGTAAGTTTATAAAAGAGATACCGCCGTGGTCGCGCTTGCGGTGTACCCATCCGTTTAATACTACTGTTTTACCGGCGTCGCTTTTTTGCAGCTGACCGCAGGTAACTGTCCGTTTCATTTCTATCATAATAGTATAAGTATAGTTGAAACGGGGCATTTATGCAACAAAACGTATTGCATCATCTATCCGGTACGGTTCCTCTAATAGCAGATACAAATAGGCATATAAAGTTAAGGAAAAGCTCTTGCAATTGATAGAAATTTCGGTTTTTACGAGGTTCCTATTTGTATTTTTGTAAAAGACAGTGTATAATAAAAATCGGAGTAAAAGGGTAAAGTGTGATTGTCTAAAAAGATAGCGGATTGATTGGAAATTCTTGTTTGTAGGGAACCTCTAAAGGCTAACCAAGTTTTTAGAGATGCCCTATAGTTATGAAGGAGGAAAGAATATGAAAAAACTGCGTTTAATTTCCGTAAGTATTTTGTTTGCAGCGCTATGCATTATCTTTACGGCCTGTAACCAAGGTTTGACAGCCGGAAAAGGTACCGGCGAGGTGAGGATTGTCATCGACAATGGGGCAACCCGTGCCGTTAATGCCGAGGGAATGCCTCAATTTGATGAATCCAATACTAAGATTACCGTTACCGGCGAGGATGGTAATCAACTGGCGGAAGGAACAACATCGGTTACGCTGACGCTTGATATCGGAAAGAAAATAAGCATAAAGGTTGTTGTAACAACCGAGGCAGGCGAGTGGCGCGGTACAAAAGAGCACACCGTTACGGCAGGAACCAATACCGTTGCCGTAAAGCTTTCCAAAGTGCCTAAGAGCGTTGGGAATATCCTTTCCTATGTTGTAAAAAATGATCTGTATGATTCTAAAATTACGCTCAAGCTGGTAGGCAAGCTGCCAGACGAGAAATTACTTGTTGAAAATAGTGGAATCGGCGGCAACTATTTAGACCGGCCGGTTATTGCCCGTGACGGTATCGGACGGATATATATGCTCTATGACAAAGGCGGTTCAAGGAATCTTACCCGCTTCGATGTAGAGGGAAATGAAGATACCGAATTTGCAACAAAATTTGGTGAGATTATGCCTATGCTACCGCCCGGTGTTACTATAAGTACTATCGATACTATAGCGATCGATGCAGACGATAATTATATCTTTTTGTTTAAAGACAACTACGTTTATTGTTTTAAAGAGAAAAAAGACCATTCTTTTGAGTATTTTAGAGGTACTGCATACCCGAACGTAGCTGCAACATTGCGCGTTACCGCTGCTGCAGCATATAACGGTGTATTGTTTGCCGTGTATAGGGGGAACTTATATGCTTGTAAGTTTGAATTTGAAGATGCTCCCGGTCATGCCGATATTAAGTTGTTAAAATTTGACTCGCAGGTGTCAAGCAAACCGTTGGATAAACTCCGTCCCGCTTCAGGGGTTACCGGTGGTAGTGCGGATACCGAGTGTACCGGACTGTTTGCCGATGAAAGCGGCGTATACTGCCTGCTGCGGGAACAGAAGTCGGATGCCAGTCAGCTGTATATGGTAGGGGCGCTTATTCAGTATACGTATAGTGACGGCGCTCTTACAAAAAAACAAGCTATAGGGCTGCATTCCAAGGCAGGAGGAAGCGATCCGTCTCTTGCCTTTGATGCAAATGCTTTTGTTAATCCTGTCTGCTTTATCGGCTATGATGAGGACTATCTCTACATTGCGGACGACGGCGCTGAAATAAACGAAAATGCCTATATGGGGGGCTTTTATACTGCCGGAAACAAAAACCGTATTGCAGCGGTCAAGCGCGATACCACAGCGTTGTCCTTTGACGATTCTACCGCCGATGTAACATGGTTTGCAGAATATACCGCTCAGTATGCAGAAAAAATACCGACTTTATTGTGGTCAACAAACAAGGGTACCCATGCGGTTACACTCAACCTGAAAATAGCAGGCGGTACTGTAAAAAAACTTGTATCAAACATCCGCAATCAAAAGACTGCGCGGGATAGTACCGGCGCTGTCTATCTACTGTATAAAGGCGGTTATGGCGGTGAACTGCATCTTGAACGCTTTGCTGCTGACGGCACAAAAGATACAACATTCGGGACTGCAAAATCGGAATTTACCTTCCCTGACACCTCGGTTACCGATATTGCCGTCGATTTTAAAACGGGAGATGTCTTTTTGCTGAAACGTACGCAAGACGGGGCGAATACTAAGATTACCGCATATATGGCAAAGAAGACGGATGGGGGATATACCGCTTTCAGTGCTGCCCAAACGGTTACTACTCCCGGCTCTCCCGGTAACCGCAGTATTGATTCCGTTGCTGCGTTTGACGGTACGCTCTTTGTCGCGATGGATGTGCAAGACTTAACTAATCAAAAGAAGCTCTATGCCTATAAGATGGAGACGGCTTCAAAAGACTCTTTCGCATTCACTGGGGCTTCTGCAGACGCAGAGCTTCGCGCACTCCGCCCCGTAGCCGCTTTGGCCACTTTGGATAAAAGAACATGTACCGGTCTTTTTGCAGACGGGCAAGGGGTATACGCCCTGCTGACCCAGCAAGATCCATATTCCGGCATCTCCCCTTATGCCCTTGGACAGGTGGTACGGTTTAGCTATGACGGTTCGACGCTGACGGAAGATACATCAGTACCGAACAGCGGAGGTCTGAATCCCGCCGCATCAGGTACCGGGGCTCTCGTGTATAATCCGGCATATTTGTCTAATCCGGCAGGCTTTATCGGCTATGACGGAGACACTCTCTACTTTGCCGACGACGGCGTAAATATCGAATACAAAAACGAAAACTACCGCATCAACGGTAACAAAGACCGCATTATGGCGTTTAACCGCAAAGATAAAACTGTTTCTTTCATAAGTGCGGACGAAGCGTCATGGTCCGAAATCTACAATGAGTACAGAAAGCCCAATACAAAGGTGCTGCTGTGGGAAAATGGTAAATCCCCTGTCGTTGGCATGAAATATTGGCTAAGCGATGACGGTTCAACCGCATCTCCTGATAATGCCGATGCACTTTGGGCTTCAACGTCGTCATCAGAAAATCCTACCGATGTTTTCTGCTATGACCAAGACGGCAATCTGTATATCTTGTGGAAAGACAATTCGAATAATTACAAAGTCAGACGGTTTGACTTGCAACCGCCGGCAACAGCAGAAGGAAAAGAAGATTATTACGATAAGGCAATAATTCAAGATGCGAATTTAAATTTACAGGCAGGAGAGACTGTCAGCGCCATTGCCGTAGATGTTTCCGACGGAACTAATTATTTGTATTGCGCTGACAATGGTACACACAAGATACACCGCTATTCGTGGATATCTTCTTTTGACAGTGCTTACCGTGATGCAGGCTATAGCATCAGCGTAGGGGATGAGACCAAAACTGTTACCGCGCTTGCCGCAAACAAAGATGGGGTATTCGCCGGCGTACGGCTGAATAATGCCTCCCTCAATCCGACAAAATATTTTCTATCGGTAGAAAAATACAAGAAAACGGATGGAAATTCTGCCGGCGGAACGTCGATGGGGCAGGAAGACATACCTGCGGAACCGACTGACTCTTCTCCGTATGAGAAGATTGAGAAGTCAATTAACGGTTTGCAGATAGTTGACGATGTCCTGTATGCCATTACAGCAAAGGAAGAACACGGGTTGAAGGATGATAATGGGTATCAGCTTGATAGCTTAAAAAACAGTGGTGAGCTGTACAAAATCGGTCGTACGGATCAGGCAATGCCCTACCCGCCTTTAGAGTCAAAAGCAAAACCTGCTGATGATACGAACAAAATCGGCTACGGTTTTTACCGCTTTATTGCCGTTAAGCCGAAAAAACTGGTGATTGCTTCCGACGGTGCATGGGGCACAGACGGAATTTCTTCATCGAATCATGTTGAAGCTAACAATAACAAAGTCTTTGAATATGACTTAGAAAAAACGTTGCTGGAAGAAAAAGCGGATGCCGCCGGTGGAAAATTCTCTAAGGAATTGATAAGAGACACATCCGCCTCCGGCTTTGACTGGAAATAACCCCATATCGATGGGCTCTATCGGCCTAGCACCCTTTCGGCGTGCTGGGCAACAAAAACCGCTTGTCAGCCTCTGTGTTCCGGTGTACGGGACGGAGGGGCTGATTGGGCGGTTTTTCCCTCATTACAGGCAGAAGCACGGGCTCTGCTGGATGAATGATGGGGAGGATCAATTCATAATTATGAATTATGAATGAAAGCTCCTGTTTTCCGATATACGCCTATACTTCTTTTTCCATCTGCGGAGCAAACGCCGCGACAAACTTGGGGATCAGCTGTTCGGCAATTCCTTCTATATAAAGACCTGCAGCCTGCTTATGTCCGCCGCCGCCGAACGAAGATGCGATAATGCTGACATCGACGGTATCGAGGGAGCGGAAGCCTACGCTGCAGTGTGTTTCCGTATCCTGTCGGACAATACAAATCGCCTTTACGCCTGCAATACTTTGAATCAGCTGATATGCCATATCGGAATCTCTGTTTTCGATACCGATTTCCCGTTTGTCCTGATATGTTTCATACGAAACGATGAGTTTTCCGCCATAATACGGCTTCATCCGGGCTAATACGCGGGAAATGAGCGTCCGCGAACCGAAAGATTTACCGCCGTTAATCGCTGCAAATGTGTATTTAGGATTAGCGCCTGCTTGTACCAGCCGCGCCGTATGGGCAAAAACTTCACCGCTCCGCTCATCCAAATGGCGGAAAAAGCCGGTGTCGGTGCAAAGCCCGAAGAACAGCATCTCCGCTTCTTCCCGCGTTACGGAACCGGTCATCGTTTCGATAATCGTTTGAATAATAAATGTTGTTGAAGGTGCATCCGCATATACCAGCGAACCTGCTTCTTTTGTCGTGTTGGTAGCGTGATGATCGATGCAGATTGAAGAAAAACTCGTAAGCTGTTCGGCAATATCGCCGGTTCTCTCTATCCCCGAACAGTCAACAATGATAACGCCTGTTTTTTCAGGACTTTGCATAAGCTCTTTCGGAACCTGTGCGGAAAATAGCAGTTCGTAAGTCTTTATTTCCGGGCGTTGGAAGGGGCCTGCAGAAAGCATCTTGGTCTTTTTCCCCAGCCGTTGTAAAAAAAGCGACATCGCGATACTGCTCCCGATACAATCGCCGTCCGGTTCTTTATGACCGGCAATGAGGAACATCGGATAGGAATGTAAAAAATCGATTAATTCCTGCGGAACGGCAGGTGTAATAATATCAGCCATAAATACCCTCACCCCGGTACGGCGTAATTGTGTTTAAGATACTTCAGAACTTATAAAATTTCGGAGCAGACATTTGTAATTTTAAGCAGCTGAAAAGCACAGGCCTATCTTTTAAGAATATGGAAATCTCTAAAAACAAAACGCCCTTAGAGACTCCCTTTTGCCTGCTTTTGAGACGGATTAAAACTCAAGTGCGAGCGATTCTACACCTTCAAATTTTTCATTGTATTGCTGAGGATAAGGCAGCATACCCCATACTTGAGTGCCTCTATCACTCGGAGTTGAAATTCTAATATATTCGCATTTTCCGTCGCGGATAAAGAACGACAGATACGGATTAACACGGCTATTAATAAATGAAATATCCGCTTTATTTTCTTTCGGGCTGAACCATTCCATCGGGATGAATGCCTCGCCGGTACCCAAACCTGCCCGCCGATAGATTACATAGTATCCCTTAGGATGAGGGAATATTTTTAAAAGCTGAGTGTGAACATAATATACGTCAGCTTCTTTTGATTCGGCAGCAAGGGGAAACACACTCACTGCTCCAAACAGTACAACACAGAGAATAAAAAAACGGCATATCTTTTTCATAAGGCTCCTCCAGAATATGGTGAAGGAATTATAACAATGGATATAAAAAATTGCAAGCGCACGCATGGCATCACGTTAAATCTAAGGGGAACTTCTAAAAACTGATTCGCAGTCCGCGAAGCGGATAACTTAATGAATTTCTTTACAGAACAAGCCGATAGGCTTGCAGTTTTTAGAAGTTCCCTATTGCCTCGTCTTGCCACTGGGAAACCTTTTCGGGTATAGTGCTTCTCGTTTTTGAGGCCTTATGTTTACAAAAGATTTTGATTTTGACCTACCGAAAGAATTAATTGCACAATATCCTTCAGCAGAACGCGGAAATGACCGGCTGCTTGTATTAAATAGACGGACAGGGGCTTTAACCGATGCCGTGTTCTCCGATTTACCCGATTTTTTGCCGCCTGATTGTTTAATGGTGTTTAACAATACAAAGGTACGCCATGCCCGTTTGTATGCCCGTACCGGAAGCGGTGAAGCCGAGTTTTTGCTGATTGAGCCGCTCGATGAAGGCTTTGTCTGGAAAACCATAGTCAAGCGCGCCAAACGGCAGCGGGAGGGGAAGGAGTACATCTTTGACGACGGCACCCGTGCCGTGCTGATTCCACCCCCTTCCCCCAATGCAGCGGAAACCGATTGCAAATATATACGATTCGACCGCTGCATTGATGACCGTTGGCTGGAAGCCAACGGTCATATCCCGCTGCCGCCGTATATCAAGCGCGGCGATACGGATGAAGATGCCGAGCGGTATCAAACCGTATACGCAAAAAACACCGGTTCGGTCGCAGCACCCACCGCCGGTCTTCATTTTACGGAACCTATTCTGCAGGAATTGGATAAACGGCATATTGCGCGTACCGCCGTAACGCTGCATGTCGGGCTCGGTACGTTTTTGCCGGTTCGGACTGAGGTTGTCGAAGAGCACACGATGCACTCAGAAAAATTCTTTATTTCGGATGAAACGGCGGCGGCGGTGGAAGAGGCGCACAGAGCAGGAAAAACCATCCTTGCAGTGGGAACCACTTCCGTCAGAACGCTTGAATCCGCGTGGAAATCCGATACGCAGCAGCTGAGCCGTGGGATGCATGCAACCGATATTTTTATTTATCCGGGATTCCGGTTCGGCCTTACCGGTGCGCTTCTTACCAACTTTCATACCCCGCAATCGAGCTTGGTTATGCTGGTATCCGCCTTTGCAGGCCGCGACAATATCTTTGCAGCCTACCGCCATGCAATAGAAAAAAAATACCGCTTCTTCTCTTACGGCGACGCCATGCTTATCCTGTAAGGACTGCCTTCTGTGCGAAATTTAAAAAAATTTCGCACATTTTTTCTGGTAGAGGCAAGTGCATCAGGCGGGATAGATAAAATCGCAGTGTAAGTGAGGCTGTGAGACCATTTGAACCGCGAAGAGGTTCAATTCTGGTTGAGCAGCCTCACTTACACTGCGGGCATATTCTCAAAAGAGCCTGATGCGTTTGTCATTCTTGGTTTATGCAAAATCATGCATATTTTTGGAATATTTTTTTATTTTTATTGACTTTTTTGAATATTTATGCACTATTACTCCGTAGGTGGCATAAGTGAAACAGCGGCTGACAAGATTAAAAACAATCAGAAAACTGATAAAATCATATCCGATTGAATCTCAGGAAATGCTGCTCGGTTATTTGGATCGCGAAGGATTTTCCGTGACACAGGCGACCTTATCGCGCGATTTAAAGATGCTGAAGGTCAGCAAGGTCTCCAACGGAAAAGGTGATTATGTTTACACGGTTCCGAGTGAAGACCATCCTCATGAAACCGAGCAGGCCGGCATTCAGGATTTTTTACGCGGGTATATTTCTATAGATTATTCGGGAAATATGGCGGTTATCAAAACCTATTCGGGACATACCGAACTTATTTCGATGGCGCTCGAAAATATGGGGTTTGAATCCGTCCTCGGTATTATTGCGGGCAGAGATAATTGCGTATTTATTTGTTTGAGAGAAGGCGTAAGCGGCGAACAGTTTTTACGCGAGCTGAAAGACCGCATCCCCGAATTAGAAGACTGACGGGCACTGATGCAATCTATCATCCTGATTGGACTTTTAGCGATAGGATACTGTTGTTTTAAGATATGATGAGAAAATGCCGATACCATAAAGGTATGAAAAGCGTTTATTTTAGAATACCTTCTTGCTTAATAGGCGGTATTCTCGTATGCATAAGTATGGCAGCCGCTTTCGGGGCGGATTCGTCCGTGCCGAATTCAAAGACTGTGCAAAGGGAACCCGGCGGTAAGGAAGCCGTTGTTACGGTAGAAACGGTAGCAGGCGAAAATCCGCAAACGGTGCATCTCTATCCTTTTGATCAGATACCCGATTCTTCCGAAGTCCGAGGAACTATTATTTCTTCATGGTTTGCCGCTCCGATTGAACAAGTTATCAAAAAAGCATCGGAGCTGCATACGGATTCAAAGGGAAATACCTTTACGGTATCGGGAACGTATGCGGAAAACCGTAAAGACGGGTATATCATTTCTATAGTTCCCGAACTTACCGATTACAGTCTGCCGGAACATAAACTTGTTCCCCAAGGTACGTGGATGCTATACCGAAATCTTGAAACGGGGGCTCCTTCGCTTATTAAAATATATCCCCGTGAAAATCCCGCTCTTTCGGTTTCGCTTCGTCCTGCGCCTCAAAAGGCTTATAGCGGTAAATCGTTTATCGATATATGTCTTTTTAATGTGTATGTGCGCAAGGATATCGCAATAGGGGTTCCGTTTGAGACGCTCTACACCATTTCGCTTTCACGGTTGAAAGAATTGACTCAGGCAATCATCCCATGGGATTTATTTAATCCGCCTCGTTATGACAGTACCGTTAAAGTGATGGCTCAAAGAGTAGAAAACCTTAGGTATCGGTTGGTGCCGCTGAAAGACGGCTGCTTTGATCATAATGGGAAACCGGTGCATATCAGCAATTCGCAGCCGCAAACCGAACTGGAAATAACATCTGCGATGAATATCGACCAACTCCGTTCGGAAGTAATCGGCGGTGTCGATTCGGCGGGGTTTGCAAAGTGGATTATCGATGGGCTTGTCCGTCCCGTTGCGGGGCAGGGGACTGTTATTGAATCTTTAAAACGGACAACCGAAGTACCTAAGACTCATTTTACCAGACCTTATCTGGATACAAAAAATGTTTTTTTCGGGCTGGATTGGATACGGAATCTCGGTGCAGCCGCTTTAAGTTTAAATCTGAACCGTACGGTGTATCCCGATACCTCCGGTTTGGATGTAAACAGCTGCCCTTTTGCGCTTACCGATCCGGCGGTTTCTGCAGGTGCGGAAACCGGAGCAGTAAAGCAGCCTGCTTTTTTGGGATACCAGCAATATGCAGGGTATCAAACGGCATACCTTTTGCCGCTTTTATATTATTTCGCTGTTACCGAACCCGATCATTTTTATCTTGCATGTATCAGCACGGTGTCCTCCGCTACCGAGCTGAGATTGTATGACCGTATAGCCGTATTTTTTCCTTATTTTGACAGTTTGGGTGACTTTCATCTTGATATATATGAAGACGGTACACAGGTGCCGGCAGAAGAGTTTGTCGAAAAAAATAAAGATTCCTATACGGCGCTCGTACGGGTACGTACTCCGGAGGAAGGGCTTTTTAATCCGTAACGGCAGCATATACGATTCTTGCATAAATACCGAAGGGGTTATATAATTTAAAATATCAGGGGCTTTAGGTAAACTCTTATGGAAAACACTATTCAAGAAAACATCCGGCATATTATGGAACGGATTAATACAGCTTGTAAGAAGGCGGGGCGCGACCCAAAAGAACTTCAGCTGCTGCTTGCAACAAAAACCGTTGAGCCGGAGCGGATTCTGCAGGCTTTTTCTTGCGGATGCACCTTAATAGGCGAAAACAAGGTGCAGGAGCTGCACGATAAATATGAAGCGCTTTCTGCAGTTCCCCATACGGCACATTTTATCGGGCATTTACAATCGAATAAGATTAAGGAGGTTATCCGGTATGTGCAATGCATACAATCAATTGATAATCTCGATACGGCACAGAAATTGGAACAGCGGCTTGCGCAGGAAGGGCGCAGCATCGAAATTTTAGTACAGGTGAATACTTCGGCGGAAGAAAGTAAATTCGGCTGTAAGCCCGGGGATGCAGAAAACTTGGTAAAAGCAATAGCTGCCTTGCCTCACCTTAATATTCGAGGATTTATGACCATCGGGTTGTTTTCCGGAGAAGAAGATAAGGTACGCGCATGCTTCCGCTGCCTTAAACACGTGCAAAAGCAGGTTGCCGAAATGAAGCTTCCGAATATTTCTACCGATGTTCTTTCGATGGGAATGTCGGGAGATTTGGAAATTGCAATTGAAGAAGGTTCGACAATGCTTCGCATCGGAACGGCCGTATTCGGCGAACGCCATTATCCCGATACTCACTATTGGCCAGCTTAGTAAGATAGACAAAATGCCGGTAGCCTTGTTAAGGAATGATACAGCACCGTTATGATGAAAAAAAATATCCCGTTTGCAGTTGTATTGTTATTATGTGCAGTTGCCGCGTTCGGCCAAGATCTTACCTATGCACGCCCGGCGACGGACGGCCTTGATATTGAACTGTCTCAGGTACATCTGGTTGCGGAAGCTTTTGAGGAAGAACGTATTGCATATCGGTTTGAACTTGCAGAAGGAAAAAAACTTTCTTGTATAGAAACCCAAAAAACATTGCGGATACGTCAAATGACTCCTTCTCAAGGTACCCTTTACGTCTTTATACCGAAACAAATGCTGCTGGAAAACTGCAGTATACGGGTTAACCGTGCGGATATCCGTCTCGACGGAGTACAGGCAGTGCATATTCTCGCCATGTTGAATATGGGGGCAATAACGGGCAGCGATTGTGTATTTAAAAATGCCGTTATCAACCTCGCACGGGGTACTTTGTCGTTTAATAAAACGCAGATTGTCAGATCCTGCGCATTTACCGTAACCGATGCAGCGGCCGATATTATCTTTCCTGCGGAAGAAACCGAATATCATATCGATTACGTCCAGAACGGAGGTTCACTCGCTATTGCAGGTAATACGCTTACCGGGAGTCCGGGCGAATACGGCAGCGCGAAAGCAAAACGCCGTATTATCTTTTCGGGAGGGGCAGCCCGGGCTTCGATACATTTTACACAAAAAGATACGAAAACGGCAGCTCCGCAGCAAAATTCGGAAAATTAAAGAGGCTGCACCAATATATAAGTGTGCGCTTGCGTAAATTTGGGTAAAATAAAAAAGGCTTCTTTTGAATTTCAAAAGAAGCCTTTATGCGGCGAACTGGACTTGAACCAGCACACCTCGCGGCATCAGCACCTCAAGCTGACGTGTCTACCAATTCCACCACCGCCGCATTCGTAACGATGACGTACTATATCGAAGATTTTAAATAAAGTCAAGACCTTCTGAAAAGACAATTTCAAAGCAAGTGGGAACCTCTAAAAACTTCAGTTTTTAGAGGTTTTTCTTAGATTTTCGGCTAGCTCTATATTAGATTTTCGGCTAGCTTGACAAAACTTGTTGTTTTGCGATAAGTTGTATTGTTATGTTTCGCCGTACGCGGCTCTCATCTCTATGAAGTGCGGCGGGCATGATCCGGAAAACATCGGGCATTCCTATTGCGGGTTCCTGTGTTTTCCATGCTCTTTTTTATCGTTCCCTAATAAAAGAGACTATTATGACACCGCTGCGGTGTCCTTATTAGATTTACGAGGTGAAAAATGGCAACGAGACAGCCGAAAGGTAAATTGGTCCGCCGGTTCGGATCAAATATTTTTGGAAATCCTAAGTACAGTAAGTTATTGGATAGAAAACCGAATGCGCCCGGAAAGGAACGCGGCGCTAAACAACGCGGAAAGCTCTCCGTTTACGGTGAACAGTTAAAAGAAAAACAGAAATTCCGCTTTGCTTATGGGATGTCCGAACGTCAGTTCAGCAATCTGTTCCAAAAGGCATTGAAGATGTCCGGCGTTACCGGCGATAATATGCTTTCTTTAATGGAGCAGCGGTTAGACAATACCATTTATCGAATGGGCTTTGCAGTAAGCCGTGCGCAAGCGCGCCAGATGGTTTCCCATGCGTATTTCTTACTGAACGGTAAACCAGCAAATATCCCGTCCATGCGGGTTAAAGTCGGCGATGTTATCACAACCAAAGATAAGAAAGGTTTTCAAAACCTTATCCGGCACAACTTGAGCACCGTGCAAGGAGGAAAAGGTTCGTGGCTTTCCGTTAACGATGAAAATCTCTCTGCAACGGTAACAACGCTGCCGACTCCTGCCGATATACAGCCTGTTGGAAATATTCAGTATGTTGTTGAATTCTATTCTCGATAATTTTTAAAAATTTGAGCATCCTGTGCAGTGTATTTCCTGCACAGGAAACTGCACTGTCTGACGCTTTTTTAAGATTCTAAGGCGTTTATTTTTTCAAAGATATAAAAGATTAAACTCATCAATACCGCAACGGCGGAGGCAAGTACCATGCCTTTAAACTCGATTTGTCCCAGCCTAATGGATATGCCGCTTAATCCGGTTGTAAAGACAACGGATGTCAGCATCAAGTTTTTCGGTTTGGAATAATCTATTTTTGAGTCAACCAAGAGCCGGATACCGGATGCACCGATCATACCGTATAATAAGAACGTTACGCCGCCGATAACATCGCCCGGTATGGTTTGAATAATTGCTGCAAGCGGGCTGATAAAGGCCATCAGGATGGAAATGACGGCTGCTCCCCCGATAACGTACACGCTGTATACACCGGTAACAGCCATAACACCGATGTTCTCCCCGTATGTTGTCGTGGGAACGCCGCCGACCATACCCGAAAGCGCTGTGGAGAAGTTGTCTGCAAAGATAGTGCGGTGTAATCCCGGATCTTTAAGAAGGTCGCGTTTAATAATGTTTGAGGTAACTACCTGATGGCTGATATGCTCACTGGTGATGACAAGCAGTACCGGAAGCATTGTTAAAATTGCTTTGATGTCGAATTTAGGCAGCTGAAAATGGGGAAGGGTAAAAAGTCCCGCTTCTTTAATCGGTGTAAAGTCGACTAATCCAAAAAAGACGGAAGCTGCGTATCCGGCAATAATTGCGATAAGAATTGGAATAGTGGAAAAGAAGCCTCTAAAAAGCACCGACCCGAATACTGCAACGCCGAGGGTTATAAAAAAGACGACGATATCTGCGGTAGCAACGCTATCGGTCATAATATTGGCGCCGATATTGCCGCCACGGATGGTAAGTCCTACCAATTCAAACCCAATAAGCGCAACGACCGAACCCATTGCTGCAGGGGGTAGGATAATATCAATCCATGATGAACCGAATTTATAGATAATCAAAGCGATAAGACATCCAAGCAGTCCCGTTACCACAAAGGCACCGAGCGCATATTGAAATCCCATGCTTGAAATAATCAGTCCGGCAGGCCCTAAAAACGCAAAACTTGAACCTAAATAAGCCGGTGCTTTTCCCTTACCGATAAGGATAAAAAGCAGCGTGCCTACTCCGTTCATCAGCAGTACTATACCCGGATCGATTTGGAAAATAATGGGAACCAGAACCGATGCACCGAACATTGCAAATGTGTGCTGCAGACTGAGCGGAAGAAAAAGACTTGCCGGTACTTTTTCATCTACCTGATAGATTTTTTTCATCAAAACCTCCACCGAAATATACAAGCAGTACCGAGCTATGCCGCCGGCACTTGCCCAAAATTTCCACACTATAGCATTTTTACTGCTTTCAGTGCAAGGGGAAGATTGCCATTTTTAATATAAGATGAAAATGAGGGTGAGGATTGCGCACAGTAAAAGAACCAGCCCGTATACCCACAAAGGTAAAGGATCGGTATCGGTACTGGTAGTATCTTTATGTCCGGTAAACTGAACAATACGAAATTTCTTTTTTCTTTTTTTTACATTATGTTTTTTATTCTCTTGCACATCAGGACTAAACGCGTAACCGCATGAAGGGCATCCGTCTTTAAATTCTTTGTGAGTTCCCGTAAATCCACAGGCAGGACAACGTACCGAGGCAAAAAAACGACCGCAATTCGGGCAGATTACTGCATCACGGCGAACTTCTGCATTACAATTTTCACAAAAAAATTTAGGTTGTTTATTCATATGATTAGCTTGAACAAGCACAGCTGTTTGAGCAACCGCAGCCGCCGGTGCAGCTATGCGGCGTCGTAACGTTTTTTTCGGCCGCAGCAGGATTTCTATCGGTTTTTCCTGCGGAAGAAGGTACCGATGATGCCGTGTTCCGTGTATCGGTTTGGTAAAAGCCTTTGCCGGTAAAGTTTAACCCAAATCCTGCAGACAATATTTGGTGGGCGGGTGCTCCGCATTGCGGACAAACAATGACGGGATTATCGGTCATTTTGTGCTGAACTTCAAATGTTATCTTGCAAGAATCGCACATATAGTCATAAGTAGGCATACGTACCTCATCGGTTAATAGAAATAAGTCAGGGCAGTGCTAAACAACGCTTATGCTGTTAAAAATGATATGCTGCAAAGACGCCCTGCAATAATTTAATCAATTCTTTTTCTGTAATATCGGCATTTTCTACGAAAACAGAAGAGCCTTGCACGGAAAATTCTCCGGCCATACTACGGCTAAGAAGCAATCTGATGACGAGTGCCGAACGGGCATCAACCGCCTCAAATGCTGCAGAACACTTATAGACAGAGTCGATATTTTTTTTCAGATAGAGTTCTATCGATCGTATCGGAAGATCGACCCCATCTAAGCCAAGCATGGCGGTTATCAGGCGGCTTCCCGACCGGGTATATAGACCGATTTCACTGATGCTGCCGGATTCGGGTAGCGCTTGGAACCGAGGAGGGAAGATAGGCGGGCGAGGATCGGCTATGTGTTGCAAAAACGCCGCCGTATTCCGCTGTTCGGTACCTAATAGCATAAAGGCTGTCCTTTCCCGCATCAGTATATCCGCAACCGCAGAAGAATAATAGCTGGTATTGCTGAGTGCAGTTGCCTTATGTTTTTCCCAGCCGTCTTTTTTTGAAAACAGTAAATCACCCAAACTGGTAGGATAAGACCCGGTAGATATAACGGTTACAGACGGAACGGCTCCGTACTCCGCCCCGATATACAACGCCGACGTCCTATCAAGGTATTGCGCCGCTGTTTTCTCCGGTACGAAAGCGGTAAGTACGGTCTGCAGTAAAGGTTCATTCCCGTACACAGGAGCAAATACATACATGTCCGCTTCCGTTCCGATGGCGCCGAAGGCTTGGGTATCATGCTTAGGGGGATGCGATACACAGCTGTTTGTCAGCATAATAACTGCGATGATAAAACCGGCTCCTAATACTTTAGAAAAATAAAACTTTTGCACGTAAATCCTCTCTATCCGCATCTCATGTTCCTACTATATACGGAGCGCTATCTGCTGTCAAATATTCCATAGAGGCTTCATTGAGGGGACTATGCGGGCTCTTGTCTGTTTCTTCTTTTATCAATATAATGCGGCCTATGCTCTGCATAATATCAAAATTACCGTGGTGTCAAAAAAAATTTTTAAAAGTACAGATTATCAAAGGCCTTTCTCAGATTACATCGTTTAGTATCTTACTGCTAGTACAATATTGCTTCGCTCAACCCCTCTTGGGGAATGAAAAAGCGGACAGGGGGATGTTTGACGTCAGCACTGCAGCTTCTTTCAATATTAAAAAAGGGTTGGAACCGAATATTTTTTATTTTGACATATTGGGGCAGTATTCCTGCCGCTTTGCCGAAGCTGCAGTAGGGATTCAGATTACGTCTGCAAATACCGATGTTCTCCTTAAAGCCTTGTATACCCCTCTTCATAATCTCCGGCATAAAATCGGAGTAGGCACAACGTATCATTTTAGTTATCTCTATACCATCGGCTCTATCCATGATCTTTTAGCTTCTTTTGAGTATACACTGACGTTGCCCGACGCCTTTATTTTCTTTGCGCAGACAGGGTATATGTATCAGTGGATACGCGCTTCTGTGCCGCATAGCCGTACCATTGTTATTAGTCAGCCGTCGATAACATTTGCCGTGCACTTTACCGGTATTATCAAAAAGGAATGGTATCTGGGCGGCGGTATCAGCTCGTACGAACGGTTCCTTTATCCGGTTTTTGCAAATCCTTCCTTTAGCATTGACCTCTATTACCGGTCCCGCGGCGATCAGCTTCCTCAAGGTCTGTATTTCGGTTTAGAAGGTATTCTACGGTATTCTGATCTCTTTACATTTTCGGGCTATCCTGAAAATGTTGTGATTAAATCCGTTATCGGGATGGAATTATAATGCGCATAAGATATTTTCTTTTCTGTATTCTGTTTTTTAGCTCGATGAGTTGCTCATTAGGCGTTCAGCAAGCTTTTTGGCGGCCGCATCCCGTTGATGCGCGGTCAACGGAAGTGGCAAAACTGAACGCTGTTGAGTTTCCGTTTATCGGCAGTCCAATGTCGTTAAAATATGATTGCTTGATCCTTGCGGACATTCATTTTGGGAATAAAAGGCATCCTGCATGGCAAAAACTGTTTTTTGCCTCTTTAAAACAATACCGAGAGACGCATTCAACACCGATGCTGTTTTGTATCATTCTCGGCGATGTGGCTCATCACGGTTTTGCGGCTGAATACGAGACTGTTAAGGCGTTTGAACAGCGCATTGCCGAGGAAAATAGACTGCCGGCTTACGGGGATATTCCGATGCCGGTGTATAATGTCGTCGGGAATCATGATCTCTATAATTCCGGTTGGAAATTGTGGCAGCAAACATGCTATCCGCATAAAAGTTCCTATTATTTTGAAACAAAAAAACTGGAATGGTATTTTTTAGACACTGCAAGCGGTACATTAGGTAGACCTCAGTTTTATAACTTAAAAGAAAAATTCCGGGACTCTTCAAAAACGAAATTTATTTTTACCCATTACCCGCTGTACAGTAACGGTATTGTGTATTTCAGCCTTTCCAATCCCCGTGAGCGTGCCGAACTTATTTCGCTTTTTGCACAGACACACGTAAAGTTATATTGCAGCGGGCACTATCATCCCGGAGCATACTACGACTATGCAGGATTCCAAGAGTATACCGTAAAATCCTTTGGTTCATTCGGCAAATATCATATTTTGCATGTTGATGAGTCAGGGGAAGAACCTGCTTTCAGTATAGAAACTATTTCCCTATTATAATGTATCGGATGTTGCCGCCCGATTGTCTTTTTTAACCCGCGGAATTATGTTTTTCGAACGCGAAGCTTTTTTTTGAGCGTTTTAAACCAAAATGCCCGAAGCCGTTCGGCAAAGGAGTATAGGCAATAACGGCAGCCTCGTACGGGAATGTCTAGCGTTCCAACCCGATGGATAATAGCTCCCCCAAATCCCGTTTTAAAGCGGTAAAGGCCGTGCATGGGATGGGCGGGGTCATCGGTAGGGGGAATTCCGTAGAAATCATAAGAGCGGCTGCCGTATTTTTGAGCATCCTGAATTGCCTGCCACTGCAAGAGGTATGCGGGCATAAGATTTCGGTGTTCATTCGAGGAAGCGCCGTACAGATATACCGCTTCGGCAGGAGAAAAAAGCGTAATGATTGCTGCAAGCGGTTTTTCTTCAAAGTAAGCGATATAAACTGAAATAAGGATGTGCTCGGAATCAGAAGCACGGGCGGCAGCAAGCCGGCAAAGCGATCGGTAATAATTTTCGGTATGAATGGCAATACCGTCTCTTACTGCGGTTTCTCGGTAGAGCTGATAAAAAACCGGAATAACTTCTTCCGCTTGGCTGCCGGAAAAACAGCGTACTTGTACGCCTTTTTTTTCGGCAAGCCGGATATTATAACGCCACTTCGGTTTGCATGCATTGAGCAGCGCATCAAGAGGCTGCTGTAAATCGAGTTGCACCGTATCGGGGGGCTGAATATCTGAAACCGCTTTACGCAAACGGCACGGTGTCTTACCATCGGTACAGGGAATAAGCGGAAAGTTTTGAGAATACGCTTCCTGCACTTTTCTCGCTTTTCCGCTTTTTATTGCACATTCCCACGGTGGGTCAAACCGGATTAAAAAAACATACGGAGGCAATAACGGCACCAGTTTTTCCGCAAGGTTTGCAAGGGACGTGCCCCGTTTTTCTGCCGTTTCAGGGAGGCTTGAATCACTGGTGATGAGAATATCCGGCCCCATCGGAATATAAGCCAAGTAGCCGAACGGTTTTAATTGCCGCAACAGCACGGTGAGCAAAAAAGAACGGGTGCCGGCTGCATGTACCTCGTATTGCCGGTATGTCCACCCCTGCTGTTTTTTAAACTCCGCCCAAAAACGGCTCTGCAAAAAATGTTGAGCAGGCGGTTTTGCTGCAATATCAGTGCATTCTTTTATCGTCAATGTGTTCATAGTTGGCAGGAACGATAGCGGAAAAAGAAGCTTTTGTCAAAGCATCGGTTCGCTTGTATTTGTTTGCTGATTTTCGTTTTATACGGCTCCTGTTAAATAATCCAATGTATAAAGCACGTACAACGTTACTGCTGTTGTTAGGCAGTCTTCGTCGATATCGAACATCGAATCATGATGAGCTACGGTAGTTTCTTTTCTGGCAGCATTACCGCTGCCGATATAGGCATATACGCCGGGTACTTTAAGAATATACTCGGCAAAATCATCGCCGCCGAGCGAGGGTTTACGTTGCGTTATTACGTGCTCTTGTCCAAAGGCCTCAATAGCCGTAGGTTCGGCCTTTTGCGCGATAATATTGTAAGCGTCGCCTGCGGTTACCTTGCCTACTCCGATAAGCACATTATCCATTGGGGATGTACAACGGGTAACAAGGGCTTGAAGTGCAACCACAATCTGGCTTGCTATATAGACGGCATCCACACCGAGCTGAGGCGTCGACACGTGCGCAGGCGCACCATGTACCGTTATCTTAAACCAATCGACACTCGCGTTATTCGGACCGGGCATTACTACCACGGAGCCGACCGGCACGCAGCAAGAATCCGTGCCGCACCAATAAGAGACGCCGTATGAGCATCGTGCCCGCAGGCATGCATTCGTCCCGGAATACTTGACATATATTCGCAGGTATGCGTCTCTTGAATAGGCAGGGCATCGATATCGGCACGGGGTTACCAGCGTCTTCCCGGGTTTTTTCCCTTGGATTTCCGCATATACCTCGGTTTCTCCGACACGCCGATGAACAAGACCGATCTTATCGAGTTCCGCTTCAATCCGTTCGGCAGTATGAAACTCCTCTTTTGCAATTTCCGGATGCCTATGAAAGTGGCGTCGTAATGCAACAATATACGGAGGATCCTCGCGGATATGTGCGGTTATGCGCTCTCGTTCAGTCTTGTTCATAATACATAGCAAATTAAATCTAAGGGAACCTTTACTTCGATAAGACCGGCCGATTCCAAAAGCTTTATACCGCGGCTCATATTCGTACCGTCATTCGGAATGGCAAACTGCAGTGCTTTGCGTTTGACCGTAATAGTCCCGCTATCGGGCACTTCGAGTAAATTAACGCACCGCACAAGAGAAGACTCCCCTGCTCAGGAATATCCGATAACTCCAAAAATCTCACCGTCATTCACCGTAAGCGATACGTCTTTAATCGCTTCAATTACATGATTTGTGAGATGATATGTTTTACTAAGATTTTTCAGCTCTACCATACACACCGTCCCGTAAGGCATTCACGATAACGCGTTTGCTCAATACTGTTAACAGCAAATTACAATTCGGTGGTATATTTATGCAAAATACCGCCTGCAAAAACAAAATTATAGTATGAACGGCACTGTTTTTAGGAATAGAGAAGTATTCATACTATTTGCTGCAAAAAGTTTCTTGCGCAGCAGTATTTTTAAGGATACACGGTTAGTTTTTAATTTCGATTACCCGTTTCGTATTCTTGTAAGTTATTACACTGTAATAACTTACAAGAATTAATGATAAGCGTTGCTTAAACGGCAGCTGTCTGCTTACGATATGTTATTTCCAAAGAAATTCGGGATAATAGTTTTCTTTAATTTTTTGCGCTATCTCTTTTTTTACGATTTCGCGGTCTTCGGGATAAGTCATGCCGAACCATCGTTCATCGGTGGTATAACATTTAATTGAACCGAGCCCCTTCGTAACCAGCATACTGGCGCCTTCCGGCAGCAGACATTCGGCTTTTTCGCTCGCAATGTTCTTTTTGATAAATTCTTCAAAAAATGTGTGAAAACCCTCAAACGCTTTAAGACTAAACCCGAACAGATTCATAGAAACGGTTTCTTCACCGGTCAGATGCACCGTGCCGTCTTCAAGCTGAGAAAGAATGACTCGTTTACCGTTTTCTTCACCGTAGGAAATCTTGGTATGCTCTTTCATGGAAACCAGCATTCCGTTGTCAACCTTGCATACGCCCCGCGATACGGAACCGGATTCGCTCATGGTGTTTTTCAGAATATAGCCGACCATTGCATGATTTGGGGAATAGGTATCCAACGCCGATAAGTGTCCGGCCATCGTTTTGTATGCCTTGCGCCCGTAATAGTCATCCGCATTAATGATAGCAAAGGGAGCCTTAACGGAATCTTCGGCACATAATACGGCATGGATGGTGCCCCACGGCTTTTTACGGTTTACCGCCTGCGGCAGTATCTTGGGATCAATAAGAGAATCAATGGATTGGAAGAGATACTCCGCATCGCAATTACGGGCAATGCGGTCAAATAAACGAGCACGAAAATCGGTTTCAATATCTTTTCTAATGACGAACACCACTTTGCCGAACCCGTTATGCACTGCGTCATATACTGCATAATCGAGTAGGGTTTCATTGTGCATTCCAACCGCATCTATTTGTTTAACGCCGCCGTAACGGCTTCCCATTCCCCCTGCTAAAACCAACAGTGTAGGCTTCATTTCTGTACCTCCATAATTTATACAATTTATACATGAGCGCCTTAAAGGAAACGCCGATTAACCCGCTTCAGGATTAATCAGCGTCTCGAAAAATCATTAACCACGCTATAAATACATTAAAACGGATAGGTGTCTACCGTTTGTTTACATGACGGAAAATGACGCGTTTTTCCATCGTTGTTGTTTTTTGTCCGGTGGTAGCACCCTTTAAATCTTCAACTTCGACGGAAGAAAAGGCATTATCCCGTTTGTAATTTGAAAAGAATTCGTACATGACTTTTTCCGCTTCATTTTCGTCAAACGTATTCTTATCTTCTTCGTATACACAATAGTATTCAGCCCAGTTATCGGTCTTGTAAATTTCGGTCATATAAAGGGAGGCATTTGCGCGCCCTTCAACCTTAATTTTTTGCTTTTTAGGCTGCACAGTCTGTGCGGACAGGACAACAGCAAGCAGCATAAATGCGCACAGCGCAAGGATTTTCTTGTTCATTATAGATCCTCCTATAAAGTAATAACGAAATTCAGTATATATGGAAAAGTTGTTCTTTGCAATATCAACTGTTCAGGGCAACCGCATCAGGCATTTTTTTAACAAGCCCGCGGAAAAATTGAGACTATTCGACCAGAGTTGAACCTCTTCGCGGTTCAAATGGTCTCATAGTCTCAATTTTTCCGCGATTTTTATCTATCCTACCTGATGCGGTTGCCCTTCTTCTAAAATAAACCATTCGAAATTTTTAACAAAATTTCGAATGAAAAAGAAAACACCCGTTTGAAAATAGTAGCGGTACGGTTGCCTTGTTCCGCGTTATTCACAAAGAGCGATCGGGGCGAAGGTTTCGGCTTTAAGGGCGGCGCCGCCGATTAAACCTCCATCGATATTCTCTTTGGCAAGTAAGGCTTTAGCATTTTCCGCCTTCATCGAACCACCGTATTGAATAACGATTGCATCGGCAGCGGCCTTTCCATATAAGTCCGCAATAACCGACCGGATATGCGCATGGATTGCATCGGCATCTTCCGGGGTTGCCGTTTTTCCGGTACCGATTGCCCATACCGGCTCATACGCAATGGTAACCCGTGCAAGTTCCTGTGCACTTACGCCTTCTAAACCTTTTTCGGTTTGCGAAGCACAGACAGCCTCTGCATGACCGGCTTCACGTTCTTCCAGCAGTTCGCCGACGCATAGAATGACTTCCAGCCCGTGCTGCAATGCAAGCCGCACTTTTTTATTGATCATTGCATCGGTTTCTCCGTAAATATGGCGCCGCTCCGAATGGCCGAGAATAACAACCTGTACACCGAGGTCTTTAAGCTGCAATACAGATACCTCACCCGTATGTGCGCCTTGTTCATCGGTGCTCATATTCTGCGCTCCGAGCAAAACGTTAGTTCCCTTGACTATCGGTGAAACGGCATCGAGGGCTGTAAACGACGGTGCAATCATGTATTTGTGTTTTCCGCCTTTGACAGCTTCCACAACGCCTTTTGCCAGAGCGACAGCTTCCCCCTTGGTTTTGTGCATTTTCCAGTTACCTGCAATAAAATATTTACGCATACTATCTCCTATAAAAACTTTTGAAGGATGTTTCAACAATTGAGAAATGCCGGTCAATTCCCCCAATTAATAAGCATATTTCTATTATATCGTACTTTTGCCGCTTTTTAAAGACCGTACAACTTTTAAACGTACTATTTCGATGCAAAATGTACCTTATTTAAAGGAATCGACTTTTTAATAACGCCCTTATAAATCGGTTTTTAGAGATGTCCTGTAGTTTATTTATGAGGAGAGATTAAATGCCCTTCATAGAGCACCGGATCGGTTGTGATTTTTAAAAGAAAAAACCCTGTAGGCAAAAGGAGGAAAAAATCCTACAGGGCAACTGTAAAGGAGGTACATTGAATACACTTTTGATAGCACGTATCGCAATATACACCACTTAAACAGACGAAAAAAGAAAGGTTACATATTTACAAAAAATTATGAAAATATTACGGTACCGGTATGCGATTATTTTTTTCTTTTTCCCATAGTATGAATAGGTTTAAAAAATTCCCTCGCAAGCATGTTGTATGCGTGCTTTTTTTAGGCCTTTTTTTCGTAATAGGCGGTTTTTTCCCTCTGTATGCCGAAATCTTCCGTTTCAATTTTAAAGACGGCGATACTTACCGCATTAATTCTACGGTTACCGAAGACGTGTACTTGAACGGACGGTTTGCACATCAGGCTTATATTACTAACCGCGTTACCGTCGAAGTGTCGGACGTCCAACCGGCGGAAAGTGGAAAACCAGCCTCTGCTCTCCATACCTGTACTTTTATGACAAGCGAGCAAAACAGCAACCGGACGTTCTCATGGGGGCGCGAATACCCCAGCGTATTCCGCAGAGATGAATTGGGTATTTATACTATCGACGAACAGTATTTTATGCCGGTAGTACGGAATGTTCCGGTTTTTCCTCAACATGATGTACAAAAAGGAGAAAGTTGGCGGCATTCTGCAAGCGAAGCACATGACCTGCGGGATAACTTTAATATTCAAAAGCCCTTTGTCGTTCCTATTGACGTTACCTATACCTACCAAGGGCCTGCCGAACGGGAAGGAAAAACATATCAGTTAATAGAAGTAAATTATGACCTCTATTACGATATTCCGTTGAACAATATCCGGAACGGAAGAAACGGAAGCGCAACGCTGCCGATGCTGTATCCCGTCCGCACGATGGGGTATTCAAAACAGCGCCTCTATTGGGATAATCAAGCAGGCATACTGCCTTACTACGACGAAGTGTTTACCATATTGATGGAATTGAACACCGGAGCGGTAATAGAATATCGGGGTACCGCAAAGGCGGAACTAACGCTCCTTCAGCGTATGGATAAGGAAAAAATAGTAGAAATACTGGATAAAAATATCCGCGATATGGGTATTCCGAATACTACCGTAGAAAGAACCGATGAAGGTATTACTATCAGTCTTGAAAATATTCAATTTGAACCGGATTCGGCGCGTCTCCTTCCGGCAGAAAAAGAAAAACTGAAAAAAATAGGGAACATACTGGCCTCATACCCCGATTATGAGCTCTTGATTTCGGGACATACCGCACTGGCAGGCAGAGCCGAAGACCGGCAAGTGCTTTCCGAACAGCGGGCATCGGCTGTTGCAAATTACCTGATAGAACTCGGCGTCAGGGAAAAACACCATATTTTTACGCGCGGTTTCGGTGCGGAAAAACCGATTGCGCCTAATACTACGGAAGCTAATAAGGCGAGGAACCGCCGCGTTGAAATTACCGTGTTGGAAAAATGAGGATGATGGGGGCTCAATACTGCAACGCTTAATATTGCAGCACTTGACTGAGTAAGTCGCCTGCAAGCAAAATACCGGCGGCGGCAGGCACCCACGAAACCGAGCTTGGCGGACGGCTGCGGGCTGTAGGCACTTCCTGCGAATACAGCACCCGCAGTTTTTTTATACCCCGTTTTTTAAGCAGCCCTCGCATGGTTTTACACAAGGGACAAACGGAAGTGCCGTAAATGTCTGCAAATTGAAACAAATCCGCGCGGAGCTTATTCCCGCAGCCCATCGCCGCTATGATTGGGATGCCGCGCGCTTCCGCCTCAGCTGCCAGTGCCGCCTTGAGCGCAATAGTGTCCACCGCATCGACGATAAAATCGATGTCCGATAAAAAAGGTAAAAAAGAAAGAGAGCCGTCCGCATCGGGCAGTATATGGCGTATAATCTGATGAACCGTACAGGCAGGGTTTATGTCGGCGATACGCGCAGCCGCGGCAGCAGTTTTATATTGCCCCACAGTGGAATGGAGCGCGTAGAGCTGCCGGTTAAGATTTGAAGGGCTGACCCTGTCGCCGTCGATTAAGTACAGCGTTCCGACACCTGCGCGGGCAAGGGCTTCAACCGTATACCCTCCCACTCCGCCTATTCCGAATACCGCCACCCGCAGCTTGCGGAGCCGCTCGATACCTTCCGTGCCGATAAGCGCTCGGCTGCGTATAAACAGCGGCTCATCATCTCCTGCGGCCGGTTCCGCATTGTATGTATCGCACATGGGCTATCAGACTATCGAAAAAAACAGTTAACGGATTTTGAACAGGACGGCAAATACGGCAAGCGTGATAAGCAGCTGTAAAATCAGAAATTTGATCAATACCTGCGTTGACGACCATTGAAGGTTTTTCCGCATGTGATCATGGAGCGGAAAGCGGATGTTCCGAAAAATACGGATATGGAAAAAACGCAGCAGTGCGACTTTTACCAAGCCTGCGCCGCCGTTCAGCAAAATCATCCCGCTGGTCATCAGCAGCAGGAAGGGATTACCGGAGATAATAACCAATACGCCGATAAAAAAGCCGAGCGCGCGGGACCCCGCATCCCCCATCATCACCTTGCTCGGATAGGCATTGTGCCAGAGGTATCCCATCAGCACGCCTGAAAGGCTGAAACATATCAGCGCCCATTGCGCACCGTCCACACGATGAGGAATAAGCAGGTATTCCGAAACTTTTACGTTTCCGATAATAAAGTAAAACACCATACCGAGTGAAATAAGCGCCATTAAAATGAGCGTGCCGGAAAGTCCGTCCACCCCATCGGTACAATTCGTCGTATTGATGGAAAACCATAAAATCAAAACCGATACGGTAAAAAATACCGCAGGATGTACTGAAATGCTTTGGCTCATAAACGGAATCCAATAAGAGATGGAATCGTCAAAATACCAATGAAAAAGCACTGCTGTGGTAATCAGCGACAGCACTAAATCCAATGCCCCTTTCCGGTATTCCCCCCAAGGGATAACCGAGCGATCGTCAAGGTACCCTGTGAGCATTACGAGCCATGTTAACATTAGCACGGCGATTTGCGTACCGGAAGGAATAATCAGCAGGAAAATCATCACGACAAATATCGTAATAAAGACAACGCCGCCGCCGGTCGGCTTTCCCTTTGCCGCCTCAGGAGAGATACCGAATTCCTTTCCTCTGTCTTTCGGCAAACGGGCATAAAAGCGCGGTAAGATAAATACCGTTAAAAAAAATCCAACGTAAAATGCAATTGAAATAAGGACAAGATATGACTGTAAAAGCCGCATAGGGCCATAAAATGAAGAAAGAAGCCCCGATAAATAAAAAAGCATTGAAACAGTATATACAGGGACTATGAAAAAGACAACCCCGCGCATTGCAGCTCCTACAAGCAAACATCGCAAATTACATCTAAGGAAAACCTCTAAAAACTGAAGTTTTTAGAGGTTCCCTATTGCTGTGTCCTTGATTTTATCAATCATTGTCTGTATGATTCGGGCAATGTATACGGAAAGGAGAAAACCTTGGGTAAATACGAGGAACGCAGCATGATATGTCAGATATGCGGAAAGCACGGCGCTTCTATGCTTGTGCGGCAGATTATAGACGGAAAGGCTAAAGAACTGTATCTTTGCAGGGCGTGCGCTAAAAAGCATCACCTTTATTCCGATGACCGGAAAATGCATCTTTCACTCAAAGCAATTTTTGACGGCCTTTTGCCTCAAAAAGGCGGTTCGGGAGAAGCTGCCGAAAGCGTTCGTCCGGTAGTATGTCCCGACTGCGGAACTCCGCTCAGCCGCGTCAAAGAAAAAAAAATGCTCGGCTGTCCCCGCTGTTTTTTTTATTTCCGTGATACCGTAGTAAAGCTCATGCAAGAAAGTTCCGGCGAAGTTTTCTATGCGGGACGTCTGCCCGCGCAGCTGGAAACATTTTCGGAAACGGCGTTTTCGCTGCACCGCCTTGAAGAAGAACTTCAAAAAGCGGTGGAGAATGAAGAATACGAATTAGCGGCATATCTCCGTGATAAGATAAAAGAACAGGAGGTTTCAACCTAGCATGTTTGCCGCTTCAAACGCATGGTACACCTATTCCGGAAACGACAACGATACGGTACTTTCTTCGCGGGTACGAATTGTCCGCAATCTAAAGAATTACCGCTTTCCTCCGACTCTCGATAAAGACGAGGCGGAAACAATATACGGGACAGTAGTTTCCGCCTTTCAAAACTTACCTCCGATCGACGGCTTTCATCCCATTCGGCTTGATACCTTAGACGCAATCGCACGAAAGATTTTTGAAGAGCGGAATATCATCCCCCCCAATCTTGATCGGAATTTCGGTATGGGGGTTATTGTCCGTGATGACGGCATCCTTTCGGCAACCGTAAACGTTAAAGATCACCTTAGGCTTTCGGCATTCTATGCAGGTTTTGAACTTCAAAAATGCTTTATGCTGGGAAAAAACATTATCGATAAACTGGCGGAAACGCTGGAATTCAGCGCAGTGCAGGATTTCGGCTATCTATCCTCGGATGTGATGAATATCGGCAGCGGTATTAAGTGTTCGGTACTGTGTTCGCTGCCAGGGTATTCGCTGACCAATAAAATACAGGAAAAAATAGAGGCGCTTACAAAGCAAAATTTTGAAGTACATGCTTATTATGCGCAAAACACCAAGCGGATGCTCGGTTACTTATACCTCATATCTTCTAAGAGCGCGGCGGGGTATACCGATGAGGTGCAGGTCGGTACGATGATGACGGCAATAAGAGCGCTCGTTAATGAAGAACGGGAATTGCGGGATTCGCTGGTAAAGACCCAGTTGTGGAGAATCCAAGATGATGTTATAAAAGCCTTTACGCTTGCGAAAAATGCCTATTTACTTGATGTAAAAGATACGATAGATTTCGTATTCAAAATAAAACTCGGCATCAATCTCGGCATGATTGAAGGGTTAAGCACTGAAGCCTGTCTTGCGCTGCTGTATCAAACTCAGACCGCTCATATTGCCTTTTTGATGCTGAACGGTACATTCCATCTTGAAGAACCTTTCCAGATGGATGAACTTCGCATTGAGCGTATCCGTGCGATTTTGGTACAGGAAATCTTAAAACGGGCTGAACTGCGGATTCAGAGTTCCGCTAAAATGTGACGAGGAGGTACATTATGCATACTCTTTCACAGAATCTTTATGAATTATTAACGGTGTTTAGCCAACAAGAAGCTCGGCGGGTAAATGCCGATACGGTAGAACCCGAACACATACTGCTTGCGCTCATTACAAAAAAACTGGGGCGCGGATATCGGTTATTGGAGAATCTCCATGTCAATTTTTTAACCTTGCAGCTGCGGTTGGAGCAAAATACGCCGATACGGGAAGGCGAACCGGTGAGGGGAGAAATTCCCTCATCGGATAGGGTAAAGATGCTTGTAGATACGGCTGCCGCCCAAGCCCGGATAATGCAGCGGGAAGCTGCCGGTACGGAGCACCTTATTCTTGCTTTTGCCCAGATACAGGAAAGTATTCTTGCGCGTTTCTTTTTGCAGCAGGGTATTTTTCTGGATGACGTACAGCAGGCCATACAGCACTTGTACGGTACGAATACGCAGCGTGAAAAACAACAGCAGGAAAAAAAGAAACACAGCGTATTATCCGAATTCAGCAGGGATTTAACGCAGATAACCCGCGAAGGTCTCCTTGACCCCGTTATCGGCAGGGAGCGGGAAATGCGCCGTGTTATGCAGATTCTATCCCGCCGCAGCAAGAATAATCCCGTGCTGATCGGAGAACCCGGCGTCGGAAAGACGTCGATTGTTGAAGGACTCGCTGCGGCTATTGTGAATGAACAGGTGCCCCGATCGTTGTTTGGAAAGCGGGTTATTGCGCTCGACCTTGCCTCCGTTATTGCCGGTACCAAGTACCGCGGGCAGTTTGAGGAACGCATCAAGCGCATTATTAAAGAAGTCAGCGAAAGTAAAAATATCATTTTGTTTATCGACGAACTGCATACCCTGATTGGTACCGGCGGATCGCAGGGGGCGCTTGATGCGGCAAATATCTTAAAGCCGGCGCTTGCACGCGGGGAAATACAGTGCATCGGCGCAACGACGCTGGATGAGTACCGTAAGTATTTTGAAAAAGATTCCGCCCTAGAGCGGCGCTTCCAATCGGTGCTGATTAAGGAGCCGACGAAGGAAGAAACGTGCGCAATTCTCGGAGGTCTTAAAGCAAAATACGAGCAGCACCATCATGTGCATTATTCGGACGAAACGATTCAAAAGATTGTGGAACTTTCTTCCCGCTATATTCCGGATCGGTTTTTCCCCGATAAGGCGATCGACGTGATGGACGAGGCCGGTGCTTTAAAGAAAATGGATAATACCGAACTGCCTCAGAATATAACCGCTATCGAACAGCGGATTACGGAGCTTGCCGGTGAAAAGAAAGATTTGGTAGCAATGCAGGATTATGAGCGGGCGGCCGTTGTGCGCGACGAAGTAAAGCTTTTAAAAGTACAGCTGGAAAAGGTTAAGATGCGCTGGCTGAATCAGGAAAATGAAACCATGCTTGAGGTTGCCCCCTCCGATATTGCCGAAACTGTTTCTTTGATGACGGATATTCCGCTCAAAAGTGTCGGTTCCGATGAGGCAAAGCGCCTTGCCGAAACCGAAAAAGAACTGCATAAAACCATCATCGGGCAGGACGAAGCAATCGGTATTATCGCTAATGCGCTGCGCCGTTCCCGTGCGGGAATTGCGTCCGCTGACCGCCCTATCGGTTCATTCCTGTTTTTAGGGCCTACCGGGGTAGGGAAGACGCTGCTGGCAAAGGCGCTCGCCGAATTCCTCTTCGGTTCTGCCGAAGCTCTTATCAGGATCGATATGAGCGATTATATGGAAAAACATACGGTTGCACGGTTAGTCGGAGCACCTCCGGGGTACATCGGTTTTGAAAACGGCGGAATGCTGACGGAAAAAATCAGGCGGAATCCGTATTCCGTTGTTCTCTTCGATGAAATAGAAAAGGCGCATCCCGATGTTTTTAACCTTTTGCTGCAGGTCTTGGAGGAGGGTGAGCTGAGGGATAGCCTCGGCCATACGGTCAGTTTCCGGAATACGGTGATCATCCTTACCGGCAATGTCGGCACCAGAAACTTGATGGAAGAGCCGCTCGGTTTTGCACGGGTAGAAAACCGCACTATCGATTATCAGAGTATGAAAAAGTCCGCCGAGCTGGAAGCTAAAAAGGTATTCAGTCCGGAATTTTTAAACCGGCTCGATTCGCTGATTGTCTTTACCCCGCTTTCCGAAAAAGAGATAGAGGCGATTTTTGAACTGGAGCTTGCTAAATTGACCGGACGCCTCGCTGCGAAACAGCTGCAGATTCGGATTACCGACGAGGCTCGCGCCTATTGCATAAAACACGGCTATGATCCCTTGCTCGGCGCCCGGCCAATGCGCAGGCTTTTGCAAACCGAAATAGAAGACGTGCTTGCCGTTAAAATTATCGCGGGTGAGTTTACCCCCGAAACTACCGCCGTTATCGGTACGGACGGAAACGTACTCACGATTGCCCTTCAAAACGATAAACAGCCGCTATTGACGACCATCACCTTGCTGCCGGCCGTGTCTACGGAACCGCAGGAAGGATAGGGTATCAGGGGTGCCGGCGTTATCGGAAGCGCCGGACATGCAGGAATTATGGTACACCTGAAAAGAGGAGAGTTCCGTTTATGCTCATTGTAAGCGCCTGCCTTGCAGGATTCCCCTGTAGGTATGACGGGAAAAAAGCAATCAATACTGCCGTGCAGCAGCTTGTAAAAGAAGGAAAAGCAATACCTGTCTGTCCGGAGCAGCTTGGAGGTTTACCGACACCGCGCTTGCCGGCAGAAATGAAAGCAGGAAAGGTCATCAACAGCGACGGCAACGACGTAACCGAAGCATTTGAAAAAGGCGCCGCCGTAGTGTTAGAAATAGCAAAGCAGTATGGTTGTACAGATGCGCTGCTTAAAGCCCGCTCCCCTTCGTGCGGAAAAGGGCGGATTTACGACGGGTCTTTTTCCGGAATACTAATTGAAGGAAACGGGAAAACGGCGGATCTACTCATGAGGAACGGGATAACCGTAACAACTGAAGAAGAGTAGGGCAACACCGATTTTCGTTTACGCTTTTTGCAGCTTTAAACGGGCTTTCACTGCCGCCCGGCGGTGAGCCAGCATACCGTACTTAGGCGCAAACACCATCGCGCAAGCAAAAAAGAACGACTCCGTTAAAATAATGCACGCGCCGGTTGCGCCGTTCAGATAATAGCTCACGTA
This sequence comes from Treponema vincentii F0403, assembly GCF_000412995.1. NCBI lineage: Bacteria > Pseudomonadati > Spirochaetota > Spirochaetia > Treponematales > Treponemataceae > Treponema > Treponema vincentii. Next base: position 612,469 of record NZ_KE332512.1, on the reverse strand, counting down.
GGTTCCGATCAGAGAACTGACCACCGCAGAGCAGACGGAAATAACGAGCATCCGGTTCAGCCTATCCGTCAGCAGGTAGGCAATGCAGCCCGGAATAATCAGCATGGCGACCGTCAGCAAAATACCCGCCGCCTGCAGCGACGCTACAATGGTCAGCGCAGTCAGCGAAAGAAACAGGTAGTGGATAAACGTTACATTCAACCCCACCGCCTGCGCATGGTTTTTATCAAATAAATACAGCAGAATATCCTTCCGTTTGACAATCACCAACACCAGCGTTACCACAGAACACACAACCGCTTGGATCATATCGCCGGTTTCAATCCCTAAGAGACTGCCGAACAGGATGTGCATAAAATGGATATTGGAACTCACCTTTGTCACCAAAATCAGCCCCACCGCCATCAGCCCGGTAAAAACCACCCCCATCACCGAATCTTCATGGATACGGCTGCGCTCTTTTATCCACCCCGTAGCCGCCGCATTCAGTAAGCCCGCCGCGAATGCCCCAATTCCAAGCGGAATATGCAACAAATACGCCCCCACAATCCCCGGCAGCACCGCATGAGAAATCGCATCCCCCATCAGCGACCATCCCTTTAAGATCAGATAACACGAAATCAGGGCGCACACTCCGCCCACCAGCGCCGCTATCACCAGCGCCTTTACCATAAATCCGTATGTAAACGGTTCCAAAAAATTCATCCAAGTCATAGTCTTACCTTTTTGTCGCGTGTGCAAAAAACGCTTGTATCGAGCGTTTTGCACTGAGCCGTGCTGCGAGTATGCCGTGATGCGGTGCAAAGAATAAAATTGCCAAAAACAAACAAAACTGCAGCGTAACAATGCACCCGCCCGCCGAGCCGTTCAGAAAGTAGCTGATATATGCTCCTGCCGAAGCGGTGAGCGTTCCGATCAGTGCGGCAAGCCCCATCATCTTTAAGAAGCGGTCTGTCAACAGATAGGCGGCAGCTCCCGGGGTTACCAGCATTGCAACAACCAGCACGCTGCCCACCGTTTGCAGCGCCGCAATCGCCGTAACCGCAAGCAGAGTCAGCAGCAGCACGTGCAGAGCATTGGTGTTCAGCCCTATCGCGCGGGCGTGCGACGGGTCAAAAGAAAAGAGCCGCAAATCTTTCCATTTTAAAAGGATGATGATAAGGCTGCCGCCTGCAATAATCAGGGTTTGGACAATGTCCCGGTCGGCAATACCGAGGATATTGCCCATAATGATTGTGGTAAGGCTGATGTTGCTGGGGTACAGCGAGATCAGCAGTACCCCGAGCGCAAAAAACGTGGTATACACAATCCCGATGACTGCATCCTCGCGGATTCTCGTCTTATTTTTGACAAAGCCCATCGTAAGTGCCGCGAGCATCCCGCTGATAAAGGCGCCGACCGAAAAGGGAATACCGATAATGTAGGCGGCGGCAACGCCCGGTACCACCGCATGGGAAAGCGCATCTCCTAACAGCGACCAGCCTTTCAGCACCACAAAGCAGGACAGCAGGGCGCACACCCCGCCGATAAATCCGCTCACCAAAATCGCCTTGATCATGTATTCATACTGAAAAGGAATCAATAAAGTCGAAACCATCTCTCACTCCTTTTCACTGTGCGAATGTACCGACACTTCAGTGTTTCTGATGCCCTTGAGGTAGGGTTTACCTTCCTGCTTGGTAATCAGAGCGCCTTCGTCGTCGGTAAATACGCGAATTTCGTGTGAGCTGTCTTCGGGATTATCGGTATGATCGATCTTAATACTCCGCAGTGCGCCGCCGAAGGCTTTGATCAGATTCTCGGCAGTGAAGGTTGTTTCCGTGGCTCCGGAGGCAATCACCGTTCGGTTGATGATCACTACATGGTCGCAAAATTCCGGGATGGAGCCGAGGTCGTGGGTAGAAACAAAGATCAAATGCCCGTCGTTTTTCAGCTCGCGCAGCAGCTCGATGATGGCGGTTTCGGTTTTAACATCTACGCCGGTAAACGGTTCGTCCAGTAAGATGATTTTTCCCTGCTGCGCTAATGCCCGTGCAAGGAACACTCGCTTTTTTTGCCCGCCGGAAAGTTCGCCGATCTGCCGGTCTTTAAAATCGAGCATTTGCACCCGCTCAAGGCTGCGTTCGACCATTTCCTTATCTCCCTTGCTCGGAATGCGGAGAAAATTCATATAGCCGTAGCGTCCCATCATCACCACATCCCACACACTCACCGGAAACGACCAGTCCACCTCTTCCGACTGCGGCACGTAGGCAAGCAGGTGCTGCTTCTGTGCTGTACGGATCGGCTTTCCGCAGATGGTTACGGAGCCGCTCATCGGTTTAATAAAACCCATGATGGTCTTAAAAAGCGTAGACTTTCCGCTGCCGTTTACGCCGACCAATGCGGTAATCGTCCCCTTCTGCAAGGTAAACGACGCATCGTAGAGGGCAACATGACCGTTATTATAGGCAACGCTGACATCCTGTACCGCCAACTCAACGGACTGCTCTATCTTACCGTCCATATTTCTACTTCCATTATTACTATAAGCCGCATGCCGCAGCGAATGTATCACCATACGTCTCTCCTTCTCGGCTCAGTTATTCAATTCGTGCACGGAACGCGCATTCAGTACCGCCACGGATGGCGGTGGTTCCATACAGGAGTGAGTTTTTGCTTTGCAAAAACTCATCGTTGAGCGGTTGTACACGGACGTGCAACTGCTCAACAGCGCCATGGATGGCGGTGGTTCCATGTTGAACATGTACATGGATGTACATGTTCAACGGCGGCTATCCTCAAAGCCCTTTACGATTGCATTTGCATTGTATTCAAGCATTTTCAGATAGGTCGGCGCATCGCCATCTTCATACGTCAAAGAGTCGACATATAAGATACCGCCGTAATAGGCGCCTGTTTCCTTACAAACTTGCAGCTGCGGCTTATTGCTGATGGTGCTTTCGGAAAAAGCGACGGGAATATTATTTTGCCGGATGGTATCGACTACCTTTTGAATTTGCTGCGGGCTGCCTTCCTCATCGGCATTGACCGGCCACAGGTACAATTCTTTCATATTGCAGTCGCGGATAAGGTACGAAAAAGCGCCTTCGCAGGTTACCAGCCACCGCTGCGATTCGGGAATTTCCGAAAGCTTTTCGGTTAAGAAGGTATCGATCTTTTTAATACTTTCGCTGTAAGCCGCCGCATTTGCATTGTAGGTATCCGCATTGGCAGGGTCTAAACTCACAAAGGCTTTCCGGATATTTTCTACATAGATAAGCGCGTTTTTCGGGGACATCCACGAATGCGGGTTCGGCATACCGTTGTACGGCCCTTCTCCGATACCTATCGGCTCAATCCCGTCGCTCAAGGTAACGCTCGGTACATCTTTTACGTTGCCCATAAACTTTTCAAACCAGCGCTCAAGTCCCAACCCGTTGCGCAGCACCAAGTCCGCAGACTGAGCCTTGACAATATCGAGCGGTGTCGGTTCATACTCGTGAATTTCCGCGCCCGGCTTGGTAATCGATTCGACGAGTATCTTATCTCCTGCGATATTCTGCGCCATATCCTGCAAAATGGTAAACGTTGTTACCACGCGCTTAGGGTGCATTGCATCCGTGCCGCCTACCGCCGCATTATCTTTTTTTGAACATCCTGTAATACCGGCTGCTCCGATAATACACACCGCCATTGCGGTAAACACCGCCGTCCATCGTATTTTCTTGTTCATATAAACTCCCGTGTAAAAAACTGCATCAGCCGCTCACGTTTTAGGTCGCAGCTTCTCTTCTGTTCCAGCTTTAAACGATATTTCATAGTATATACTACATATAACAGCTGTCTTTATGTAGTAAAGCCTACATATTTCATGCTATAAATGTAGTGCATACTACCTTGTTTTGTCAAGAGTGATTATGCATATTGTAATGTCAATGGTATTAGACATTTTGTAATATTTCTTACGAGGAAAAATATTTCTTACAAGGTAATTTCTTGTTAAGAATTATGGCTTAAAACTCCGATAAAAATGCTTGAAACGGCAAGATTTTTCATATATAATTAAGATAATTACAACGGAGAAGTTTTTGCAGCAAAGCTTATTTTGGAAAGGCGGTTTATGCTTTTCATGCGGCCAGTGTTCGGCGTGTTGCCGTTATGATCCGGGATTTGTGTATTTGTCTCCCCGGGATCTTCAAAATTTGCAAACATGGGCGTCGTTGGAACGGCCGGTTTTTATTCAAAAATATTGCCGGTGGGTACCCAAAGGGGACGGATACGAGTATCTTTGCTTAAAAGAACTTCCGAATTATGATTGTATCTTATGGAATAATGGCTGTATTGCATATAATTATCGGCCTTTTCAATGCTCTTCATATCCGTTTTGGGATTATTTACTCGAAAATGAGCAGCGTTGGAATGCAAATGCCCGCAGCTGTTCCGGAATAAATCACGGTAAGCGGTATTCGGCGGAAGAAATTCAAGACTTGCTTGATACTGCAAAACAATTTCCTGTCATTCGACGAAAGAAAACCGGCGAAAGCAGAAATTTCACCGAAAACTAGAGGAGTGTATGCGGGTACATTTTTGGGGCGTTCGCGGTTCGATTGCAACTCCGCTGAGCGCAGCGCAAATTCAAGCGAAAATTTCTGCCGTCGTTCAACGGATAACCGAAAAAGATATTACCGATCAAGATGCACGGGAACGCTTTATCGCCTCATTACCTCCATGGCTTTTCGGTACTATCGGCGGAAATACTACCTGCGTAGAGGTAGAAACCGAAGAGGGAAACCACATTATTTTTGATGCGGGTACCGGTATCCGCGAATTAGGAATTAATTTACAAAACCGGTTTGACTATTTTGACCGGCCGCAAACCTATCATCTCTTTTTTTCCCATTTCCATTGGGATCATGTTCAGGGACTTCCGTTTTTCGGCCCTGCGTATGATTCGCGTAATACTGTTATCGTGTACAGTACCCGCCCTAAAATGCGGGAGTTTTTGGAAGAGCAGATGAAATGGCCGTATTTCCCGATTACGATGTTCGGAAAAGGCGGCTTTACTGCAAAGTTTGAATTCCGTTGCATTGCACCGGATGAACCGTATATTCATATCGGCAATACCAAGATAGGGTGGCATCGGGTGCGTCATCCGGGCGGCTGTGTAGCCTATTCAATTTTCGATAATCAAAAAAAAATAATCTTTTCTACCGATACGGAACTTCGCCCCCAAGATTTTGAAAAAAATGATGCCAATATCGCATTTTATAGTGATGTGGAACTGCTGATTATCGACGCGCAGTACACCATGACCGATTCTATCGAAAAAATAGGTTGGGGGCATTCAACGTTCTCTCTTGCTATTGATTTTGCAACTTCGTGGGGTATTAAAAAATTAGCACTTTTCCATCATGAGCCGACGTATAACGATAAAAAAATCCTTTCGATACAATCGAGTGCTCAGCATTACTGCGATTATGTCGGCGCCGATAAGCTCGAAATATTCAGCGCTGTTGAAGGAATTGATTTATACTTATGAACGAGGAACTACCTATTTACCGATTTACCGATTCCGAACTCAGAGCGCTTGCTTCGTTTTTTAGACAGAATCTTCCATTGCCTGATGAGCTTTATTCATTCAATGCTTTTGCTGAAAAGTATATTTATAGAAATCTTACTATCGGCGAAGCAGAACAGCTCTATAGCGGCCGGTAACGTATATGAAAAAAAAACGCTTTTGTTTAATAATGCTTTTATCGGTATGTCTTCTCCTGATTGCAGCAGGGGCTGCCGTTATTTATACACCTGCTTCTTTTGATGCAAACCCTGCAGAACAACTTTTTACTATTAAACGAGGTACTTCTTCACGGTCAATCGCTGCCGATTTAAAAGCAGCCGGACTTATCCGGTTTGAGTATCCGACATATCTATACTTTCGTTTTTCTAATAAATCAATTAAAGCTGGGACATATAAACTTTCTCCCGCTTGGTCGGTGCCCACGCTCTGCACCTATTTACAGGCAGGGAAACAAGAATTGATCAAGGTTACCGTACCGGAGGGACTGACACTCTCAAAAACGGCAGCAATCCTTGAAGACCGGCATGTTGTTGTTGCTGGTGATTTCCTCGCCGCAGCAGAAAACGAAGCTTTGCTGCAATCTTACGGAATTCTCGGCGATTCCGCCGAAGGCTTCTTATTTCCCGATACCTATTTTTTCGCATACGATGAAACGGCAGAGCGGGTTGTAACGACAATGCTGGACAATTTTTTTAGTAAAACCGCTGCCATCCCTCATTTCCCTACCGATCCCGTACAGCGTTATGAGGCGGTTATTTTAGCAAGTATTATCGAGCGGGAATACCGCGTGCCGGAAGAGGCGGCAAAAATAGCCGGCGTCTTTTCAAACCGCTTACAAATCGGGATGGGACTGCAATCGTGCGCTACCGTCGAATATATTCTTACGGAAGTACAGCATAAACCGCATTCCGAACGCTTGCTGAATAAAGATTTGGAAATCGATCATCCGTATAATACATATAAATGGAGGGGGCTTCCTCCCGGGCCGATTTCAAACCCCGGAATGACGGCTTTATATGCCGCCTGTAATCCCGAAAAAAGCGACTATCTTTATTTCCGTTTGGAAGATGCTGAAACGGGCACGCATGTATTTACAAGGAATTTAACGGAACACGCAAGAGCGGGCGCCATTATTTTAAAACGGGCTGCAGGGCGCTGACCGCGATGGCAAAAATTACGACTGAAACAATCGATGCGGTAAACAACCATACCGATCTAGTGTCGCTTGTCGAAAACTACACCCATTTGGAAAAGCGCGGGCACGATTGGTGGGGGTGTTGCCCATTTCATAACGAAAAAACGCCTTCTTTTCACGTTATTCCGGATAAGAAAATGTATTACTGCTTCGGATGCGGCGCGGGCGGGTCTACCGTCAAATTCCTTATGGAGATGGAAAAACTCTCTTTTACCGAAGCGGTGGAAGCGCTTGCAAAACGCGCCGGTATTCCCGTGGTTTATGCCGAAGGAAGTTACAGTCCCGCGCCGGAAGATTCAATTAAAGAGACGCTGCTTGAATTATATAAAAGAGTGAGCGGTACCTTTCATTATTTTTTGCTTCACGTTCCCGAAGGTGCAGCTGCGCTGCGGTATTTGGCGGGAAGAGGCGTAAGCGCCGAAATGATAGAACAGTTTAATCTCGGCTATGCGCCGGCTGACCGCCGCTGGCTTTTTAAGTTTTTGCAGACAAAGGGGTATTCCGCAGAATTTTTAGCAAAGTCGGGACTTTTTTCCAAAAAGCATCCCGAAGTTTCTTTTTTTTCTAATAGAATTATGTTCCCCATCTGCAACCGGCACGGACAACCGGTTGCTTTCGGCGGCCGGATTTTGGAAGGTGAAGGACCGAAATACCTGAACACGGGGGATTTGCCGCAGTATAAAAAAGGTGAGACGCTTTTTGCATTTTCTCAGGCGCTTGCGCAGATCAGAAAAGAAAAAGCGGTCATCTTTTGCGAAGGCTATATGGATGTTATCGCCTTTCATCAAGCGGGCATCACCAATGCCGTTGCTCCCTTGGGAACCGCTCTAACGGAAGAACAGGTAAGGCTTATTCAATCCTTTGCCGACACCATCATTCTTTCTTTTGATTCCGACTTTGCCGGTCAACAGGCGACGTACAAGGCGATAAAGCTCTGCCGCGCCGGACATTTACAGGTACGGGTTCTGATGATCAAGGAAGGGAAGGATCCCGCCGAGATACTGGTGCGTAAGGGTGCCGAAAGCTTGACGGAACTGGTAAAACATGCTATTTTAGACAGTGATTATCTTATTCAAATTGCCGTTGGGCGGTTTGATGTGGTGAGTCCCGAAGGAAAGGCTCAGGCTGCAGCTTTTCTATTCCCTTATATTGAGGTATTGGAATCCGATATTCAAAAAGAGTCAACAATACATAAGTTTTCGGCGGACTTGGGTATAAGCTCAAAAGCGTTATTTACTGATTATATACAGTATGACCAAAGACAAGAACGGGTACCGCCTACACGAAAAAGTGAAACACAAAAGCGCACTGCGCTTAAGATGACCGCGGAGCTGAGGATTGTGCTTGCAGCAGCTGCAAATCCTTATCTATTTAAAAAAATGCGGGCAGAGTTGACTTCCGATGATTTTGAGGATCCTGCTGCGAAGGATTTGTTTATTGTATTAGAAGAATGTTATCGTGCCGATGCAAATACGTATGACAGCTTATTAGCGCATTGTCCTTCCGAAACTTTGAAGAATGCCGTAAGCAGTGCAATTATTAAAGGTGAATTTGCAGAAAATCCCGATAAACTGGTACATGACGGTATCTACTATATTAAACAAAATGCTTTACAGCGGCAAAAGGAACTCATAATCCGTAAATTGCAAGCAGTACGCGAAAGCGGTGATATTGATGAAATTCGGCATACTAATGATTTGCTGAGTGAGAAGCTGCATATCGATAGAATGCTTGCGGAATTAAAGGAAACAACGTAGATGATAGATATCTCTGAAGATCCTATTATTATAAAGTTAATTGCCCATGCAAAGGAACATAAAACTTTGACGTGGGACGAACTCTCCGATTTATTGCCTGAAAAAATGACTTCGTCCGAGACCGTGATGGATGAGATTCTTGATTTACTCGAACAAGAGCAGATTCAAGTAATCGATGATGCCGTTGAGGAAAACGATGATGTATTTACCGATGAGCTTGATGAAGTAGAGCTTGAGGCCGAAGAACAGCTCTTTGAAGAAGCAGAGCTTGAATCGGGCAACGAACCTGAATTTTCCAAACCTGAAGATACCCATAAGAAGCTTTTGAATAACGATAGGGAAGCAATCGTTGACGATCCTATTAAACTCTATTTGCGCGATATCGGTAAGGAAAACTTGCTGACAGCCGAACAGGAAGTTATTTTGTCCAAAGCAATGGAAGATGGAGAAAATATCATCAAAAATGCGATAAAAAACTCGGGGGTATTGATTTCCGAAGTTCAAATGATCGCTCAAAAAGCTTTTGCCAAAATCAGTTCTTCCGAAAGCAATAAACCCCGGAAAGAGTTGAGTTACGAGGATGCCGAAAAGAAACGGCTTCGCCAATCGTACGGCGAACAATTAAAACCTATTTATCCTGATATAAAGGCCTATATCCTCTTAAAAAAGAAGCTGTACGATAAAGAAACGCTTGCCAGCTTTTTGGATGATGAAGACTTACAAAAAACACGGAAGAAGATTCTCAATTATTTACAAAAGATTGAATTTCAAACCGAAGAAATCGAGAAAATTTCCGACCATTTTTTAGAGGCGGCACGAAAGATACGGGAATACCGCCGCCGGCGCGAAAAGAAACAGCGGCAGCTCGGCGTACGGGCGTATTCCGATTTACGGAAGCTTGGAAAACGGCTCGCTATTCCCCGTGAGCGACAGAAGCTGGAACAAGAGCTTGGTATGACGGCAAATGACATCCGCGACATTTATACGCATATTCAAACACTAATCCGCAAAGTACGGAAGATTGAATATGACTTTGAAGCGCCGACCGAAGATATTATCGCGCTTGCAAAGGAAATTCGTCACGGCCATGCGATGCTGAAAAAAGCAAAAGATAAGCTTATTAATGCCAATTTGCGTCTGGTTGTGTCGATTGCAAAGACGTATACCAATAGGGGATTGCACTTTTTCGATTTGGTTCAGGAAGGCAATATCGGCTTAATAAAGGCTGTCGAAAAATTTGAATACCGCAAGGGGTATAAATTTTCAACGTATGCAACGTGGTGGATACGGCAAGCGATAACGCGTTCCATCTCCGACCAAGCACGGACAATCCGCGTGCCGGTGCACATGATCGAGCAGATTAACAAGGTTACCCGCGAATCGCGGCAGCTGATGCAGAAGTTCGGCAGGGAGCCTACCGATGAAGAGATTGCCGTACAGCTCGGATGGAATGTCGAGCGGGTTAAACAGGTAAAAAACGTGGCTCGTGAACCTATTTCGCTTGAAACTCCGATCGGAGAAGAAGAAGATTCTTCGCTCGGCGACTTTATCGAAGATAAGGATGTCGAAAATCCGTCGAATTTGACCGAGTATATTCTTTTGCAGGAACAGCTGCGCAGTGTATTGTCGTGTCTGCCGTTGCGAGAACAGGAAGTACTCAAGATGCGGTTCGGATTGGATGAAGGGTATGCGTTGACCTTGGAAGAGGTCGGCTTATATTTTAATGTAACGCGTGAGCGCATTCGCCAAATTGAGGCGAAAGCATTGCGCAGACTACGGCATCCTAAACAAAGCACCAAATTAAAAGATTATTTGGATACATAGGGGAGTGAGAGACGATGGTTACAGCGGAGATTTTTGATAAACTGCGTGAATTGCAGGATATTCTTGCACGGAAGAATCAGCTTGATACTGAAATTTTAGAGGCGCCGCAACTGTTGGTAAAACAGGAAGAATTGTTGGCGCGGTATAAAACCAATTATATTAAGAAGAATACCGATGATGAAGCGATACGGCAAACAATCGGTACATTGAAAGCGGAGTTGTTTGAAACCGAACAGAAGCGCGAACGTGCCGAAAAAGGTATGGACGGCATTACGACGCAGCGGGAATACGATGCCCTCGATCGGGAAATTCAGGAGTCAACCAAAAAAGAAGCGGAATTGCGGAAGGAAATCCTGAAAAACGAAGCGAATCACAAACGGCTTGACGAGGAAATTAAAAACGAAGAGGCGCTGATTAAGCAGCAAGAGCAGGAGCTTGATGAACGGAAGGCAATGATCGAAAAGGAAATTGCCGAAAAGAAAGCTGAACTCGCCGAACTCGCCGAAGGGGAACAGCGGATTGCTCCCGATCTGGATAGCGATACGTTGTTTAAATTCGATCGTATTATCAAAAATAAACAGGGCATCGGTATTGTTCCCGTTCAAGGTAATGTCTGTATGGGCTGCCACATGATCCTATCGGCTCAATTTGCTATTGAAGTACGGGAAGGAAAAAATATCATGTACTGCCCCTATTGCAGTAGAATTCTGTATTATCAGGAAAGCGGGCAGGACTCTGCTGAAGATATGATTTTTGACGATATGGATATGGGCAGCTTAGCCGACTTGGACGATTCGTCCGATTATGATGAATCCGAAAGCGGCGAGGATTAAGAAGCGTTAAGATAGAGAGCCGGTAACCGCCGTGTATACGGAGGAAAGTCCGGACTCCTTCGGAGATGATGCCGGCTAACGGCCGGGCGCTTGTGTTGTAAAATGCAGGCGACAGACAGCGCAACAGAAAATAAACCGCCGGTAAAACGGTAAGGGTGAAAAGGCGGGGTAAGAGCCCACCGCGCTTCCGGTAACGGGGCGGCAGTGCAAGCCTCATCAGGAGCAAAATTGAATAGTAAAGGATATCCGATCCTCTATTTACGGGTTGATTGCGGAAATTTCTGCAGCAATGCAGCAATAAGATAGATGGTTACCCTGTTCGCAGACAGAATCCGGCTTACGGCTCTCTATTTTTATTTTTATAGAAGGATAGTAATTAAGAACCTATGAAATCGAGGCAGCACGGCAGCACACAGTATTCTTCCAAATCGCATATCGTACGGTATGTGCTTCTTTTTTTGTGCATTGCCTTCATTGTTGCCGGTGCGGTATTTTTTCTCGGCATTTATCGGTCGCGTTATTTCCGTGTACCTTCGATGAACACAGTGTATACCGATTGGGAACATAACGATTATGCGGAAGTGTATGCAAAGACCGCGCAAATCTTAGAAAAGCGGCCGATGGACGGAACTGCGCTTGCACTGCACGGGTTTGCAGCCTACTATCTTTTTGCCGAACAAACCGACTTATCCATCGGCGCCGACTATCTTACTGCAGCCATCGTGCATTTACGCAGGGCTCTTTATCTGACGAAAGATAAAGATATTCCTAAAATCGCTTATGTGCTCGGTAAGGCCTATTACCAACAGGGGTATTACTACGCAGATCTTGCCGTCAAGTATTTGGATGAGGCCTATACCGGCGGTATCGATGCAAGCGATTTATCCGAATTCCGCGGTATGGCGGCTTCTTTATTAGGCGATACCGATAAGGCGATAGAGGCGTTTACGCAAGCGCTTGCGGTGAATCCTTCGGATTTTGTGCTGTATGCCGTGGCGGAAAATTATAAAAAGAAGGGCGATATACAAAATGCAAAACTCTATCTTTTTGAAACGATAAAAAAAACCGGCGATGCCGTGCTGGAGGTACGGTGCCGGAATCAGCTTGGGCTTCTCTTTTTGGAGGAGAACAAGCCGGAAGAGGCGCTGGAGCAGTTTAACACCGTGCTCGAAAAAGATGTCAATTCTGCAGATGCGCATTACGGTCTGGGTCTGATATATGAAATGCAAGGGGATATGATAAAAGCGCGGTATGAATGGCGCTCTGCAATACGGCTGAATCCCATACATGCGGAAACGCGTGCAAAATTAAATATAAAATAGCATGGGCATCTCTAAAAACTTGGTTAGATTTTAGAGATGCCCGACGAGTTTAAAATTAAGTCTTTATACAATAATGACTTAATTTTAAACATCGCGGCTAAATCTAAGGAAAACCTCTAAAAACTGAAGTTTTTAGAGGTTCACAATAGGAGGAACGTTCGGGGTATGGGCTTTTTTAAAAGATTTTCTGCCGATATAGGCATCGATTTAGGAACCTGTAATACTATTATCTATATAAAAGGGAAGGGGATTGTCGTTAATGAACCTTCGGTTGTCGCTGTGGAGCGCGGGACAAAATCGGTAGTGGCGGTCGGCGCCGAGGCTAAACGGATGCTGTGGAGAACGCCCGGTAATATTATCGCTATCAGGCCGCTGAAAGACGGTGTTATAGCTGATAAAGATACGACTGAAAAAATGATCCGGTACTTTATTTCCAAAATTCTGCCGCGCCACCGGCTTATTAAGCCGCGCATGGTTATCGGAATACCGAGCTGTATTACCGATGTGGAAAGCAGCGCCGTACACGAAAGCGCGTTGAAAGCGGGGGCAGGCAGCGTCGAAGTGCTTGAAGAATCGCTTGCAGCGGCCATCGGCGCGAATATCCCGATTACCGAACCTGCCGGCAATATGGTATGCGATATCGGCGGCGGTACAACGGAAGTGTCGGTTATTTCGCTGCTCGGCATGGTTGTTACCAATGCAATCCGCGTCGGCGGCGACGAATTCGATCAGGCTATCATTAAGCACATCCGTTCCGTGCACAACCTCATCATCGGCGAGCAAACTGCCGAGCGTCTTAAAATTGAAATCGGTAATGCGTTCCCCGAAAAGAATATGGAGCGTGTAGAAATTAAAGGAACGGACGCCATTACCGGACTCCCCCGCCGCCTCGAAATCGATTCGGTGGAGGTACGCGAGGCGCTGCGCGAACCCATTACCCAGATTGTCGAAGAGATAAAAACAACGCTCGCTCAAACTCCTCCGGAACTGGCGGCGGATATTGTCGAGCGGGGCATCGTAATGACCGGGGGCGGGTCTCTGCTGAAAGGTTTGCCCAAACTTATCTCTAAGGAAGCGCACGTCCCGGTTATCCTTGCCGAAAACCCCATGGACTGCGTGGCGATCGGCGCCGGGAAATACTACGATGTGTATAAGGATATGTCGGGTAACCGCAGTTTGTACGAGAGTTTAAACCGCTAATACAATGAAAAGAAAATTTTCATTTAGAATAAAGCTTGATGTTTTTTTGCTGATATTTCTGCTCATCATATCTTCCGTTTTACTGACCTTTTCCGGCGGCCGGTTTATCATCGATTTTAAATCGGTCGGTTTTTCGGTTGCCGCTGGGACGGAGAACGCAGTGCATTCGGTGTCGGCATTCGTAACGGATACGGTGTCGGCAGTGCGGGAACTTGCGGAACTGCGTTCAAAGTATCTGGAGCTCAGCGAAAAACTAAAAGACTACGAGCTTTTACAGCGTTCCAATGCCGATATACGCCGCGAAAACAGAGAATTGAAAGAACTTCTCGGTTTTGCGGATACGATTGCCTATAAGAATATTCCGGCGCAGATTTCCGGATTTGATCCCGATAATCTCTATTCCGGCATTATCATTAACCGCGGTGCAAAACACGGCGTGCGTAAAAATATGCCGGTACTGGCGTTTCAGGGCAGTAATGTCGGCTTGGTCGGTAAAATAGTACAAACCGGCAGGGATAGCAGTATGATTATCCCAATATATGATTATCAATGTTATGTTGCCGCATCCGTTCAAACGACAAAACATCGGGGGTTGGTGAACGGTCAAGGTACGGCCGACCTTCCGCTGATTATGCGCTATGTACAAAAACGGGCTAAGGACGAAATAAGCATCGGCGATAGAATTCTTGCATCGGGTGAAAATGACTTGTTCCCTAAAGACAGCCCTATCGGTGTCGTAACCGGTATTAGAGTGCATGATTATGAAACCTATCTTGAGTTGACGGTACAGCCGATTATCGATTTTTCCCGGCTTGATTATGTATTTGTACTGGATATGTCGGGGACTAACGAGGGGGCGGCAGAGTGAGAAGGGTTGTTTTGTGGACTATTGCCGCTGCCTTTTTGCTCGGTATATTTGAAACGGCTATTCTGTCTCATATCCGGTTTTTACCTGCGCTGCCCGATTTAATTTTAATTCTTGTGGTTTATATTGCCTTGCATAACGGAACCGTTGCAGGCGTTACGGCAGGTTTTTTTTCGGGACTTATTTTCGATTTTCTGTCCCTCGCGCCGATGGGGCTCCATTCTTTTGTATTTACCGTACTCGGTTTCCTTTACGGATTGCTGTACCGAAAATATAATGTACGCCGCTTCTTTTTTCCGTTCATACTCGGCCTTTCCGCTACATTTTTGAAGGCGGGTATTCTATTCATATTGAATATCCTATTCGGGCAGAGTATTCAGGTATATAATTTACTTGCTCTGACTTTTTGGATTGAAGCGGCGGGCAATGCCGTTTGTGCTCCGTTATTATTTATGTTACTTGGATTATTTCCGAACGCTTTTGAAATAAGGGAACTGTGAGTTTATGTACGAGCAGGATTTTCAACAAATTAATAAACGGTTGAAATATTTCAGCATCTTTGTTTTCTGTGTATTGGTGATATATATCTTTAGATTGTTTTCTATGCAGATTGTTCAAGGTGCGCAGTTTAGAAAACAGTCTCAAACAATATCGCAGCGTTCGGAACGGATACCGGCGCAGCGCGGAGAAATATTTGACCGCAATGCAAATATCCCGATGGTGCTCAATACCAATACCTTCGCCGTATCGGTTATTCCCGGAGAAATTCCTAAAGCGGCGCTGCCTACGGTAATGGCACGCCTTGCTGGGCTGCTTCAAATTCCTGTTGCAGAAGTTGAAAAAAAACTCCCGCAAAATATCCGCCGCTCCTTTCAGAGCGTCGAAATACGTTCCAATCTTCCCTACGAAGTTATTACCTCGCTTGCGGAGAACATCGATGAACTGCCCGGCGTGTCGTGGCATTCAAAACCGATGCGCAACTACGTTGAAACGCGCTCGTTCTCCCATATTCTCGGCTATGTCGGCGATATAACAAAAGAAGAACTCAAGACCTTTTATAATAAAGGCTATACGGCGAATACTTCGATCGGTAAGGCCGGTATCGAAAAATACTATGACGAATGGCTGCGCGGAGAGGACGGCAGCGAGTACCGTACGGTTGATGCAAAGGGACGGTTAATTGAGAACAGCACTACGGTGATTCCTCCTAAGATGGGAAATAATTTGATTTTGACCATCGACCGGAAAATTCAGGAATTGGCGGAAGATGCGCTTGGGCCGCGTATCGGTGCAGCTGTTGTATTGAAACCGGCAACGGGAGAAATCCTTGCCCTTGTGTCGTATCCTTATTTTGATTCCAATCTTTTCTTAAATGATAACGGTAATGAGATGTATGCTCAGCTCTTGCATGATACCCGTAATCCTCTATTAAACAGGGCGGTCAATGCAAGCTATCCGCCTGCTTCGACGTTTAAAATTGTTATGTCAACCGCTATCCTTGCGGAAAAGGCCTTCCCTCCTGAAAAGAAAGTACAGTGTTCCGGCGAAGTGGAATACGGTAACCATTTATTCCGCTGCCATATCAGGCGGCCGGGGCATGGATATTTGGATTTACGGAATGCACTTGCGCAGTCCTGCGATATTTATTACTGGACGGTATGCCGCGATAACCTCGGAATCGATAAGATGGTCGATTATGTCCGCGACTTCGGTTACGGCAAATCGGCCGAAATCGACTTACCGAGTCAAGCAAGCGGTCAGGTACCTAACCCCGTCTGGAAGGAGCGGCGGTTCCACGAAAAATGGCTCGGCGGCGATACGATGAATATGGCTATCGGGCAGGGGTTTATGCTCGCTTCTCCTTTGCAGGTTGCAAACATGGTGGCAATGGTTGTGAACGGCGGTGTAATCTATAAGCCTCATCTGTTAAAAGAAGTCCGCTCTCCCGGTACCAACGAACTTGTTTTTGAAAAAAAGCCCGAGATATTGCAGCAAAGCGATATTCCGCCGGAAGTGTTCGCACAGGTTCGAGCCGATATGCGGTATACGATTACCGACGGTACTGCACGGTATCCGATGCACAACAAGATTGTCCAGCTTGCAGGAAAAACCGGTACGGCTGAAGTAGGCCTTACGGATAGATGGCATTCATGGATGGCGGCTTACGGACCGTATAATGCCCCGGCGGAAGACGCTGTTATAGTTGTTGTACTGGTTGAGGCTCAGAATAAATGGGAGTGGTGGGCGCCTTATGCGACGAATATTATTTTTCAGGGTATCTTTGCCGATCAAACGTACGAAGAAGCCCTTGAAGCTCTCGGCGGTAAGCGCTTTGCACCGGCGGTAAGGATGCGGCAAGAATGAATCTTAGAAATATTACCAATTTTGATTATCTGCTTTTTTTAGCCGTAATCGCTCTATCGGTTATCGGTATTCTCTTTATTTATTCTTCAGGAGTTAATTCCGACGGTATATCGGTTTCTAATGAATATATCAAACAGCTTATTTGGGTGTCATCGGGATTGGTTTTGCTGTTTGCGGTTGCCGTGTACGACTATACAAAAATCGCCGATCGCTCTTTATTGCTCTACGTCATTACGATGCTCTTATTGGTTTATACGCGGCTATTCGGAAAAAACGTCAAAGGCGCGACAAGCTGGATCGGTATCGGCGATTTCGGCATACAGGTTTCGGAATTTGCAAAAATTATTTATATATTATTTCTTGCATGGTATTTGTCCCGATCCCAGAATGAACCCGAACTGCGCCGGTTTATAAAAGCTGCCGTTATTATGGTCATTCCAATGTTTTTAATTCTGCTGCAGCCTGACCTTGGAACAGCCTCCGTGTATCTTCCGATTTTTTTGATTATGTGTTTTATAGCCGGCATTCCGCTTAGGTATGTGTTCGGCGTATTGGGAATGACCGCTTGTACGCTTATATTCACACTGCTGCCTCTTTGGGAACGGACTATTTTGCGCCGGTCTTCTCTTGCGGTCAAAGTTTTAGGTAATAAAAATATCACGCTGCTGATTATTTTTTCCGTTATCGGTGCGGGTATTATTGCCGCAATCGGATACCTTTTATTAAAAAAACGGTATTATTACTGGATCGGTTATGTGTTCGGTATTCTTGCCGTCTCTTTGTCCGGTGCATTAGTCGGCAGTAGGGTGTTAAAAGACTACCAGATGAAGCGGCTTATTATCTTTTTAGACCCTAATAGCGACCCCCGCGGTGCAGGATGGAATATTATTCAATCGATGACGGCAATCGGTTCGGGCGGAAAAGCAGGATTAGGTTTTTTAAAAGGAACGCAAAGCCATTACCGTTTTTTACCTGAACAGAGTACGGACTTTATTTTCAGTATTTTATCGGAAGAATGGGGCTTTCTCGGCGGCCTTTTGGTATTTGCTCTTTATGCAATTATCTTTGTGCGGATATTCCTTACAATCAAAAAGACGAATGATTTGTTCGGTAAACTCATTGCAGCCGGTATCGTTGGAATGCTGTTTTTTCATTTTGTTGTAAATATCGGGATGGTCATGGGATTTATGCCGATCACGGGGATTCCGCTTCTATTTTTATCCTACGGCGGTTCTTCGTTGTGGACTGCGATGATTGCTATCGGGCTTGTGGTAGGAATAAGACTAAGGCAGCTGTAAAACAGCTTGCAAAATCTATGATGTTACGTTACACTAATTAGATAGGAGTTTTTGTAATGACAATACATAACCTTATGGAAGATTTCGTATACAATGAAGTAAACAAAGTCTTTGATGCTGCAAAAGATAAGGACGAACCGTGGTTTACGTGTAATTGTATGCAATGCCGTTTGGATACGGTTTGTTTTGTTTTAAATCGGATTAAACCGCGGTATACCGCTTCCGGTAGAGGTATGGCGCATTTTTTACAGATTGATCAGTCGGAAAAAAATCAGCTTCTTGCCGATATTTCGACATTGGCATTTGAAGGTATGAAAACTGTTCTGAGTACAAAGCGTTCCCATACATCCTCAGAGCAAGTACTGCCTTCCGGCCATGTATTTAATTTTCCAACCATTACGGGACGTATCTTAGACGGTCAAACGTTTTCTCCTGTTTTTGACATTCCCGTTGCTTTATATTTGGAAGACACCTTAGTTGCTCAGATGAATCACCTCTGGGATAATCCCTATACAATTTCTCAGAAAACACCGGGCACCTATACCTTTTGGCCGTTTCCCGTCCTTGCTTCTGAATTAGGAGAGAAACGTATTTTCAATTTTTATATTCATGCGGAACGGGAAGGGTATGACCCCATTCACTATCATTTTAAACTCGGGTTGGTAAGCGATTTGAGTGTAAAACGGGAACTCGATGCAGAAAGCTGTCATACTTTGCCTGACTTATATCTTTTCAACCGGGTATAAAAATTTAGCATAGAGGCGGTATATGAAACTGGTATTTTTAGGCCCTCCGGGGGCGGGAAAGGGAACTTTAGCATCGGAAGCTGCAAAATATTACGGTATTCCTCATATTTCAACAGGTTCGATGTTCCGCACCGCTATAAAAAATCATACTCAGTTGGGAGATAAAATAAAAAAAATCATCGATTCCGGTGCACTTGTCGATGATGAAACCACAGCAGCTCTGGTAAAGGAACGATTAGAGCAGGCTGATGCCCGTCAAGGTTTTATTTTGGACGGCTTTCCGCGGACAATTGTACAAGCGGAAATGCTGGAAAGGTTTTGCAGCCTTGATGCCGTCATAAATTTTGATATTTTAGATGAGGCAGTTATTAAACGGTTGTCGGGTAGGCGGCTATGCCCTTCGTGCGGAAAGAATTTTCATATTGAGTTTATGAAACCGCGGGTTGAAGGCATTTGCGATAATTGCCGCGGTACATTGGTTGTCCGTGAAGATGATAAAATAGAAGCAATTGTAAAGCGGCTTGAAACCTACCGTGAGCAAACCTTTCCGTTAATTGAGTTTTATAAAAATAAGAATCTTCTTATAACTTTGGATGCTCAACCGGCTCCGGAAGTTATCTTAGAGAACTTTATTAAACTATTTTCCCGTAAGCCCTAAAGGCTGCTGCGGCGGGATTAAACTCTCCGCACGGATAAGGATAAAACCGTTTGAATTACACACTCGATGATGAAATTGCCGCTATTGCAACGGCATTGGCTCCTGCTGCACTCGGTATTGTGCGTACTTCCGGGAAGCGGAGTCTCGAATTTATATCCCGCTTTTTTTCCCGTCCTCAAGCCTTGTTACAGGCAAAGGGGCATTCACTGGTGTATGGCTGGATACACGATGAAGGTGTCAAAATCGATGAAGTTGTCCTCTGTGTCTACCGTGCTCCGAAAAGCAATACCGGTGAAAATGCCGTTGAAATTATCTGTCACGGCGGGCCGGGAGTTGTAAAAACCGTCTATCGACTCTGCATTAAAAACGGCTTCCGCGCAGCGGAGCGTGGAGAATTTACCTTCCGCTCGTTTATACACGGTAAGGCGGATTTAACCCGCGCGGAGGCAGTGCGTGAAATTATCGATTCAAAAACACATACTGCACAGAAAAAAGCAGCAGGCCGGCTTTCGGGCAATGTATTCCGGGAAATCGAATCCGTAAAGAGCGATTTAATAACGGCGCTTGCTGCTCTTGAAGTGGGAATTGAATACCCTGAAGATGAAGAGACAATAGCCGATAGTTTTGATGAGACTCTTCTTAAAAAGCCGCTTTCGGCGCTGCAGCTGCTTGCCGATTCATGGCAAACGGAAAAGATATATCAGGCAGGTGTACGGCTCGTGCTTGCGGGTAAAACAAATGCCGGTAAATCTTCTCTTTTTAATGCGCTGCTAAAAGAAGACCGAGCAATAGTGTCGGACATTCACGGTACTACCCGCGACTGGCTTGAAGCGGAACTCGATTTTAAGGGAATCCCCGCGCATATTTTTGATACTGCCGGTCTCCGCGCTACGGAAGATGCAATCGAAGCGATAGGGGTGCGGCGCAGTGTTGAGCTGGCATCGGCAGCCGACATTGTGCTGTATCTGATTGACGGGACAAAGCCGCCGGCAGAAGAAGATATTGCATTTATCCGGGGAAATACCGTACCGCTCATTATTGTGCAAACCAAGGCTGATAAAACGGGGAAGGTAGAGCCGGAAGTCCTGCCGGCGGCTTTGCAGCGGTACCCTGCCGTGAGCTTGAGTTCAAAAACGGGCGCCGGTATGGATAGACTGATCGATACCGTTGTCGATTTGGTAACGGCGGATACCGCGCTGCCGATGCCGGACGGAAATGTCTCGCTCGGTACGGAGCGGCAAAAAGAAGCGGTAACTGCCGCGCTTGAAGCCGTACGATATGCACTTGAAGCCGGGCGCAGCGGATATCCGCTCGACGCCGTCATTCAGGATATAGAGGATGCCGTCCATGCGCTTGGAAGCGTTACCGGCGAAGTACGCTCCGACGATATATTGGATAAAATATTTTCCGGCTTTTGCGTCGGCAAGTGAACCGGTTCGTGTTGACATTACATATCATTATAATATTTCATTTATTGGGGGAATAGTAATGAAAATATATAAAAAAAGTTTACCGTATATATGCTTAATGGTATTGGCATTAGGCTACGCAGGATGCAGCCGTGAAGCGCGGCAAGAGACGGCTCAAACCTGTAGTACATCGAATAATCGTTCGCAAACTGCTGCCGCGTCCGAAAAACCGGTTACTCATGTGGTTTTTGATGATAAGGCGCTGGCAGCGCTTACCAAGCAAAACGCAACTGCCGTTTATTGCATAGCAATGGGAGCGTCGTGAGGCGGTACTATTGTAGATCCGACCGTGATTGTCGGTATGCCCAAAGACATTAATGACTACGATAAATTTGAGGCGGATGGAATTGATGTGTATATGAAAAAAGGAACACATACGCTGGACGGTACCGTAACAATAACTGCAGAAAGCGCTTTTTGGCAGAATATGTTTATCGTGAAAGGAATAGCGCAATAAAAACGTTCAAAGCACAAGAAGTTCAGATGCTGCGGCTTTCCTTTCCGGCTGTTCCTGTTCTTCTTGTGCTTCGATTTCTCTGCTGATATTTTCAAGCTCGATTGCAATGGCATTGATATTCTCTGCACAGCGCCGCAATTTTTCCGTGAATTGAGCGGTGTTATGATCAATTTCTTTCTTATAATATATTTTATGCTCGACGCTTGCCCAGAAATCCATAGCGATTGTCCGGAATTGTACTTCGACCTGCATATACTTTTTCCCTTCGGCAAAGAAAACGGGAATTTCTACAATCAGATGAAGACTGCGGTAGCCGTTCGGTTTAGGATTTTTAATATAATCTTTTCTGGCAAGGAGTTTTATATCATCTTGTTCACAGAGTTTTTCGGCAAGGATATAAATATCTTTCTGGAACGTACAAATAACGCGAATGCCTGCAACGTCATGCAGGTGATGCTCGATATTTTCAATCGATATGTCCAGTCCCATCTTTTTTAATTTACCGATAATACTGATAGGTTTCTTAATCCTGCAAGCAATCGATTCAAAAGGATTACGGTCGTGATCCATCGACAGTTCCGTGTTAAGAACTTCCAGTTTGGTTTGGACTTCCCGCAATGCGCAGCGGTACTGCATCATCAGATGTGCAAACGGGTAGGCCGCCTCCAGTAATTCTTCGGGCTTGTCACTGTTTAATAATTCGTTAAATATAAAACTTGTCAACGATTACCTCAACTTCTAAAATATTATCGGATGTGATCGCTTTATATGATAATGCAAAAGAGCTGTCTTTTCTACACCTTCCATGCGGCGGCGGTTTCACGCATACCGACAAAGCGGGCATAGATACCATCCTGCCGCATCAGTTCGGCATGTTTACCGTGCTGTACAATGCGTCCCTTATCCATGACGAATATTTGATCGGCGTTTTTGATAGTCGACAACCGGTGCGCAATGATGATTGCGGTTTTATCCTTTAAAAGCTCATCGAGGGCGCTCATCAGTTTTTCTTCGTTTTCGGGGTCGACGCTGGAGGTTGCCTCATCGAGAATGACAATGGAACTAGGCTTGAGCATTGCCCGCGCGATGGAAATACGCTGGCGTTCCCCGCCCGAAAGATTGCTGCCGCCTTCCTGTAATACCGTGTCGTAGCCGTTCGGCAGCTCCGTAATAAAGTCATGGCACTGCGCGGCTTTTGCTGCGGCGATAACCTCTCCATCAGTTGCATCAGGTTTTCCGAATTTGATGTTGTTTTTTATCGTATCTTCAAACAAATAGACATCTTGAAATACAAAGGTAAAGTTCGATAAAAACGCATCGTACGCAAAGTCTTTTATATTGGTATCGCCGAGTTGTATTGCTCCTGAATCGACATCCCAAAACCGCGCAATGAGCTGACAAAGGCTTGTCTTGCCCGAACCGGAATAGCCGACCAAGGCGGTTGTGCTGTTTTTCGGAATGTGAACGTCCAAGTTGCGGAAGAGCTTTTCCTCGGTTTGTCCTTTACCGCCGTATCCGAAGGTAATGTTTTTGACGGCAATATCGTCATGCCCATGAGGCAGCTGCATACCTTCCGGCAAGGCCTGAATATTTTTCACTTTAAAGAGCGTATCCAAATTCTGTACCGCGACACCGCGCATCCGCTGCATCGTGCCCGCTATTTCAAAGCCGCCGAACACCACAAAGCTTGCGACAATCAGCATCAGCGTTTTTTCAACATCGATCACCGCAACGGAATAACGGTATAGAGCGCTCACAATAATTGCGACGGTTCCTAATTTGAGCAGCAGTGAGAACACCAGCAGCGAAGGCGTCAGCGTCTTTTCTACGGCAAAGAATCCGGTCTTGCTTTTCTTAATACTCTCCGTGACATTTTTGAGCGCTTCGCTTGTTCTACCGAATGCCTTTACCACGCCGATTCCCTGTACATACTCCAAAATATCGGTACGCAGCTGCAGCTTGAGCTCCGTCAGCTTTGTCGTTACCGCATCCGTCTTTTTTTGAAACAGATTGTTGAATAGTGTTGCAACAACCAATGTGATAAAAATGATACAGCCGGTAACCATATCATACGGAAAGACAAACAGCGCCATGATAACTGTCTGAATACTGCCTGCAAGCATCATTTCGAGGATCATCATATCGATTGTTTCAACGTCGGCAATAACCGTTGTCAATGCCCCGGAAATATCGCCGAGCTTGCTTTCGGAAAAATAACCCATGTGTACGTTTTTCAGTCTATCCCCGATAACGAGCCGGTTCTCCGCCCCCATCGTATACGACGCGATATTTTTATTCCGGTCGGAAATATAGGAAAAAATGATTTTCCCCGTCAGACCTGCCAGCAGAATACAGAACACTGTGATGATGTTGCTTTTTGTAACCGGCTGTGATTGGAATATAGCGCGGCTCAGCGTCAGTAAAAAATAGCCTAAACCGCCGAGTGTAAAACCTTCAAACATGCTTTTCAGCATATCGCAGATAAACATAACCGTTATGCGCTTTGACTGCTTCCCCGCAATCGCGTATATCTTTTTCAGTAAATCAAACATAATCTTACCATTCCTTTATAAAACGTTTTTGCAATTTGGTACAGGTATAGCCGCAGTGTTCGTAAAACGCATGAGCTTCCATCCGGTGTTCGCCGGAGTTAAGACGGATAAAGCGGTAATTCCGGGCGGCGGCTTCGGTTTCTACTGCTTGCAGTAATTGTTTCCCGATTCCGCGGTGCTGATATTCAGGTAAAACAGCCAGTCCCAAAATATTAAAACCCGGTTCGTTGTATAAGAGTTGATATGCTTCGGCATGGATAAAACCGGCAACCGTGTGCGTTGCATCATCCTCGTACACCCGTATAAAATGCTCTGTGTTTTGTAGGAGTTTTTCAATTTGCAGCTTGGTTACCGTCTCCGTTGTTTTATAGCCGAGCGAAACCTCGCTTATGTCTCTAATAGCCTTTGCATCTTCAAGCCGTATATTCCGTATCATCCATTACTCCTTTTAATTCATAATTATGCATTCTTAATTATGAATTAATTATCCCTGCTGCTGATATGGGACTGCCACATGTTTTGATAGAGCGGAGAATTTTGTAAGAGTTCCGCATGTGTGCCTTCTGCGGCAATTTTGCCTTTGTCCAATACAAGGATTTTATCCGCATTGACAACGGTGGAGAGCCGGTGCGCAATCATAATAACCGTCTTATTCTTTACGAGGTTGTCGATGGATTGCTGGATAATAGCCTCGTTTTCGGGATCGGAATAGGCGGTTGCTTCGTCGAGCACAACGATGGGGCTGTCTTTGAGCAGGGCACGGGCAATGGTGAGCCGCTGCCGTTCGCCGCCGGAAAACTTACTGCCTGCGTTCCCCGCATTAGTGTCATATCCGTCGGGCAAGCTCTGAATAAACTCATCGCAGCTTGCTTTTTTACACACAGCGGCGATCTCTTCATCCGTTGCATCTTCTTTTGCCATCTTCAAGTTATCCCGAATGCTCTTGTTGAATAAGAAGTTTTCCTGCGATACGTAGGTAACCAGCTGCATG
The DNA here is from genome assembly GCF_000412995.1 of Treponema vincentii F0403. Taxonomy (NCBI): domain Bacteria; kingdom Pseudomonadati; phylum Spirochaetota; class Spirochaetia; order Treponematales; family Treponemataceae; genus Treponema; species Treponema vincentii. The sequence goes on along the minus strand of NZ_KE332512.1, from coordinate 587,378 downwards.
TTCCGTTCCAAGCTCATGCTGCCGATGTCGGCTTTACCGATGGTGATGTGCCCGCTATCGATATTCCAAAAGCCTGCCAGCAGTTTTGCGATAGTCGATTTGCCGCTGCCGGAAGAACCGACAATCGCGGTCAGCTCGCCTTCCTTTGCGGTAAAGTTCAAACCGTCAAACACCTTTGCGCTGTCCGCCGTGCCGTCTCCGTAGCCGAATACGACATTTTCAAACTGCACATCGTACCCTTGCGGATCGGGAGCGGTATTACTCCGTACCAGCTCCGGCAAATCGAGTACCGATTTTATTTCGCCGAATACTACCCGCACATTCGCCATCGCGTCCGTATACGTCATCGCCTTCAGGAGCGGCTTATATGACGCATAAGAAAGCAGTACGCACATAATCAGCGTAGGGATCGCAATGCCGCCGGTCATAAAGAGGTACAAGCCAACCGGCAGTACGACAAGGAGCGTAGACGGCAGCACTTCCATTGCGGCGACCATCGCAAAGCACACGCTCAAATACCAGTCGAGCATCGAGTCCCGGTTATCCTCCACCGCTTTTTGAAACTTATCATAAGAAGACGCCGATTTATTGAATGCCTTGATCACTTTGATACCCTGAATATATTCGACGGCGGTGGCGTTCATTTTCTTAGAGGCTTCGATATAGCGTTTTGACTTTGCTTCGTAATCCTTCATCATCAGCATCGAAAAGAGCATACCGAGCGGCAGCGTTACGAGGTTTGCAAGCCCGATCTTCCAATTCAATATAAAAATGACCACGACAATGACAATCGGGATGATCACGTTTGCAAGGACTTCGGGAATGACGTGCGCAATCGGTTGTTCCATTTTATCAACCGTTTCCACCATGAATTGAGACCACTTGCCGCTGCTTTTTTCTTCTATCGTACCCATCGAAAGACGGCTGAGTTTTTCGACCACCTGCTTTCGCGTATCCTCGATAATACTGAACGCAAGATTGTGCGAACCGATTGTCGAGATCGAATGCCCGATAATCGAACCTGCCAGACCTGCAAAGATAAGCACGACATGGGGTAAGAAAACACGGTAATCCGTTACGCCGTTTATCAGCTGCGTAACAATGGACGCGACTGCAAAGTACGGAAGAATGCCGCACGCAACGCCGAGAATGGCAACAATCACCGGAAAGATGATTGCACCGATATGCTTTTTTAAAATATCCATATATTCTCCTCTCCATAAAAAGTCAAGAAGAAAGTATCAACTTTCGATTGACTTTTTACGCACGTTCGCAACAAAGTGAGAACGTGCAGATGATATACAAGTTTGCGCTTGAGCAAACTTGAGTAAATAAAAGCCGTGCCATTTGTACGGCTTTTATTTTACACTCCATAAAAAATCTAACCAGAGTTGTTAAAAGATGCCTACTATCTCCTGATAGATCAAAATCGCTGCCGTAGTTTGCTTCCCCGCTCACCACCCATTACGGAAGTCCTAACACCGCTTTCCATCCCGCCTCAAAAAAAGTGGCGAGCGTATGAGCATATTTTAATGCGGTTTCTTTTGGATAATTGTGCAACACAAGTTCGGCAAGGGACGCGTAATGCGCATGTACAAGGATATGCCATTCATCATCTTCCAAATCCCGAAAAGGAATACCCCGCCGCTTTAATTCGGCAAGGAACTTTTTGGTTTCCCGCATTTCGGCACGTACTACCATATCCTGAAAATCTGCGTATTTTGTACCGGCTGAACACATCAGTAAAAGCTTAAATATTTCAAAATGTGCGTAGATATACTCGATCATGCTGCACAAGGTTTCTGCTTCATGTTTCCACAGCTGTAAAAGATCATCGTTTTTTACTAATGCGAACTGCTCCGCTGCGGCATCGTTATACATTTGAGAAATAGTTTGAAAAACCGGGTCTACTATAGCGCCGAAGAGTGCTTCCTTATCCGTAAAATGATTATAGAATGCGCCGTTGGTTACATGAGCTTCCTTGCAAATTTCCCGAATGCTTGCCCGTTCAAAGCCGAACGTCAAAAACTGCTCTTTTGCACATTGCAGCAGATTTTCGTGTGTTTGCTGAAAATTCCTTGGTATACAATCACCCTCCACTAGAACAATATTACAACGTAATATTACACTGTAATTCAGACTATAGCGCAATCAGAAGAAAGATGCAATATCCCGACGGCATTCAATGACGTTTTTTTGTTATGCTCACAGTAGAAAGAATTGTTCAGGCGTATATACCGGAATACGCGATAGCTTAAAATCGGAGATATTACGGGAAAGAATATAATCAATATCGAATGCTACAGCACTGACTTCAATTACCGCATCTTCATAATCCGTTATTGGTGATAGTAATGAATTTTTAAGTATCGTTTCATCAATCGGAATAACATGAAAAATATCGAGCAATGATGAAATGATGGCTGCTACTTTATTCTTATCTTTTTGTTCCTTAAATAAAAAATAGGATAATGTTGTAACTTCATGTGCACAAATGTATCCTGATAATTTTCCTTCAACGCACCTGTTAAGCAACTGCGCAGCCTCTTGATGAAAATTTCGTTTATTTAAGAAATCAAGAATGATATTTAAATCAATGAGCACTTTTTTCATTGAATATGTTCCTTAATTCTTTTTTATCAGGAATGGGCGAATCTTGAAAGATTCCATATAGCGTATGTATTTTGGGATGGAGTGTTTGTGTTTGATCATTTGTTTTTAATTTACTTAAATATTGTTCAAATAATTTTGAAATGGACACGCCATTTTGACGGGAGTATGCATGAGCAAAGTTAATGAGATCATTGTCAATATTAAGCGTTAGTTTTTTTTGCATAGTATTTTTCCTTATACGTATAAAATATAATGCCATACGTAATAATTGTCAAGAAATTATATAAAAGGATATAAATCATCTTCCTCTACTTCTGCGCAAACTCAATCTTGTTCCGCACCCTGTTCAGCTTACTGCAATCAACATACCCCGACGCAAGCGTCGGGGCACAGTGCTCAACGTTTCGCACTGTGTGTTCTATAAGGTGGTTGCAGTCGGCTTTAATACCCTTTGTTACGACGCAAGCGTCGGGGTATTAAATTCTCCGCACGAATAAACACCGAGCGTAAAGTACAGCAATAGGAACAAAAGCTGCATACCGATATTGTTCCAATCGGGACGCAGCATCCGTCCGGTAAAAGTATTTGCACGCACATAATAGTATGTTGGGAAAATGTGGGCGAGCGTAGTAATGCTTTTCGGCAGCCGTTCCTGATCCAAAAAATCCCCGAAATAAAGGCAAGCGACAGGGGCAGCACCGTACCGACAATCCCCAACCGATTGAGCGGTTATCTATATTGTGCCGACTGTGGTAGGAGAATGACTTTGCAAACGCATTACAGCAAGAAAGATGGTTCTATCCAGTATTCTTACCGTTGCGGCGGGTATGCAAGCAGGGTTAATTCTTGTACTTCCCATACAATTAGTGCTGATACTGTTGAAGCCTTGATATTATCGGCAGTTAAACGCTTTTCAAAATTCGTTCTATCGGAATTTACCTCTATTTAGACATACAAACTGTTGACAACAAAACTCCTATATAGTATGATTTGATAAACTACTATATAGGATCTTTTGTATGGAAATGAATGGAGGATTCCTTGTTACCAAAATAAAACAGCTTGGAGACCGGATCTTTGAGAAGATTCTCAGTGAAAAGAATATTGATGCGTTCAATGGAGCCCAGGGTCGTATTCTTTATGTGCTGTGGCAGGAGGATGGAATCCCGATTGGGTCACTCTCGATCAAATGTGGATTAGCGATAACTTCTCTTACGACGATGCTGGAAAGAATGGAAAATCAAGGGCTGATAAGCCGCGTTCAGTCTGAAACGGACAAAAGGAAAACACTCCTGTTTCTGACTGAGAAAGCACATGCCTTAAAGGGCGAGTACGATTCTGTATCTGATGATATGGGCAGCATTTACTACAAAGGTTTTTCGGAGGAAGAAATTACCCGGTTTGAGGAATGCCTCGACCGCATCAGAAAGAATCTTGAGGATTGGCAGGAGTCATGAGTATTTGTATCAAAAATCAGATTCAGAACATGAATATCGTCATCGGCTGCACAGTGGGGTGTGCATATTGCTATGCCCGCAACAATGTGAAACGCTGGCATATGATTGATGATTTCTCTGTTTCTGAGTTCTTCCCATGTAAGCTCAAGATGATGGAAAAGAAACGTCCGCAGAACTTTCTTCTTACCGGCATGAGCGATCTCTCCGGATGGAAGCTGGAATGGAGAGACGAGGTATTTGCAAAGATCCGTGAAAATCCACAGCATCAGTTCCTGTTTCTTACCAAGCGCCCCGATCTGCTGGATTTTGATACCGATCTGGAAAACGCATGGTTTGGCGTTACAGTAACGAGGAAAGCAGAACTGTGGCGTATTGACGCCCTTCGGAAAAACGTCAGAGCAAAACACTACCATGTTACCTTTGAACCGTTATTCGACGATCCCGGTTCAGTTGACCTTTCCAGAATCAACTGGATTGTTGTCGGCACCATGACTGGAGCTCAGAGCAGGAAGGTTCATACGGAGCCGGAGTGGGCATGGTCTCTGACGGACCAGGCACACGCGCTCGGCATTCCGGTGTTTATGAAGGAAGACCTTGTCTCTATCATAGGGGATGAAAATATGATTCAGGAAATGCCAGAAGAATTCAATAAAGTGTTGGTGGTACAGAGATCATGGCAGAAGTAATCGATGGAATCCTCATTAGTGAGGTGGAAACAAAGAACATCATGACCAAGTCCAGTCTGCCGGTAGGCGGTTACTCGGTCAATCCCTATGTAGGCTGTACACATGCCTGCAAGTATTGCTATGCTTCTTTTATGAAGCGCTTTACCGGACACAAGGAGGAATGGGGCACTTTCCTTGATGTGAAGCATTGGCCGGAAATTAAAAATCCGAAGAAATATGCCGGACAGCGTGTGGTCATCGGTTCTGTGACGGATGGCTACAATCCACAGGAGGAGCAATTCGGGAATACCAGAAAACTTCTGGAGCAGCTGATCGGCAGTGACGCAGATATTCTAATCTGCACAAAGTCTGATCTTGTGGTACGGGATATTGATCTGCTGAAGAAGCTTGGACGAGTAACCGTTTCATGGTCGATCAACACACTGGATGAAAATTTCAAGAACGATATGGACTCTGCTTCGAGCATTGAGCGTCGTATCGCTTCTATGAAGCAGGTATATGATGCAGGTATCCGTACAGTCTGTTTCGTATCCCCGGTATTCCCCGGTATCACGGATTTTGAAGCGATCTTTGAGCGGGTAAAGGGTCAGTGCGATCTGTTCTGGCTCGAAAATCTCAATCTTCGGGGCGGTTTCAAGAAGACGATTATGGATTATATCGCTGGAAAATATCCTGATCTTGTACCGCTTTATGATGAGATCTATAACAAGCATAACCGCAGCTACTTTGAAGCACTTGAAGTAAAAGCTGAGGGAATGGCTAAAAAGTATGATTGTCCCTTTGTGGATAATGAAATGCCTTATGGCAGAGTCCCGCAGGGACATCCGGTGATCGTGGATTATTTCTATCATGAGGAAATCCGAGGGACAGAAAATACCGGAAAAAGAAATCGTTAAACAGAAATTGACCGAGCTCTTTGAACGAGGGAGACTCCTTGTCCGAAGGGCAAGAAGGTGCAACCGAGAAGACTTAGAACAATTCCAGTTTGCCAGTATCTTAAACAGAAATGGGAAAAGCAAGTTAATGCTTTCCGTTGCCACCCTGCTCTCTAAGGGTGTACCTCTACCCTTTACCGAAGCAGAAGAAGCGTTCCAATCCCTCGCCCCGAAAATCGGCAGACCTAATGATAAGGAAGTCAGGGCGAAAGCGTTTCTGATTGAAATGCTGAAAGAGGGAGAAATGCTTTCTTCGGATTGTGAAGAAAAACTTGAAGCCGCAGGGTTCAAGAAATCGACCATTAAAAAGGCAAAGGAATGAAACCTATGAAAATATGAATGTGATTGAGGAGCGCATACCCTACAATGTGCATTTCAAAAAGCCTTTTGCCCCGACCTATATGGAGCAGTTGAATCAGATGGAAACTGACGGTCTGGTGTCGCTTCGTGGATTAAGAAAAGGCACAACATTGTTCAATAAGATTGTGATTGATGTGAACACAATGTACTTTGAGCGTAGCGGCGGCTACGAATATACTGCGCCCGTAGAACAGAACAGAAAAAAAGAGTAATTTAAGGTGGAAAAAGCAGAGCAAAAGAAGGAGAAAAAAACGAGATGGATAAAACCCGACAAACATTCAGCAAGGAGTTCAAGGTAAAGATAGCTCTTGAAGCATTAGGGGAAGAATCGACAATACAGCAGTTGTCGGTAAAATACAGTGTTCATCCCAAGGTATAACTTCGGCAGCCGCAATAAGGCTACCTCGTTAACCGGCGAGTTTGCCTTGCGGCAAACATCGCTTATTAACGTATGCGCTATCGCGCATCAATGTAGCAACTTCCAAAGTTTATACTTTGTTCAGTTGCTGCATTTTAATGAAAGATTTTGAACTGCTAAAGCAGATAAAAGCAATACAGCTGGAACATCCTGAAAAAGGGTATCGCAAGAGATATGGCGAGAAATCAAAAGGCAAGGAGAAGAGGCAACAGAGAAACAAATCAGACGTGTGATGAACCGATTTGGACTTATGGCATTATTTCCAGGTAAAAACCTGTCAAAAAGCTGTAAACGGCATAAGAAATATCCATATCTACTGAAAAATAAGAGTATCCGCTACCCTAATCAGGTATGGTCGACAGACATTACGTATATCAAACTGCCGAGTGGGAACGTATATCTGATGGCGATAATCGGCTCGTATTCTCGGAAAGTATTGTCATGGCAGGTCTTTAATACGATGGATGCAGGACAGTATGCACGGCTTTTGCGAGATACGATTGAACAGTATGGCTGCCCCGCGATCTTCAATACGGATCAGGGAGCACAATTTACTTCTGATGTCTTTACGTCAGTGCTTATTGAGTATGGTATTGAAATCAGTATGGACGGACGGGGAAGAGCGTTGGATAACATCCGCATAGAACGGCTGTGGAGAAGCCTTAAATATGAAGATATTTATTTGAAATACTATGAAACAATGGGAGAATTAAAAGAATGAATTAGATATTATTTTAACTATTATAATTCGGTGCACTTACATCAGGGACTTGATTATGAAGTTCCCGATGATATGTATCAAAGCTTCCGGTCGGAAAAGCCGGATAGAAATATGGTTGCTTAAATACACCTTAAATAAATTATTTTTTTGTATTGACAAAAGGGCGCAGTATAAACAGCCCCCTCTACTTCTGCACAAACTCGATTTTATTTCGCACCCTGTTCAGCTTGCTGAAATAAACGCCAAGCGTAAAGTACAACAGCAGGAACAAAAGCTGCATACCGATATTATTCCAATCGGGGCGCAGCATCCGTTCGGTAAAACTATTTGCACGCACATAATAGTATGTCGGAAAGACTTGAGCGAGCGTAGTAATGCTTTTCGGCAGCAGTCCCTGTTCCAAAAAAATCCCCGAAATAAAGGCAAGCGATAGAGGCAGCACCGTACCGACAATCCCCATTACCGCACCTTTTTTTAACGCGGCGTTCAGCATAAAAACCGCACTTAAAACCACCGCTGCGTAGACGGCAGCGTTCAGCGTATAACTTGCAAGCGGCAAGGTGCGGATAGTCTGCCGGTATATCAGTGCGGCAAAGGCAATTAACACCGCAAGAAGGAGGACGACGACGGTCAGCTGCGCAGCAAAATTTTCAAAGGCAAGCCGCATATTCGACACCGGTGAAACGGCCGTGCGGATTCTCAGCCGCTCGTTATTTAATTCAAACAGCGCCCAGCCGATGGAATTGATAATCAACGAGAATATCGCCCATCCCAGAAAATTGAAAAAATATTTAAGCCCTGCGGCAGTCGATGTGTCTTCCTCTCGGTTCACCTTGATAACCTCGGTTCGTACCGCAAGCGCGTTTCGTACTTTTTCAAAGTCGAAAGCCCCCGTTGCTTCCTTTGTTGAAAGTGCAAAGCGTAAAAAGGTTTGTATCTGTGAATCGATATAGAACGCTGCCGCCCGTCTGCCGTCTTTAATGCTGATGATTCCTTTTTGTCCTAATTCTGTTTTCTGTTCAAACCCTTCGGAGATAATTAGTTCCGCATCGATCAAACCGACGGAAATATCCTTCCTAACTTTTTTCAAAAGCGCTTCATCGCTTAAACCGGAACCGTCCAAAAGCGTAACCGTGTGTTTTGTTTGCAAATAGGCGGTCAGCTGCTTCGAAAGCGGTGAATGATCTTGATCTGCAATGCAAACGGTAAGCCGCGTTTCGGAAAAACCGTGCGCATTCCTGCTTTCCGGCTGCAGCCTTACAAAACACAGAGACAAAAAGATAGCAAGAAAGATGACGGTGCCGATTTTCCGCTGCCATATCATCTGCAAAAAATGCTTATAGACTGTCATACTGTACCTCCCGCGCATTAAAGAATGCAATGCTTAAAAACAGCGCGATAAATCCTGAGTACACAATAAAAAATAACGGCGCTAAATCGTATTCGTGCAGGATATTGATGTTGTATAACGTATCTGTAAAAAGCGCGATGGGGTTTATCTTGCTAAGAAGTGGGAACGAAGCATCCAACGCGGTTTTAACACTGACGCTCATCATGCCCGATAAAAAAGAAAGAAAAAGCGAACTGAACACACCTATCATCACTTTTGTGTTTACCGTCAGTTTTGGAATTGAACCGATGCACAGACCGAAAGCGGTTCCGAATAGGTTTGCATACATCAACAGCGGAACCGTTACCGCAAAATCCGTGATGAGGTTAATCTTTAACACAAGCATAACATAGCCGATGTATAAAAGATTCGATGCAAGGTTAAAGCAGACAAAGAAAAGAACGCCGGCAAGATATATCCTGAACCGCTTGATAGGCGCTGCGGACATTCTTACCGCTAATTTTGAAATATTTGCCTGCATGCGTTCGGGGATGGATATTGCACCGAACATACTGTAAATGGAGACCATCGCCAAAAGCGAGTAGAATAAAATCATCATCGAATTGTTTTGTTCATCCTTACTGTCGATGAACCGTTTCCGGTAAACGGAAGGCGTTATCGGGATACCGAGCGCATCGGTTTGCTTTATCTGCTCTACTATATTTTTAACGATTGTCTGTGCGGTACCGTCTTTGTATATTCTGATCGATAAATCGTCTGCGATAAACACTTGAATACTGCCTTCGCGCAAAGCGGCATCGGCAGCATCCTGTTCCATCGAGATAACATGCACTATCGGAATAAAATTAAGGATGACTCGATGGGGATTTGTTTTGGTAACGCCGGTGTTTATAGCGGTACTTAATCCCCGTGTACTGATGGCGGAGAAGATCACAAAAAATAGCGACGATAACAGGATCGGATATGCTACTGTCCAAAACATTCCTTGCACCGTCGAGATCATCGAAATTGCCGTGTACTTTAATTCGCGTAAAAAATTCATCAGTCCCGCAGCTCCTTTCCCGTAAGCTCTAAGAAAATGTCGCTGAGGCTGGGACGTTCGGAATACAACTTGCGATATGCGAGCTGCCGTTTATTGATAAAGAGGATCAGTTCGTTTAAGTTGTTGATGGAGTTTTCAAAGGTGATTAGCCATTCCGAACCGTTTTGTACAACGCCGGTTACGTGCGGAATGGTTTTCAATGCTTCCATGATGCTGTCAGCGGTATCGTGCAGACCGACAAACTCAACGACAACTTTTTCGCTGGTGCGGATAAGGTCTTTCAACTCGTCAAAGGTACCGTTTGCAATATCTCGCCCGTTATCCATAATCACCATCCGATCGCAGAGCTGTTCCGCTTCTTCAAGGTAGTGCGTGGTGTACACAATGGTGCTGCCGTTTTGCGCCAGCTTTCTGATACCGGAAAGAATAAAGTTTCTGCTCTGCGCATCGACGGCAACGGTCGGTTCGTCCAAAAAAATGAGTTCCGGCTTATGCGCAATGCCGCAGGCAATATTGAGCCTCCGTAATAATCCGCCGGATAGCTTTTTCGCTTTATACGATTCGTAGTTGTTAAGACCGACAAAGTCGATTGCTTCCTTTACCAGTTTTTTTCGTTCGGCTCTGTTATCGATGTACAGTCCGCAAAAATAGTCGATGTTTTGTTTAACGGTAAAATCGTAATAGACGGATACTTCCTGCGGTACAAGGCCGATTTTCCGTTTTATTGCAAAAGCGTCGGGACGCATCGACTCATCAAAAATCCTGATCTCACCTTTATCGTACTTTAACAGCGAAAGGATGCAGTTGATTGCTGTTGTCTTACCGCAGCCGTTCGGCCCCAACAGCCCAAGCACTTCTCCTTTTGCAACATCCAAATTAAAATGATCCAATGCGATTTTTTCTTTATACCGCTTAACCAGATTTTTTACCGACAATACCGGTGTACTCATACATTCTCCTCGCCGATTCGGCTGTCCCATCAACCATTTTCCTTTCCATCAATTCAGATATGCGTATTGTACACTTTTGTCCAATCTAAAAAAAGGTGTGCAATATCATATTGGCGTATGACATTTGTTATTGGTAATGATTAGCAATCCCGACGCAGAGCGCAGACGAGGAACAAAGCTGAATTTTTATCAATCGGAAATGATACATTTTACGCAATCATCCGTTTCAAAAATAGAAAAACGCAAGGATATCAAAATTTCAACTTTGATAGCTTATCTTGACAGTCTTGGAATGGGAATATCGACAGGGTATCTCTAAAAACTCAGGTATAGATTTTTAGAAGATGCCCTACGTTATTATTGACACATTCGTCAATAATGACTATACTATGAATGAATATTATAAAATATTCATTCAGGATGGTATCGCGATATGGATGATAAAAAAGAAAAGCTGCAATCCGCTGCCCATTTTTTATTTTTAAAAAACGGTTATAAAAATACCAATATTGCACAGATTGCAAAAAAGGCAGGGGTAGCAGTAGGATCGTTCTACAATTATTATCCTTCAAAACAAGCAATTTTTTTAGAAGTGTATATTGCTGAAAATGAAGCGGTAAGGAACCGGTTTGTACAAGAAATTAATTGGGAAGGGGATATAGAACAGCTTATTGGGCAGTTTTTTGCATATACGGTTAAAAATATTATGAACAATAATATTTTAATTGAGTGGAATAACGGTTCCGTTTCAAAAATGTTGCACGATTATTATTATTCACAAACCGGAAGAGAGAATAATTCATTTTATCGGTTTTTACAAGAAACGGTTTCTAAACGATTGCAAAAAGAAAAAATCGCGCCTGATCTCATCGGTAAAGTATTAAAAGTATTTGACTTTATCTATTATATTGATTGTCATGTTACCGGGCATGAGTTTGAAGGATATAACGAAACGCTCCAGACATTCGTACAGTACTTTATAAAAGGTATAACTTCGGCAACCAAATAAGGTTGCCTCGTTAACCGGAGAGAAGCTTCATTTTTGGCGCGTAGAAATGAATGAATATTAAATAATATTCATTCAATAAAATAAGGACATAAAATATGTATACTGCCGGAAAAAAATATGCAGCGTTTGTGCTGATTAATTGTTTAACATTATCCAGAATACCGTTATCCGTCTTTGCTTATATGGAAATAACAACGGGAACTATCCGCGGTATTTATTATCTCTGCTTATCCTTGGGTATTGCCGTAAGTGATTTTTTGGACGGAAAATGTGCCCGTGCATTTCATGTTCAAAGCGGCATTGGTGCAATAGCAGATGTCATCTGTGACTTTTTCTATATTATGACTTCAACCTACGCACTGTACCGCTTAGGCTGTTTACCTCACATCTTCCGTTTTTAGAGCTATCCCGTTGTAATTAAAGGAGGCTCATGATGAGAAAAAATGTATTAAGGTTGTATCTGGATTCCAATCTTTTAAAGCGAATTCTTGCTGCTCTTATACTCGGTGCAATTACCGGTATTATTCTCGGCTTCTTTCCCCATGCGGTGCAGCCTTACGTTACCTATACGAAGTTTTTCGGTGATATATTTATCCGGCTGCTGAAAATGATTGTCGTACCGGTTGTCCTGTTTTCGATTATCTGCGGTTCGGCCAGTATCGAACCGGCAAAATTGGGACGGATCGGTATTAAAATCATTATCTACTATTTATTAACCAGTGCGCTTGCCGTATTCGTCGGGCTTGTGTTTGCTAATCTGCTGCGTCCTGGCTTCGGTTTTTCGGTCATCGGTTCGGCAGCTGCAAAGGCGAAGATTAGCGAAGCGCCTGCAATGAATCAAATTCTCTTAAAAATGATCCCAACCAATCCGATGGAGGCGTTGGCTCAAGGAGATATGCTGCCCATCATATTATTTGCAATGCTATTCGGTTTTGCTGTTTCTTTTGTCCGTGGTTCCAAAGACGAGTTACTTCGTAAAAGCGGTGATACGGTGTTTTACGGTTGTAACGGGGCGGCTGAGGCAATGTATAAAATCGTCGGCGGAATTATGCAATATGCACCGATTGGTGTATTCGTTTTAATTTCGATCGTATTTGCCCAGCAAGGCCCGCAGGCGATAGGACCTCTTTTAATGGTTACTCTCTGTGCCTATCTCGGCTTTGTAGTACAGACGATTGTGGTGTACGGCGCTATTCTTACCGCATCGAAGGTTTCTCCGATAACCTTTTTTAAAAAGATTCACGAGATTATGATTACCGCTTTTGTAACCCGTTCGTCATCGGGAACGTTGCCGGTTACCATGCGCGTGGCGGAAGAAAATTTGGGGATTCCGCGCAGTATTTCTTCATTTACACTGCCGCTCGGCGCAACAATAAATATGAATGGAACCGCCATCTACCTCGGTGTTTGCGCGATGTTTATCGGCTATGCAATCGGCTCTCCGCTGAGTATTTCACAGCAGGTTACCGTTGTGCTTACGGCAACATTGGCAGCGGTCGGTACTGCGGGTGTTCCGGGGTCGGGAGCTATTATGCTGCTGATGGTGCTCGACTCTTGCGGTTTAAAACTCACTGAAGGTTCTGCCGTAGCGGCAGCCTATGCGATGATTCTCGGAATCGATGCACTGCTTGATATGGGAAGAACCTGCATCAACGTAACAGGTGATGTTGTCGGAACGCTTATTGTTTCACGGCGGGAAGAACGATACCAGACATCAAATTGATTGAATGCCTAATGCTCCGCATGAATCAACACCTCTGATGCTTTGCATCGAGGTACTATGCTCAATGTTTCACACTCTAAGGGCATCCCTAAAAATTCAATCGAGTTTTTAGGGATGCCCTTCTATATGTTTGATGTCATTTGCCGCGTGGTATATTGCATTCAACGGTGAAAAATTCTATAATCGTTCTTATGTCCGAGAGTATCGACTGGGAAGAGAAGAAATATCAAGAGGTCTTCGATGAAGAAACCCGCCTCCTCATCAGGCGGAGAGCTGCCGATACAAGCTGCACTATCGATGATATACAGGGTATACTGGATTCGTTGTATATTTTGGATGGTAATAATGCCACAGGACGGAGCTGTGTGCAACAAATTGCACTTTCTGCAACTATCGCTGCTTATGAAGCTTTTATCCATCAATGGCAAAAAGAATTAACCCTTAAATAAAGGCAGAGAAGGAGAGACTTCTGATGAATGTAAACCTGAAAAAAATGTATGGTTGCGTAATGCTCATATTCCTGCTTTTGAGCGGTTGCTCCATTAAACAGATGGCTTTCAACGGTATTGCAGACACTCTTGCCCCTTTCCCAGCGTCGAAACCCGATGCTTCGGGAGGAATTGATGCCGCCGCAGCCCTCACCGGCGAAGATGACATAACGTTGGTTGCGGAAGTATTTCCAACCGTGTTAAAGACATACGAGATACTGCACCGCAGTAACCCGAAACACCGCGGGCTGGCCGTTATGTCCGGCTCCCTCTATATTATGTACGCCAATGCCTTTGTTCAAACTCCCGCCGACTATATTCCCGAAACTCAGTTCCAAAGAAAAAATCTTGAATATTTACGGGCAAAAAAATTTTATCTGCGCGGAGCAGGGTATGTGATGGAATCCCTTAACGGCGCTTATAAAGGTTTTGCCGAAGCAATGGCTCAATATACGGAAGATACCGGCGCCGCTTTCCTTGCACGCTGCAAAGCTGTCGATGTTGAATCGCTTTATTGGGCCGCTTGCGGTATCCTCGGTGCATTCTCCCTTGATCCGATGGATACCGATACGTTTTCTGCAGTTCCGGGCGCAGTTGCAATGCTCGAACGGGCTGCAGAGCTTCGTCCTGCGTTTAACGATGGGGCTATCTGGGAAACGCTTGCAGCCTTTTATGCCGCGGCGCCTGAATCTCTCGGCGGCGGTGCGGATAAGGCAGCAGAGGCATATCGGAAAGCTCTGGAATTGAGCGGCGGGCAGCGTCCGTCGGTGTATATCCTCTATGCGCAGTCGTTTTGTGTTCCGATGCAGGATAGCGCCGGTTTTGACGAGGCTTTGGAAAACGCCTTGGCCATTGACCCTAATACCCAGCCGGACAATAAACTCATGATTACCCTCAGTCAAGAAAAAGCCCGTTGGCTGCAAAAAATGAAAGGCGATTATTTCTTAGATAATTAGTTTGCCGTTATAGCCGTTATTATCAGTTGAGTAAGGAGAAAAGGATACTATGAGAAAATTTTTGACATTGGTTGCGGCGTTGTGCATTGCTTCAACCTCTCTTGCCGGCGCTGAAGAAATCGTATTAAAGATAGCAACCGTAGCGCCTGCCCGTTCCCCATGGGATATTGAGCTTAAAAAAGTTGCCGAGGAATGGAATCGCATTACCGACGGACTGGTAACGGTAAAAACCTATAATATGACTACGCTCGGCGGTGAAAAGGCCGGTATTCAAAAACTTAAAGCTGCACGCCCCGGTCAACAGGCTCCTTTAGACGGGGCAATTTTTACGATGATCGGTTTACATGAATTGGTACCCGATGCTTATATCTACACACTTGCACTTCCCTTTTTGCTTCAAAATCAGCAAGAACTTGATAAAGCCCTCAGTGTATACGGTAATAAAATTGAATCGAAAATTAATGCGGCCGGCTATGAATTAATTGCATGGACAAATGTCGGCTGGCTTTCCTTCTACACTAAAGAACCCTATAAAACGCTCGGAGAATTAAAGAAAATAAAATTGGCGGTTGCCGGTTTGGACAGTCCTATTTTAAGCGATAGTTTTAAATTGAGCGGCTTTAACGTGGTAGATGTTTCAAGTCAAAAATTCTCTCAAATGCTAAAGAGCAAAAACGGTATCAGCGGTTTTTTCGGTGTGCATCTTTTAGCGTATGTAGGAGGGTACTACAAGGATATCAGCTATGCGCTTGATACGAAATTGTGTCCCATTATGGCTTGTTTCGTTATTTCAAAAGCTTCATGGGATAAGATCCCTAAAAAATACCATGCTGCTATGAAGGAATCGATGAACCAAGCCCGTAAGCGACTTAACGATGCCCTTGACGATTCGGATGCCGACTGCGTGCGTAAAATGGAAGCAGGCGGTGTTACGATGATCCGTCCTTCTAAAGAAGAACTGAAAAAATGGGAAGAAGAATTTAGCGTGAATATTAATGACATTCATCGGGCTTTCCCGAATGCATTTGATATGGAGATGTATCAAAATATTCAAAAGCTCGTTGCTCCGATGCGCAAATAACTGTACGATATAAATATGAGAAAGACTGTCAATCTATTTGTGCTTCTTCTGGTCGGTATATTGATTATACTGCCGATTGTATTTTTCTTTATCAGTGAAATCGGCGGTGCTCCCATTTTGGATGGAGAGCGGTTGATTATCCATGCCGTTTTTATTTTTGCATGTTTTGCCGGGATGATTACCAGTGCCGATAACAAGCAGCTGAGTATCGAAGTTTTTAACCTTAAACTCTCGGATAAACTGAAAGTTGCCGTAATGCGTATCAATAACGGTATAACGGCAGCTGTTCTTACCGCAATCTTTTTTGCATGCTTTCCGAATATTTTAGCAGTCATAGATTCTGCCGACCTCTTGTGGGGGGTGCCGGTGCGCTTTATTTTTTGTGCACTGCCTCTCATGTTTTTTGCCCAGCTGTTTTTATGTTTAAAAAAGAAAAATATGCTTGTGTCGTCCATGGTGGGGCTGATTACCGGTCTTTTTATCAGCTGCGGTTCCATCGCAACGATCGTATATACGCTCTTAGGCAGCGATATTCCTCTGCTGACCTCGTGCGTGTTGTTTTGGCAGTCTTTGAGCGCTCCGTTGCTGCTTCCGATTATTCTGGTATTGATCGCAGCCGCGCTTTTTAGCTTGCCGCTTTTTATCGTATTGCTTGGTATTACCTATACGGCATTCAGCCAAGGCGGCGGGTATGTTGATGTGATCCCTTTGGAAATGTATCACATTTTAACCGATACAAGCATCGCAGCTATTCCGCTCTTTACCATTGCGGGCTGCTTGCTTGCAGAAGGGAGCGCCGGACGGCGGCTCATGGAACTGGTTCGCGGCAGCGTCGGCTGGATTAGGGGCGGCGTTATTATTTCCTCCGTTCTTGTGCTCACTTTTTTTACAACTTTTACCGGCGCTTCGGGCGTAACCATTTTAGCACTCGGCCCGCTTATCAGTTTGATTTTAACCGGAAACGGCTATTCAAAAGATGATTCCGAATCGCTGATTACCGCTTCCGGTTCCCTCGGTATTCTTTTCCCTCCCAGTATGGCGATCATTATCTTCGGCGTAACCAATATTATGACGGTTGATATTTTTGATGTATTTAAAGGAGCCGTCCTTCCGGGTATCTTGCTGACGTTTTCGATGATCGTTATCGGCGTAATACGGGATCGTTCAAAAATGAGAATACCGTTTTCATGGGCTGCTCTAAAAACGGCGTTTTTCGGCAGTTTTTTTGAGCTTCTGCTGCCGGTTTTTATTATCGTCCTTTATTTTTCCGGGCTGTTTTCGCTCCTCCAAACGGCAGCTTTTACCGTGCTTTATACCTGTGTATTGGAAGTTATCATCCGCAGAGATTTTTCATGGAAACAAGCTGCCGCGTTCATATTGAAAAGTATCCCGGTTGCAGGCGGTGTTCTTATTATCATCGGTGCAGCGAAAGGATTGGCCTATTATTTAATCGATGCGAATGTGCCGGCGATTTTGACAGACATTGTACAAACCTATATACATTCAAAATATGTATTTTTGCTGCTGTTAAATGTACTGCTGATTTTTGTCGGTTGTATTATGGATTTGTATTCGGCAATTTTGGTTGTGTCTCCGCTTGTTATGCCGATTGCCGAATCCTTCGGTATTCATCCCATACATACCGGCGTTATTTTCTTGATGAATCTTGCACTCGGTTTTTTAACACCGCCGATCGGAATGGACTTATTCATCGCGAGTTATACGTTCAATAAGCCTGTTATCAAGATAGTAAAGAATATTCTCCCCTTTCTCGGCATTCAAAGTATTATTTTGCTGCTGGTTACCTATATTCCGTGGCTGACTACTGTTTTTCTTCAGTAGGCGAAGCGGCGGGTCTGGAATTGCGTGTTCCCGATACGCGTGCCCCCTGCTTTGCGGGAGTGTTTTGGCGTATAGCGCCTCGCGGGCGGCGTTTGGGCGCTTCTTTTGCTTTTGTGGCGCCGGTGAGCCGTATATCCAATCCCCCCTTCCGGAGACAGTATTTTACTGCGTATTCAAGTTCAATCCGCTGGGGATTCATCGGTAAGACAAAATGGCGGCATTCGGCATAAACCGCCTTATAAACTGCCCGCGGCTCTTCCTTCCAATTAGTGATTAGCTGTAAAAAATCGCGGATCAGGTATACCAGCGCCTGCCCTTGCCGTTGGATTTTATGTTCTGCAATTAATCCATCAAGTTCTTCCATACCGGCAAAATAATGTTCGGAAAAATGAGGTGAATCTTCCATAAATGAGAATGCGGAAGGCTGTAAATAGAGAAAAAGCCGATAATGCAAAAGCATTTTAAAAATCTCTGCCGCATGACCGCTCACCAGTATTTTACCGATTTCTTCGGTTAGCCGGGACGGAGATACATATTCAATCAGCGGTGCATCACGGTGAATCCGGCAGCGGAGAAGCAGCGGGATTGCGGCGCCGGTAGCGGTTGCATATTTGACCGCACGGATCATCCGCACAGGGTCTTCTACAAAGATATGGGAAAGGTCGATAATCGGATGCAGCCGTTTTTTGCGTATATCCTCCACACCGCCGACATAATCGACAATGATATTTTTTATCGGATCATAGTAGAGCGCATTTAAGGTAAAATCCCGGCGCCGTACATCCTCATCGATAGTACCGAAGTTATTCCCGACGGAGCCTTCTTCCAGCGAACGAAAAGTTGAAACTTCGTATATTTTGGGACCGTAAAAGACATGTACCAAACGGAACCGCTTTCCGATAAGCCGGGAGTTTTTAAAAATTTTACGGATACGGGCGGGTTCCGCCGATGTTGCAATATCAAAATCCTTAGGTGTTTTCCCGATAAGCAAGTCACGGACAGCGCCGCCGACAATATAAGCTTCATAGCCAGCATTATACAGCCCGCTGATGATTCGGATAGCCTCGCTGTCTACCTTACGGGGATCGATGGAATGCTCTGCTGCCGTATATATAAGCGCTTTTGACAGTTTTTTATTCGTTGTATTTCGAGTATATCTTACTAGCATTACGAAAGGATATTGTGCCGTGAATTTACGATTCTGTCAATCTTGCATTGATAGGTTGTCAGGGTAAACGCGTCAGGCCGTTTTTTCATATCCGCCACGGACGGCGGTGATACTAATCAGCAGCAAGTTTTTCGCTAGAAAAACTTGACACGAATATTGTACAAGGAAGTACAATGTTCGTGTTTCCCGCAGAACCATTGGGGCTGCGCTTTTTATCTACTCTGCCTGATGCGTTTACCCGCCCACTCAAAAAAATATGCGAAATTTTGTTCAAAATTTCGCATAGGAAGGCGGCAATCGCTTAAAATATTTATAATGCGGAATCCATGTTTGAATTTCTATTTGACATTATAGCCATCTCGTTTTATTCTAGTAATGATTACTGGCATGTAAACGGTTTTAAAAGTAACCGATCGCAGTCTTAGATTAAGCCGCACGAATGAAAAAATATTTATATATTGGTGATTTAAGAGATAATATGCTATTATGAAGTATCGATGTGGAGACTTATGGAAACACTTGTCAAAACTCTTGAACAGACAATTCCGCCTCGCGATATGCAGCTCGGCGCTGTGTATGATGCCGCCGCTCAAAGCTGCCGTTTTTCTTTATGGGCGCCGAATTCCCGCGATGTGTCGGTAAACCTCTATCAAAACGCCGGTGATTCAGAACCTGCTTTTACGGTTCCGCTTCGGTATGACGATGTAACCGGTCTGTGGTGCGGCATCTTTGCGGAACGGGATCCGGAACTGTTCTTTTACGATTACACGCTGTCAAACGAAACGGGAACGCATACTGTGCTCGATCCGTACAGCCTCTCGATGGCTGCTTGTACCGACAGCGGCAGTATCGGACGGGGCGCTATTATCAACCTGCAAAAAGAAACGCTCAAACCGGAGCGGGAATATCCGTATATCACCTTGCAAAAACGGGAGGATGCGATTATTTACGAAGTGTCCGTCCGCGATTTTACCGCAAGCCCCGACTCCGGCGTTAGAAATATCCCCGGCACATATAAAGCCTTTATCGAAAAAATCCCCTACTTACGCGAACTGGGCATTACGCATATTCAGCTGATGCCGGTGCTGAACTTTTACTATACGGACGAGACAAATCAGCAGTATGAAGATGCCGGTACCGTGCATAACAACAACTATAACTGGGGCTACGATCCGCACAACTATTTTACGCCCGAAGGCTGGTATGCAAGCGAGCCTGAAAATCCCGAAAGCCGCGTACGCGAATTGCGGGAGCTGATCAATGAGTGCCATCGGGCGGGACTCGGTGTAGTGCTCGACGTGGTGTATAATCATGTTGCGCGTACCGATTTTTTCGATGCGATTGTTCCGGGCTATTACTTTCGGACAAATCCCGACGGCAGCTATACCAACGGCTCGTGCTGCGGGAACGATATTGCTTCGGAGCGGCTGATGGTACGAAAGCTCATTATCGATTCGGCTGTACACTGGGTGAAAAACTATAAGGTTGACGGTCTCCGGTTTGATCTGATGGGACTGCTCGATACCGAGACGGTGCTGGAGGCGTACAACTGCTGCAGGAAGCTTAATCCGTCGGTACTGTTCATCGGGGAAGGCTGGAAGCTGTATAACGGAGCCGAAGGTACCGTCGGTATGGATCAGCGGTACATGACCCAAACCGACAGCGTTGCCGTCTTTAACGACGAATTCCGCGATTTGGTGAAAGCAGGCGGTATGAACGAGGAAGGCAAGGGCTTTTTAACCGGCGGCAATGTCGATCTTAAACAGCTCTTTTGCAACTGTATCGGGTTACCTCAGTGCAATTACACCGCCGACAGCCCGGGTGATAACGTGCAGTACCTTGTTTGCCACGACGGGCTTACTCTGCACGACTGCATCGCCCATAATGCCGGGCTTGATGAACGTATCCCCTCGCAACGGCAGGAGCTGATTGCCCGTATCAAACTCGGCAACGCGCTGGCGCTTACCTGTCAAGGGATCGCATTCTTACACGCCGGACAGGAGCGGGGCCGTACTAAGCCGAATGTGCACGGAGCAGCGGAAGAATGCACCGGCGCTTTTGTCCGCAACAGCTATGACGCTTCGGACAGCGTTAACCGTATTGTATGGACGCTCGATGAGGATTACACCGAGCTGCTCGCATACACGCGCGGGCTTATCGCGTTGCGGAAACGGTTTGACGTGTTTAGAATAGGAAATGCCGGACGCATTGCACAAGCCGCCGCGTTTTTGCCTGCAGAAGACGCAGCGGTTGCTGCATCGGGGGATTGCAGCGGTAACCGATGTGCCGCAAAGAGCGATGACGGAGCATTGTCCGAAACGGAGATGCAGTACGGGCAGGCATTCGGGTACACACTCGACTGGACGGACGGCACGTGGTTTTTGTTGTTTAATGCGGCGGAAACGGAACACTGTTTTACACTCGTCGACACAGTAAAAAACCCCACCGTTTTTGTCGACGGAGCGGCGGCATCGCCGGACGGTATTACACAGCCCTCCGGCATACGATTTGAGCAAAATCGGATCATACTTGATCCGTACACTGCGGCTATTGTTCGCAGTGAGTAGATTTTTTTTATAACAGACTGGAGGTGTTATATGAAAAAAGCAATGATAGGGTTTTCTGCCTGTGTATCATTGGTGCTTCTCCTTGCTCTTACGAGCTGCGGTGGAGGTTCCGAGAGAAAGGACGATAAAGCCGGCGATATGAAGGGTGAAACGGTTACCGTTAAAATATGGGAATCCGAAGGCCCCGAAAAAGATTTTATGTTGTTCGCTGCGGAAGAATACAAGAAAACGCATCCGAACGTATCCTTTGTGTATGAACCGGTTCAGTCGACCGATGCGCGCACAAAGATTGAAATGGACGGCCCTGCAGGTGTCGGCGCAGATATCTTTGTTGCACCGCACGATCATATCGGCGCCCTTGTCGCAGGCGGTCATATTCTCCCCTTTGACGATGCGTCAGTCCTCGACAACTTTATCCCCGCTGCATTGACATCCGCCGCGTATGAGGGAAAAAACTACGGGTATCCGCTTGCAATCGAAACCTACGCATTGTTCTATAATAAAGACCTTTTGCCGGAAGCTCCCAAAACATGGGAAGAGATGGAATCGTTTGCAAAGACGTGGAACGATAAAGCTCAAAATAAATATGCGCTGGTCTGGGGTGTCGGAAACGCATACTTTAACTATATTTTTATGAGCGGCTTCGGCGCACCGCTTTTTGGTCCGAACGGCGATGATCCCAAGCAGCACAACATCAATAGCCCCAATGCTATTACCGGCTTAACCTATTTCCAGAGCCTGCGCAAGAAGATGCTCGATGTTCCATCAGGTGACATTACCGACGATTTCTGCAATTCCTCGTTTACGGAAGGTAAAGCTGCGATGATTATTACCGGCCCGTGGAAGATCTCAGATTTTTCAAAAACAGGCCTTAACTACGGTATTGCACCCATTCCGGTATTTCCCGGTATGACCAAACCTCCGGCATCGTTCTCCGGTCTTCGCATGGCCTTTGTCAGCGCTTACAGTGATCATCCGGCGGAAGCGCAAGACTTTGCAAAATTCCTTACTTCAAAGCCGATATTGAAAAAACGGTATGAAATGACCAAGCAAATTCCGCCCCGCTCCGATATCACCATCAGCGATCCGTTAAGCCAAGGTATTTTAGCGCAGGCGCAATACGCAACACCGATGCCCACCATTCCCGAAATGGGCAAATACTGGTCTGCAATGAATGCAACTTTTACGAATATCTGGGACGGCGGCAATGTTACGGAAAAACTGAATGCCGCTGCCGCTACAATGGAGTCGATACAATAGGACATGGGGCTGTCCAAAAACTGAAAGCCTATCGACTTTTTCTGTAAGGAAATTATTCGTTATATCCGCTAAAGCGAATTGCGAAACAGTTTTTGGACAGTTTCCTTGGATATAGGTGCTTGGTATGCAGTTTTCGGCAATAGAACATCGCAGTACGGATAATTTTTGTTATCCGCTCAATGAAAATGAACTTATGATCAGCCTTAAAACCGGCAGCGACATACGGCGTGTATTTATTGTATACGGAGATCCGTTCGACGGTTCGGTAACACCGGACGGCTGGGCGTGGGAAGGCAAACGGCAGGAAATCACCCGCAAAAAAGATCTTCCGTATCACACATGGTGGCAGGTAACGGTTACGCTTCCTTGTGGACGGTGTAAATACTGCTTTGAACTGCACGGTCAAGATGAAGGCGATGTCCGCTACTGTCTGGAAAACGGGTTTTACACGGCAGATGAGCTTGTTACGCTGCGCCGAATAACCGGTAATTTTCCCGGTTTTGAGTTTCCGTGGCTGGACGGCGCCGAATGCGTCCGCGTACCGGATTGGGTACCCCACACAGTGTGGTATCAAATTTTTCCCGATCGGTTTTGCAGGGATACCGCCTCGCAGAAACCGAATGCTCTGCCGTGGCCTGCTGCCGAGGATGCCGTTACCAACAATGAACACTATGGCGGTACGCTTCGGGGTATTATCGAAAAGCTCGACTATCTTGCCGATTTGAACATTACCGGCTTATATCTTAATCCGGTTAATGCTTCGCCGAGTGTCCATAAGTATGACACATCCGATTATCTGAATATCGATCCCGCATTCGGCAGCGCAGATGATCTGCATACGCTGGTAAAGGAAGCCCATGCACGCGGTATAAAAGTGATGCTGGACGGCGTCTTTAACCACTGCGGCTGGGACTTTGCACTGTGGCAGGATGTCGTTCGCAACGGAAAAGCCTCGCCGTATTTCGATTGGTTTATCGTACAAGAATGGCCGTTTGAAACTGCTGTGGAACCGGAATGTGAAAACGCCGCGAGCCGAAGCCGACCGTCCGGTACAAATGGAAAGAGCGGACGATACAGCGTTTTTGCGTATGTCGATACGATGCCGAAGCTGAATACCAATAATCCTGCCGTCGTCGATTATCTGCTGAACGTATGCGAAACATGGGTGCGCAGTTATGATATTGACGGGCTCCGGCTTGATGTTGCGAATGAGCTTTCGCACACATTTTGCAGGCAGCTTTATCGGCGGATGCGCAGTCTTAAAAAAGACTTTTACCTGCTCGGAGAAATATGGCGCAGTGCCTTGCCGTGGCTGCGCGGCGGCGAGTTGGACTCGGTAATGAATTATCCGCTCGCGCTGTGCTTTTGGAAATTCTTTTACGATAAAACGCTGCCTGCCCTGACTTTGGAGCAGGACATAAACGCTGTTTTTACGGCCTATCCCGAACCGGTTACCGTAGGCCTGTTTAATTTGCTGGACTCCCATGATACGCCGCGCCTTTTTACCCGCAACGGCGGCGATGTGTCCGCCGTATGGCAGCAATACGCCCTGCTGTTGAGCCTGCCCGGTTCGCCGTGTATCTATTACGGCAGCGAGGTTTTGCTTGCAGGCGGACATGATCCCGATTGCCGCCGCTGTATGCCGTGGCAGGCTATCGAAGCAGGTGAATACGCCGAACCGATAAGCATGATGCGGCAGTTGATTGCTTTGCGCCATACGCATCCGGCAATGACCGCTTCCGGTTACTCATATCTGCATGACGTGCCGCTTACCGAAAGCGAACCGAATAGAATTATTCATTTGCAAAAGTATGCCGAAATGGTAGAACCCGCGGAAACTACGGAGACCGTTGAAAGCGCGGAAATGCCGATTACGCGGAGCATAGACCTCATTCTCAATTGCGGTACGGCTCCGGTATCAATCGCACAGATAATAGATGAAAAGGCACGGGTATACCTCTCCCTGCGCTGCAGGGATAAAACGGTACAGCCCGGCGGCTTTATCTTTTTTGAACACCTCATCAACCGATGAACTTCCGTGTACATCGGTTGATGGCGAATTTTGGCAATGCCAAAATATCGCTTCTGTTATAACCACCGCCATCCGTGGCGGTAAAGTTTGCGGTGCAAACTCGATTATTTACGGGTGCGACGTCCTGAACTTCGGAACAAAGCTCCTCGTTGCAGGACATGCGCACGACTAAAAACTTTTTCGGATGTTTAAACATCCTGCAAAAGTTTTTATAGGAGGAGTTTTAATGGCTACAACGACCTTACAAGGCGCCGCCGTTATCGACAAATCAATTATCAAAAAGACGTCAACCGCATCGACATGCTTTATGGGGCTCGGTCAGATCCTCTATTTAAAGCAATACGTGCGCGGCGCCTTTTTCGCTTTGATGGAATTGGCGGTCTTATTTTTGATCTTTTTTGATCAGACGGTTATGCAGTTCAATGGAAAAGGCCCTATCGTGCGGAGTCTGATCGGCCTTATCACACTCGGAGATGAAAAACCGAATGTCCCCATCAAGATGAAGGATCATTCCATCTTCATGATGATCGGCGGCCTTATCACCGTATTGCTGCTCGTCGTGTTTATCGGCGTGTATGTTGCGAACGTGATCACTGCCAAAAAAACGGCGGCCTATATCGTGGAAAAGCAGCGTTATCCGTCCGCGGCGGAAGCCCGCAAGAAGTTTGTCGAATCGGCGTTTCCGTATCTCGGACTGAGTCCTGCGATCCTGTTGATGCTGTTTTTCACTGTTTTGCCGCTCATCTTTTCGGCGCTGGTTGCCTTTACGAATTATTCATCACCCAAGCACATTCCGCCGAACAACCTTGTCGACTGGGTCGGTTTTGAAAACTTTATCACGATGTTTAATTCAAAGATGGCAAACAGCTGGTTCTCCGCCTTCGGGCGCGTCGCTCTGTGGACGGTTATCTGGGCGTTCTTTGCAACCACAACCTGTTATTTTACCGGTATGATATTCGCAGTTATCCTTGTCGACAAGCGCATCAAGCTGCCGAAATTCTTCCGAACCGTGTTTATCCTGCCGTACGCCATTCCGGTTATGCTGAGTTTGTTCATTTGGGCGAACCTTTTAAACGGAACATTCGGCCCCATCAACCGCTCGCTGATGCAGTTCGGTCTTTTGAGTGAACCGATTAAGTGGCTTTCCGACCCGTTTATGGCAAAGATTACGATGCTGTTGGTCAATATTTGGATCGGTTTTCCGTATAGTATGATATTGATTACCAGCAATATGACGGCCATCCCTGCGGATATTTATGAGGCGGCAACCATCGACGGCGCGAATAAGATGCAGCAGTTCTTCCGCATCACACTCCCGCTGGTGCTGTTCCAAACGATGCCTATTCTCATTATGCAGTTTGCCGCCAATATCAACAACTTCGGTGCGGTATTTTTCCTTACTGCCGGCGGTCCGAATCTTGACGACAGTATTCAGACAAAGGCGGGTGCAACCGACCTGTTGATTTCGTGGATTTATAAACTTACGTATGATACGCCGACTTTGTACAACCTTGCCTCGGTACTTTCCATCCTCGTGTTTGTCGTGCTGGTGCCGTTCGCAGTCTATAATTTTACGCATACCAAGGCGTTTAAAGAAGGAGAACTGTAATGAAAAAGCATTCTCTGAGTACCATACTGGTGCTGATTATCCTATATACCGTCCTTATTTCGACGGTGCTCTTTGTCCTCTATCCCGTTGCCTTTACCGTCGGCGCGGCGTTTACCAAGACCAATTCGTTGGCGGCAACAAGCATTTCTCCTATTCCCAAGGAACCGTCGGTGTATCAGTTCAAACGGCTTTTAACACCCGCGGACAAAAAATCGTCGAAGGCACAACCGATGTGCGCGGCACCAACTATGTTAAATGGTACGGCAATACCCTCAAAATTGCGGTGTTCAATGTTCTTTTGACCTTGGCTGTCTGCGTAACCGCCGCCTATATCTTTTCCCGTTTTAGGTTCCCGCTGCGAAAGCCGCTGCTCGCTTCTATGATTGTGCTGCAGATGTTCCCAAGTTTTATCGGAATGGTTGCAACGTATGTGCTGCTATGGAAGATAAACGGCTTAAATACCCATTGGGGGCTCCTTTTGGTATATGCGGCGGGCAGTGTGCCCTTTAACGTATGGCTGATGAAAGGCTATTTTGATACGGTACCGAAAAGCGTTGAAGAAGCCGCCCATGTCGACGGCGCCGGTTCGTTTACCACCTACGTGAAAATCGTACTGCCGATGGTAAAGCCGATGATTATGTTCCTTGCGCTTACCAGCTTTACCGCACCGTGGATGGACTTTATCTTCCCGCGCCTTATTTTGCGCAGCGATGATAAAAAGACCTTGGCGCTCGGCCTTTTCGAGCTGATTAACGGCCGCGCAAACGACAACTTTACGATGTTTGCCGCCGGAGCGCTGCTCGTAGCAGTGCCTTTTACGCTGCTGTTTATGGCAGGGCAGAAATTCCTGCTCAAGTCCCTTGCCGCCGGAGCGGTAAAAGAATAACCGCCGGAACGGTAAAGCTATCGGTAAATCAACATACCCCGACGCTCTGCGTCGAGGGTGTCGATTGCACCTAGCCAAAAGATATTTTTTGTGGTAATTTATTCGAATAACGGGGGAACAAATGATCGAAAAGTATGATTTGATAATTGTTGGCGGCGGTCCTGCGGGAATGGCAGCTGGAATTTATGCAGCACGTTCAAAATTAAAGACCGTTGTCTTGGAACAAAAGCGGAATACAGGCGGTCAATGCTATATTACCGAAGAAATTGAGAATTACCCGGGCTTTCCTGAAGCAACCGGTCCGTCTCTTAGCGAGGCTTTCCATAAGCATGCCGAAAAGTTCGGTGTCGTCTTTGTGAATACGGGTGCGGAAAAACTTGAAAAGAGTAGTGATTCTCTTCATTATATTGTACATGGAACCAACGGAACCGACTATGAAGGGCTTGCGGTTTTGATTGCAACGGGCGCGGGAGCTCGAACACTCGGCTGTAAAGGTGAAAAAGAATTCAGCGGAAAAGGCGTTTCGTATTGCGCTACATGCGACGGCGCTTTCTTTGAAGAATGTGAGATCGCTGTTGTCGGCGGCGGAGATGCTGCCGTTGAAGAAGCAATGTATCTGACAAAGTTTGCCGATAAGGTAACAATTATCCACCGCCGCGATGAGTTGCGGGCTGCCAAATCTATTCAGGAAAAAGCGTTTGCCAATCCTAAGATGGCCTTTAAATGGAATGCCGTAGTAGACGAAGTATGCGGCGACGGGCTCGTTTCGCACCTTAAACTGCGGGATACGAAAACCGGAGAAATTTCAGATTTTAAGACCGAGGGATTGTTCGTATTTATCGGGCATGATCCTCAGACCGAACTGGTAAAAGACCTGGTAAAACTTGATGAAGCGGGTTATATTATTACCAACGGACGGATGGAAACCAATGTGCCCGGTATTTATGCCGCAGGCGATGTGATCCGTAAAGAATCCCGGCAGGTGGTTACTGCAGCAGCAGACGGAGCATTAGCCGGAATTTGGGCTGGTAACTATATTGATGACATAAAAGCACGTCAAAAGCTTTCTAAATAATGATAAGATAGCCGCTTGACAGCATTGTTCGGCGGGACTCATATATAGGAGGACTAAAAATGGTTGAATTAACAAAAGATTCATTTGAACAAGAAGTTCATGGTTCCAAGGGTGTTACCTTGGTGGATTTCTGGTCTCAGTCTTGTGTACCGTGTAAGCAGTTGATGCCTGATGTCCATGCAATGGCAGACCGTTATACGGGAAAGGTAAAATTCTGCTCATTTGATATCGGACTTGGACGCAGAGTAGCAATGAAGGAACAGGTGCTCGGTCTTCCTTCAATTTTAATCTATGTTGACGGAGAAAAAAAAGAACACCTGACCGGCGAAGGTCTGAACGCCAAACAGATTGAAGATACACTTCAAAAATATCTGTAAGAATTTTAGATCTGTTCATTGACGTGGGATGTCCAATATCCTGTTGCATTGCACTAGGGTATTTTGATAGTGAAGTATCGGGGAGTATCCCCTGATATAGGGAGATCTCTAAAGATCCGATCCGGTTTTTAGAGATCTCTATAATTTCCTTGGAGGGTATGCTATGGAATTAAAAGGCAAAAAGGTCATCATCATCGGTGACCGCGACGGCATTCCCGGGGAAGCCATAAAGCTTTGTGCTGAAACGGCGGGCGCTGAAGTTGTTTATGCGGCAACCGAATGCTTCGTCTGAACAAGCGCAGGCGCAATGGACTTGGAAAACCAAAAGCGGGTTAAAAATTTAGCTGAAAAGTACGGTTGCGAGAACACGGTAGTGCTTCTCGGCGGTGCCGAAGCTGAATCCTCAGGTCTTGCCTGTGAAACCGTTACAAACGGTGATCCTACTTTTGCAGGTCCGTTGGCAGGAGTCTCGTTGGGACTTTTGTGTTATCATGTGGTTGAACCGGAAATCAAAAATCAAATAGATCCTAAGGTCTATGAAGAACAGATCAGTATGATGGAAATGGTTCTTGATGTTCCTGCAATTATTGCGGAAGTTAAAGAATACCGTGAAAAGTACTGTAAGTTTTTAAAGTAAAAATGCTATGAATAAAAGCGTATCGGGTACTAATCGGTACGCTTTTATAGCAACTCCTCTTAACTTATCAGACATTTTATCAATCTTCTTAATAACGATAAAAGCTAATTACTATAAAATTCGTATGCGAGACCTTGACTAATCTCAAAAAGCAATTAATATAATTGGTATGAGTGATTATCTGGATATCAATAATGAAGAATTATTGAAAGACTTTTTTAGTGAAGCAGAACAGCAAGTAGAACAATTGGAAAGTAATATCCTTGTTATCGAACAGGATCCTACTAATAAAGAGGCTATTGATGAAATTTTCCGAGCTGCTCATACGTTAAAAGGCGGTTCTGCAACTGTTGAAATGAGTGAATTATCCGGTTTCACTCATGCCGTAGAAGATTTGCTTGACGCTATCCGGTCAAATAAGGTTACAGTTACCGAAGATACTATTGATCTTTTACTGTATTCTTTGGATATCATTAAAGCAATGCTTGATGCACGAGCTAACGGTGATGTGTATAAAGAAGATGTTTCCGCAACCGTTGCCCGCTTGCGGTCTAATATACCGGAAAAGAAAGATAACAAAAAAACTGCTGCAAAAGCACCGCAGTCGAAACCTGCTGCTGCACCGGTAGAACAGCCGCAAGCAAAGGTTTCATCTTCCGGTGATGAGAATGCTGTCGATCCGGCATCCTTGCTTTCCGAATATGAAATATTGGAACTGCGCGAAGCCGTCCCTGCCGATAATAAAGTATACGCTATTCGTGTCAAATTTGATGAATCAAGTTTAATGAATACCGTCGGTGGAATTCAGGTGTTTGCCGCATTAAAACAGTCTGCAATGGTGCTTAAGACTGTTCCCGATTTTGACGCACTTTATGAAGATGAATTTCACCCTGAAGTTCTCTATTATGTTGCTTCATCTGCGAGTGAAAGCAGTCTGCTGTCGATTGCAAATATTCCCGATGTAACATTGAGCGCCTCCATCGATGAGCTGACCTTCAGTGCTGAAGGGGATGCCTCAAAAACAAAAGATGTCAAGCCGGAGCAGCCCGCTGCACAGGCAGCCGCAGCTCAGCCTGCCGCAGCCGATGCAGAACCGAAAGAAGAAGCGGCGCAGCCGGATGCACCGCAGCCTGCTGCATCCGGTGATGCCGGACATCCGAAACGCCCGCCTGCCGCAGCTGCGAATACCGGTCATTCGTCTTCCGGTTCAGTGCTGCGTGTTGATGCAAAACGAATTGACTATCTGCTTAACTTGGTCAGCGAAACGGTTATCACTAAAGCATCCCTTAACCAGAGTGCGATGGAATTTAATGAGCTGTATGCACTTTTCCAAAATGCTAACGGTGAGTATAAAGACCGAATCCGCAAGCTTTTGGATAAGTTCCCCACATATCTTGAAAAACTTCAGCAGGGTGCGGATTTAAATACCGTTAAGAAAGAACTTTCGGCGGATTATGCCGGTATGTTTGAACTTTTTAGTCAGTTTGAAACCTCGATGAAGTATTCGGTTACAAAATTCCGCTCTTCCGCACAGAATTTAGGGCGTATTTCCGGTGAATTGCAGGAAGGGGTTATGAAAATCCGTATGGTGCCTATTAGCCAGATTTTCAGCCGTTTCCCCCGCGTAGTTCGCGACCTTTCCAAAACTTTAAATAAGAACATTCAGCTTGTTATCGAAGGTGAAGACACCGAGTTGGATAAGTCCGTTGTCGAGGACCTCCTTGATCCTATCATGCACTGTGTGCGTAATTCGATGGATCACGGTATTGAAACTCCGGAAGACCGAAAAGCCTTGGGTAAATCCGAACAAGGAACGCTTCTTCTTAAAGCAAGCAATGAAGGCAATATGATTGTTATTGAAGTTGCCGATGACGGTAGGGGTATCGATATTGACGCCGTCAAAGCGAAGGCCGTTGAACGAGGCCTTTTACATCCGGGAAAAAACCTCACCGATGTCGAAGCGTATCAGCTGATCTTTGCACCGGGCTTTTCGACTTCAAAGACAATTTCCAGTGTTTCGGGTCGAGGTGTCGGATTGGATGTCGTTAAGACCCATATCGAAAAACTGAATGGAACCGTCACGGTTGTGTCTGAAAGAAACAGAGGAACCCGTTTTACAATAAAACTGCCGCTGACGCTTGCAATTATTCAAGGCTTGCTGATACGCGTCGGTGAAGAAGTGTATTCTATCCCGATTACTTCAGTTATTGAAAGTCATCGTGTGCGCAGCGAAGAAATTAACCGCATTGACAGTTATGAAGTGTTTAATGTGCGCGACGAGGTGATCAGCTTGTTGCGTCTGAATAGATTGTTCGGTGTTCCTTCTGCGGAAAAAGGTGATGACGGGCATCATTATATCGTTATTGTCGGAACAGCTGAAAAGAAAGTTGGACTGATGGTCGACAGTCTTATCGGTGAGGAAGATGTCGTTATCAAGCCCTTGAAAGATCAGTTTACAAATTCTCCGGGAATTGCCGGTGCTTCAATTTTAGGAGACGGATCCGTTTCATTGATTATTGATGTCGGGCAATTACTTGATTTGGGGTTAAAACAGGAAATGCATGCCCGTGAACGGCGCGAGGCTTCCATCTGGTAAAAGGGGATTAGATAACTATGGAAAGAACCGAGTTGAATACAAGCGTAAATGAAGAGATGCAAGAGGAATATGTCAGCGAACATGTTTCGATTATCGACTTTAAAATGATAACTTTTTCTCTTGCAGAAAAAGATTACGCAATCGATATTATGAAAGTAAAGGAGATCGCAAAAGCGAATAACTTTACGTATGTTCCGAATACGGCGCCGTTTGTACTTGGCGTGTATAACCTTCGCGGCGATATTATCCCCATTATCGATTTGCGTATTTTCTTCAATATTCCGATTAAGCAGCGTGCAAAAGATACTATTGAAAGTATGGTCATCATCAATGTTGACGATCAAACTTTCGGTATTGTTGTCGACCGAATTGATAAAGTAGTTGGGGTTTCAAAAAACACTATTCAACCGCCGCATCCTATTTTTGGTGATATAAATATTAAGTATATTTACGGCGTAGTAGAAAATGCCGGACAGTTATATATTTTATTGGATGTTGATCGTATTTTTGCTGCCCGTACCGTGACGGATGCTAAGCCGGTAGTTGTCGAAGAAGAAGCTGTACCGGCTGCTGCTGATACTGTTACAAAGGCTGTCGTGTCGGATGTTACTCAATCAAATGACGCGCTTGATATCCGCTTTATCGGTGATACGCTCGCTGCTCTTGGTCAATTCTATGCTTCTCCCGTCAATAATGCATGGTTGGAAAAACGGTATTACGAATGGCGGGATATGCGTGTTGCTTCCAGTATTCAGATACAATCGGAAGATCAAGCACGGGAGTTTTTGAGTAATTTTCTTTCACCGGACACACATCGTTTTTGGTCTGATGGGTATATGAATACGGTATTGGCGGCCTTACCCGACAATGATGCTAAAATTATTACTGTTTGGAATGTCGGATGTGATGCGGGATATGAAACATACAGCCTTGCAGTCTTACTAAAGCAAAAATATCCCCGATCTGCTATTAGAATTTATGCAAATGATGCCGATCTATTAGCTATTTCAAATGCACCGATGCTAACTGTTCCTGAAGATCAGGTAATCAATAGATTTAAACCGTATTTGGTGAAGGGTGTCAATGATTCATATAGTTTTAATCAAGAAATAAAAGATATGATCTTGTTTGAATACCATGATTGTTTGCACCAAAATACGGTGCCGGATGTCGACATTATTCTTGCGCGTGATGTATTGTCGTTTATGAAACCGGAAAAACAAAGTATATTATTGGAAGAGTTTAGAGACAAGCTGAAAACAACCGGTATTGTTATTTTAGGTGCAAATGAAATGATGCCTAAGCAGAGCGGTTGGATGCGGCAACTAATGGGGGATATAACTACTTTCTCACGGGAGTAGCTTGTAGCGGATAGCTGAAGATCGCTCAAGATTTTCAGTTATTGATAAACAGAGGGCTGGCTGCTGTTTGACAAGCGGCAGTCATGCGCAGTTTGTATAAAACTGAAAACGGACCTCGTACCGTAACGGATGTTATTATTCGTTTAATTTTTTTCGGAAGGAGATTTTGATGCGTGTAGAGTATATCAATCCGTTTAGCGAAGCTGCCTATAATATCTTAGTGCAAGTGCTCGGCGGTGAAGTTAAACGCGGTGACTTGTATTTGAAATCTACTTGTATGCCTGTGATGGGCGTTGCGGCAATTGTAGGTTTGGCCGGTGATGTTGAAGGGCGGGTTATTTTTG
Source organism: Treponema vincentii F0403 (assembly GCF_000412995.1). Classification (NCBI taxonomy): domain Bacteria; kingdom Pseudomonadati; phylum Spirochaetota; class Spirochaetia; order Treponematales; family Treponemataceae; genus Treponema; species Treponema vincentii. The sequence continues at coordinate 553,834 of NZ_KE332512.1, read as the reverse complement.
ATATGACACCTGAAACGGCATTAAAGATCGCATCGACGATGAATCAAGAAGAGTTCACCGAATTTGATGAACTGGGCCGTGCGACAATCACGGAACTTGCTAACCTCATTACCGCACAAGCAGTAACAAAACTGCATGATCTCGGGTTTAAATTCGATTTAACCCCGCCTGCTCTTTTCACCGGTGATAATATGTCAATATCCAGCAGCGATATTGAGGCATTGATTGTACCGATGGAAACGGCGCAAGGTAAAGTTGAAATAAACGTTGCTATTCGCGACAGAGCATAAGAGGAGTAGGCTATGATTTCTAAACAAGATTTTCCGTCTATTAACGAACGTGCCCCGGGCGGTGTAAAGGCTGATGGTTCAGCTTATAAAGTCCTGGTGGTAGATGATTCTATTTTTGTTTCCAAACAGATTGGCCAAATTTTAACCAGCGAAGGTTATGAAGTTATTGCAACTGCTGTCGACGGTTTTGAGGGCGTTGAAAAGTATAAAGAGTTGTGTCCGAACGTTGACCTTGTTACTATGGGTATTACCATGCCTAAAATGGACGGTATTACAGCTCTTGAACAGATAATGGCTTTTGATAAAAATGCAAAAGTCGTTATGATCAGCGCTCTTGGAAAAGAAGAACTGGTAAAGAAATCGCTGCTGCTTGGAGCAAAAAACTATATCGTAAAACCGCTTGATCGCAAAAAGGTACTCGAGCGCATCGCTGCCGTTTTATCGAAATAGTGTAGTTTTCGCTATTTTACTGCCTTGCTGTACAGAAAAACTTTGTTAGTAAGGCAGTATTTTGCACCCGTTTGAATAGGCGGATAACTGCCGCGGATAGTGCTTATCTATGAATACAGAGCAGCTGGTAGGTATGCTTTTTGTACGTGATAATATAATCGTTTCCGAGAAGACGGTGTAGTTTATTTCTAAGCCGATAGATATGTGCCTGTACATAGTTTTGGCTGTTTTTAACATTTTGTGCATTTAATAATTCAATAATTTCTTCTATACTTATACCTTCTTGTTTTTCTAATAACTTGGTAATTAGTTGTTTTTGTTTCTCCGTAAAGTATTCCATTATCTGATTAACGGTGTTTGCGTTTGCATATCGAGCATTGAGGATTTCGGGTTCTATGTGATGTGTATTTTTTTCTTTTTGTTTCTTATACTTTCGAAGCCTTTTCTTAACTTTTTTAATCAGTTCTTTATCTTTTTCCGTTGTGAACGGATAGTAATAATATGACGATAGATAATGAACGGAAAAATCAAAGGTTGTTTCCGTTTCGGTATAGTCAATCACGGTAAAGGTTAAGCCGAGCTGATCGAGTAATTCCTCAATATTGATATTATAATGCGTTATTCTACTGTGTTCGATAAGTAATATTTTAAGCGATGGGCTTTCAAACTTTGAAAGAAAATCCTTTAAGCAATAAGCAGCCGCAACTTGTATATTGGCATCTTCAAGATACCGGTGGAGACTTCTATTTCTTTGCAGATCTTGATCATATAAAAGCACTCTCATACTTTTATTTTCGGTTTAATCCCCGTAATGCTCAATCGTTTATCGGAAATCCTCAAAACTTTATGATTTTGCGCCCTGTTTTTACCCTGTTTTCAGCCACTTGCATACGGAGTGTAAAGTATCGTATGATACATCCTATGGCAAAACGTACAAAAAGGAAAATATCGCTCGGCTGTCTTTTTTGGATTGTATTTATTTTATTGATTGCTGTGCTTTTTTTCTTAAATAAAGATACTATTTCTTTTGTTTTAGAGAAAACAAATGCAAGGAGTATATTCTCAAACAATAAAGTTGAAAAAACTCAAGAATCTACACAGACACTGCCTGAAATTCAATCTAAAGAAGATAGTGCGGGTGGTGCACCGGTAACGGGAGACGGCAGTAAAGAGCCGGAACAGGATGCAAAGACCGAACCGGCCAAGCTTCAGCAAAATGCCAAGCAGCAATCTGCGGATAAGCAGCCGGCTGCACCGGTAAAGCCTGAACCTGCTAATCCGCGAAACAGTGAGCAAATCAAGAAAACATCGCCGGAAAATCAAACGCAGAGTGCTTCTCAACAAAGCACTGCACAGACAACCGCACCGAATGCGGCGACGTCTAAACCGGCTGATGAACGAACTGCGCAGCGCAGCACTGCAGCTGTGCAACAGCAGCCGTCAGTATCTTCATCGGCGCCGTCATCCGCTGCAGCCGTACCGGTAAAACCGGCAGCCGATAAAGATCAGTCGGTTTCAGTCAGAAAAGCGGTTATATATTGGATACGGGTGGATGCGGACGGAAAACTGCTTCCGAAAAGCGCAGTCCGGTTGATGCCTAAATCCGACGCACCGATGAGCGATGCGCTTGAAGCGCTTTTTGCCGCTCCTACCGTAGAGGAATTAAAACAGGGCGTGCGGACGCTTGTACCGCCGGGGACAAAGCTCCGTTCAGCATGGGTAAAAGACGGTGTGGCTTTTATCAATGTGAGCGAAGAATTTCAATTTAACCAATACGGTATCGACGGAGCGTTGGCACAGCTTTCGCAGGTTGTCTTTACGGCAACGGAGTTTTCGACCGTAAAATCGGTGCAGTTCCTAATCGAAGGGCAAAAAAAAGATTATCTCGGCGCGGAGGGTGTGTGGATCGGTTCGCCGCTTTCGCGTACCTCTTTCTAACTGCATCGGTTTAAATAAAGACCTTTTGCGCCGATATTGGAGAATATGAAATCTTTTGTTGTGCTGGCTGCTAACGGTATTTCCGATTATGCCATGCAGCCGCTTACCGAAGGCGGCTATACCGCCCTTGCTTCCGCTCTGGAGCGTACAAGCCGTTTTCCCGATTATGCGGGTACAATTATCACTGCCGAAGCGGAGCGATGCGCTGAAATTCAAAAATACTGCGGTGAGGTGCGCCCTGCCGCCCTGCCGCCGGTGCAGGTTGTTCCGGTTGCGGAACATACTGCAGCTGCGTTTTTTCAGGCACTGAGTCCTTTTGCTGCGGAAGCCGATCACCTCTTTATTGCGTGGGCGGACGCTCCGTTTTTAGACAGCTCCGGTGCGGCGCAGCTTTATGCTCAACATTGCACATATAAGGCGGAATACAGTTTTGCGGACGGATACCCCGAAGGCTTGCTTCCGCAAATCGTAGCGGCGGGGCTTGTGCCGATATTAGCGGCGCTGCCTTTTGCGGCAGAGGTACCGCTTAACCGTTCCTTTCTCTTTGATACCATTAAAAAAGATATAAACTCTTATGATTTGGAGACCATGATCGCCCCCGATGACGTGCGGTACCTCAGGCTTGCCTTCTACACCGGCGACAAGGCTTCATGGCTCTTGTGCCGGCATTTTGCCGGTATCACTGCGGAAAATTATGCGGCGTACATTTCGGAGCGGCTGGAGTATTTGCGTACCTTGCCCGCCTATTACGGGATTGAAATAACAGCCTATCACCCATTGCATTCCATTTACCGCCCCAAGCTGTTTCCGGAACACTTTGACCTTTCTTGCTGCATGGATGTTGAATACGCCGTCCGGCTTATCGATGCGATTGCCGCCTTTTCCGAAAGTGCGGTTATTTCGTTGTCATTGTACGGGGAGCCGCTCCTGCATCCGCATTTTGCAGCGATTGCAGCGCAGATACTGAACCATCGGAATCTTTCGGTATTGATAGAAACAAGCGGCATTACGGAACAGCCCGCAGATACGGAGCAAGCCGTAGATAATGCACCCTATTTTGACCGGCTGGCTCAAGTTTGTAAGGACGCGCCGCCGAGAAGCAACGGACACTTACCGGTTTACTGGATTGTCGATGTCGATGCAGCGGGCTCAAAAACATACGGCGCGGTTCATCAGCTTTCCGATGAGGACGCCGAACGCTGTTTAAAGCAGGCGGTAACCTTTGCGGATCGGTTAGCTCAAGTGTTTCCAAAGGCCGTATGGGTACAGATGACGCGGATGAATGAAAACGAGGCGGAGCTGGAACCTTTCTACCGGCTATGGGAAAAGAGGGAAGCAAAGCCGCTTATTCAAAAATACGATCACCTTTGCGGGGCGCTTCCCGATCGGCGTCCTGCAGATATTGCTCCGCTCCATCGGCATCCGTGCTGGCATCTCAAGCGGGATATGTCTATATGTACGGACGGAACCGTTCCGCTCTGTAAAGAAGATTATAATCGTTCGGTTGTACTTGGTAACGCTTTTACGATGCCGCTCGAAACGATTTGGCAAAACGGACAGGATTTTTACCGTGAGCAGATACAATCCTGCTATAAGGGGGTATGTGAACATTGTGACGAATATTATACCTACAACTTTTAATGAGCGGAAAGTTTCATATACCATTATCGGCGGTATGCAGTATCGGGGAGAAAATCGGCCGGAAGATTTTTGCGTTATTGTGTTAAACCGCGGCAGAAGGTATTATCGTCCTTTCTTTTTTGAACAGCTGCTGGCGGAAGGCTTTACCTCCGTTATTTCGATAGAGTCGAGCACCGATGCCGGCGATATGGAAACCTTAACCGCAAAATTTCCGCAAGTACGTTTTTTATTTCCGCAAGAAAAGCTCACCGTCGGGGAGATGATCAATATCGGCTTTGCGGAAACAGCCGCCCCGTATATCATGGTATTATGGAATGATACGCATATTCCGCCGGGAAGTTTTACCGAACGGGTGCTTGAAAAAATTAAGCAAGAGCATTTATTTTGCGCAGCGCCGGTGCTGGCGAATGCGCGGGGAGAAGCGGTTCCCAATCAGATGGTTCCCAGCTTGAACGGAAACCGGTTTTCCACCGAACAGTTTCCCTGCATCAAAAATAAGACGGCAACGATCTATCCCTATGATTTTATGGGAATTTATAGTAGAAATAAGTGTATGCAACTCGGCGGTTTCGATTACACTATTCAGAATCCCTATTGGCAAAACCTTGATCTCGGCTTTCGTGCCTACCTCTGGGGAGAGTCGATCCGTATCTTTACTTCATTCCGGATTCATTATGAAGGAGAACCGGCGCCGGAAAATATTTCTACCGATGCCTCGTACCGGCAGTTCTATCTCAAGAATCTTGCGCCGGAGCTGACGGACGGGGAGGCTGCTATTCCTTTTAAGTTATTCTGGAGTTATTTGTGTAACTCCGGTTTAAATCCGCTGCACGCATGGCAGCATTTTTCTGCCGTACGCCGATGGACTGAACTGAATAAAAATCGGTTTACCGCCACCGCCCGTACGCTGATAGAGCATTGGGAGCCTTTTATATGAGCGTTTATTCGGGCGTTGCCGTTGTCGTACAAGCACGCCTTAATTCTTCACGGCTACCGCGCAAGGCGCTTTTAAACCTTTGCGGTAAGCCGCTTCTTGCCTATACGCTTGAAGCGATGCGGGAGATTCCTGCGGAGCGGTACATCCTTGCCTGCGACAAGGCCTCTGCGGCGGACTTTGCGCCGATAGCGGAGCACTATCATTATACCCTCATCAGCGGTTCTGAAACCGATGTGTTGGGGCGCTTTTGTTCGGTGATCAGGCAGTTTGAAACCTCGCTCCGGCCTATTACGACGATTATCCGTGCGACGGCGGATAATCCTTTTTTGTTTACCGAAGCGGCCGAAGCCTCCGTTCAGCGGTTCGTAGAACTGGGAGAGCCCGATTACTTTACTTACACCGGACTTCCGCACGGCAGCGGCGTCGAAATTTTAAAGGCAAAGAGTCTTCTTACTGCGGAGCGGCTCACCGATGACGTGTATGACCATGAGCACGTCGGCCCCGCCCTGTATCGGCATACCGACACCTTTATCTGTGTAAAAGAAACCGCTCCGGTGCGGTGGTATGCGCCGCACCTCCGGACGACGGTGGATACGCAGGAGGATTTTGAGCGTGCGGAATTGATGATGCAGTACCTGCAAAGGGAAAAAGCCTCAATGCCTCCGTCTTCCTCCGCAGTGATGAATGCGTGCCGTTATGCCGACAGAATTGCAGTCTTTATTCCGTCGGTACGGGAAGGGCAGGGAACGGGGCATCTCCGCCGCGCCTGCAGCTTGATACAAGAACTGTCTCCTCAGCTGCGCTGCGTACTGTATCTCCCTTCATCCCAGCCTCCGTTTGTGCGGGATGTGATTAAGAAAATGGGAATTACCGAGACGGTCAGCGAAATTCCCGATCAAGCCTGTGTTTTTATCCTCGATAATTTTAGGACGCAGGCGGAAGAAGTGCGTCAGCTTAAAAAAATTGCACCGGTGATTGCCTTGGACGAAGGAGGAGAGGGTAGGGCGTTTGCCGATTATCTAATCGATATTCTCCCTTCTTTGCCCGGCAAAAGCGGATTAACCACACCGCCTGCTGATAATGTATCGGTCGGAGCGTCGGAGACATCGGGTGCGCCGCAGGGGGCATCGGCTTCATCGACGGAGCCGTTACATCGTACTGCAGATCATTCAGAGCGTAGTACCGATTATTCCGACAGTGCCGAACGTAGTACAGATCACTTAGAATCGATTGAAGCGCTCCGTGCGAATCTCACCGAAGTCAACTTTATCGAGCTGCCTCGGAAACGGAAGCGGGACGGCGCATTGAAAAAATATGAAAAGAACGGAAGATATTTTTTCCCGCTTGAAAATGCCAAACTCCTGATTGCATGCGGCGGGGAAGATGCCGCTCAAATGGGACTTCCTCTTGCTTATACGCTTGCCGAACTCGGCGCGGAAGTTTCCGTCATTGAGCCGAGCGAAAAAAAATATGCCCAGCAGAAAATGAACCTCTATGTGTATCCTTATTTGGAAAACCTGAGGGATAGGCTCTGCGAATGGGACATCGTGGTAACGCACTACGGTTTTACCGCCTTTGAAGCGCTCGCTGCAGGCTGCGCCGTCATTCTGGTCTCTCCAACCGATTATCATTATCAGCTGGGTATCAACGCGGGATTTTCCACGATGCCCGCAGGTATTCCTTCCGCTCAGGATTTTAAGGCACTGTTCAAAGCCGGTATCGGTATTCCGTCCATCGTTACACCTCAGTCAAAAGAGAAAAGCCTTGCGCGTTTTATCTTAAAGCTTTCTACGGCAACCGCGCACCGCTGCCCGCTCTGCGACGAACAATCTCCGCTTCCTCCCGAAGGCAGGGCGGAAAATAAAACCGTTTCACTCTGTCCGGTTTGCGGGATGCACTATCCTTCGTTCATTGCCGCCGAGAAAAAAGACTACAGCGAGCAGTATTTTTTTGAAGAATATCAGGCACAATATGGAAAAACCTATCTTGAAGACTTTGAATCGATTAAGCGGCAGGGCTTACGCCGGATGTCGATCATCAATGCAATCTATGCAAAGGTTTTTAACGGCGGCAAGGAAGAATCTCTTTTTGAAGGGCTTCACCACGGCACAAAGAGGATTCTCGATGTAGGCTGCGCTTACGGCCCCTTCCTTGCGGCTGCAAAGGAAGCCGGCTGGAATCCGGTCGGTACCGATATTTCCGCGGAGGCTGTGCACTATGTTTGCAAGACGCTGCAGCTTCCCGCGTGTCAGGCGCCGTTTCCCGTACTTCCGGCACGGTTCCCTTTTACGGTTGAAAAAACCTTTACCGAACAGCATAATCAATCGCTCAGCATTCCGCTTGAAGCGGGCGGTTTTTCCGCGGTAACGATGTGGTTTGTGATCGAGCATTTTCAAGATTTGAATTCGGTGCTGCAGAAGGTTTACGAACTTTTGATCGGCGGAGGGCTTTTTGCCTTTTCGACGCCAGCATTGTCTGGCGTTACCGGCCGCTGGAACCGCCGCCTCTTTTTTGCGCAGAGCCCGACCGATCACTATACTATCTGGGATAGGCGTCAGGCAAAAAAACAGCTGGAACGTTACGGCTTTACCGTAAAAAAGATCGTGTCTATCGGGCATCATCCCGAGCGGTTCCCTCACGCCGCAAAGATAAAAAAAGGCGGCCTCCGGTGGAACATACTGATGCTGGTCAGTAAGCTTTTTAAGCTGGGAGACAGCATGGAAATCTATGCGGTAAAGATGGGAGCGTTTGATGACTAAAAAACGGGTGTTTATGCTCGGTGCGGGGTTTATGCAGGGCGTTGCGATACGCGCTGCCCGCGCGCTCGGCTGCACCGTTGTTGCAGCCGACGGAAATCCGTCCGCAGTGTGCGCAGGAGAAGCCGATGAGTTCGTATGCATCGACTTAAAAGATACCGCGCGCCTCATCGACTATGCGCGGTATTTACAGCAGAATGGCGGACTCGATGCGGTGTTTACCGCCGCGACGGATTTCTCCGCCGCAGTTGCCGCGATCGCGGCTGCCTGCGGCTTGCGCGGGCACACACTGGAAGCAGCGCTCAATGCGACGGACAAGGTGCGGATGCGCGAATGTTTCCGTAAAGCCGGCGTTCCGTCTCCTGCTTTTATCGAATTGACCGCCGCCGATCTTGAAACTTCTGCCTCTGCGGGCGCTGTTTTACATGCTGCGGTTCCGGCCGGAGCGGCGGAACCTTTTGCAGCTGCCGGTAGGAGCGTCTCCGAGTTTGAGTCCGGTACGCGTGAGCGGCTTGCCGTTCTGCTTGGAGAACTTGCAGGGCGTTTCCCCTTGGTGGTAAAGCCCGTCGATAACATGGGCGCCCGCGGGTGTTCGCTGGTCAAAGATATTTCCGGTTTACGGGAAGCGGCGGCAACCGCCGTGCGGTATTCGCGGAGCGGGCGCGTCATTGTTGAAGAATACATAGAAGGAAGCGAGTTTTCTATAGAAGGGCTGATCTTCGGCGGGCGGCTTTATGTAACCGCGCTTGCCGATCGGCATATCTTTTTTCCGCCGTATTTTATCGAGATGGGGCATACCATCCCGTCGGATTGCCCCCAAGAAATTGCCGATGAGGTTATTTCCGTGTTTGAGCGCGGCGTTCATGCGCTCGGCTTAACTGACGGAGCGGTGAAGGGTGATATTTTAGTGCGGGGCGGTAAGGCTTTTGTCGGAGAGATCGCCGCCCGTCTTTCAGGCGGCTACATGTCCGGCTGGACTGTTCCCTACAGTTCCGGGCTGGATATTACGGCGGCGGCGCTGACGTTAGCGCTCGGCGGTTCGCCCCGGCTGCACACCTGCGGCAAGGATCATTTCGTAGTGCCGCTTAAACAGAACTGTTCGTTTGTTTCTGCAGAGCGGGCATGGATTTCCATCCCTGGGCAGGCGGCGGCCGTCAGCGGCTTGGAAGCCGCGCGCGCAGTGCCCTTCGTAAAAGATGTGTTTCCCCGTGCCGGTGCAGGCGATACGGTGGTGTTTCCGCAGAACAATGTGGAAAAATGCGGCAACGTATTGAGCGCTGCGCCGAGCCGCCTCGAAGCGGTGCAGGCAAGCGAGACTGCCTGCCGTAAAATCGTACTGAGGCTTAAACCCCATGTCGCGGAAACCGAAGCGTTTTTAGCCGATGTGCGTTCTCCCGCAGAACAGCGGGCATTTCCGCCGAATTTTCTGCAATTTACGGAGCCGCTCATCGGCGCCGACTCTGCCGCTTCGGGTGTTTTTTTCGAGCGCTTACTCGCGGATGCGGCTTACGAAGAAAAAGACGGGTTTATCCTGCCGTGCTTTTTAACCGCTGCGCTCGATTCCGCCCGCGACCTGCAAGGAAGGACGCTGCGGGAACTGCTGCGTCAGGCGCTCGGCGAAGAACCGGGACTGGCTGCCGTGCTGTGTTCAGTTCCGGCGGAAAGCAGCTCCGCCGCTTCTCCGGATATGCAGCGGAAGAACGGATATTGGAAGGCGCTAATCCGCGGCGGACTGCAAGGATTACTCTATCGGTATGACTGCGAAAAGGCATAACAGTAAATTTTTTATTACCGGCATTCTCTTCTTTTTGCTGAGCTGTGTTCCCGCACTTGCAGCCGATAAAACCGTCTCTGTGCTTGACGCTGCAAAAGCGCTTGACGCAGATCTGACATGGGATCCGCTTTCACAGGAAATCACCTTCACTGTCGGCGATCATACGGCGCAGTGCCGGATCGGCCGTCCGCTCGTATTTTTTGACTACCGTGAAACAGTGCTCGCTCAAGCTCCTCAGATAGGGACTAACGCTCACCCCCAGCTCCCCGCAGCGCTCTTTACCCAGCTGGAAGATTTCTTTAAGCAGTTTGATACCGGCTCGTTTTTCCGTGTCGGCGCAATTCTCATCGATCCCGGGCACGGTGGAAAAGATCCCGGTACCGTCGGTTCTTATGTCGAAAACGGTAAGACTATTCCCGTGTATGAGAAAAATATTGCGTTAACCGTTTCTGTTACGCTCTATGATATGTTATCTAAAAATTATCCCGATAAAAAAATTCTCCTTACCCGCTCGGGTGATACGTATCCCAGTTTGGAGGAACGGGTCGAAATGGCAAATAAGGTTTCGCTCAAAAAAAACGAGGCGATACTGTATATTTCGATTCATGCAAACGCTTCTCCGTTCAATAAAAAACCTTACGGTTTTGAGGTTTGGTATTTACCTCCCGACTATCGCCGTGATTTAATCGACAAGAATACTGCATCGAAAGAAATTGTACATATTTTAAATTCGATGCTTGAAGAAGAATTTTCTACCGAAAGTATTTTGATTGCAAAAAATATTTCTGACGGTTTGGAGGCACAGATCGGTAAGGAAAGCAAAAACCGCGGTTTAAAAGAAAAAGAATGGTTCGTCGTGCGGAACGCAAAGATGCCGAGCGTCCTTATCGAGCTTGGTTTTGTAAGCAATCCCGAAGAAGCAAAGCGGCTGAATACCCCCTCCTACTTGCAAAAATGCGCACAGGGCATATATAATGGCCTCACCGCATTTATCTCTCGCTTCGAGAGTCAATAGGTAAAATTGGGTAACCGCACGAGAAATATTTGAGCGGTTACCTTCCTTTTGCACGAAATTTCAAAGGTATAAGGTGAGCGTCTAAGATGGCGCCGCTCACCTTAACCGTCAAGTTTTCGAAAGAAAACTTGCTTATTGGTGCGTGCGCTTTCAGCGCACCAATGCAACAGTTTCCAAAATTTATATTTTGTTCAACTGTCGCATTTTAAAGAAACAAAATTTCGTGCGATTTATTGTTAAAAGCAGGGTAATCGCATCAGACAAATGGATAAGAATCGCAGAAAAATGGACTGTTTTTGAAAATCTTTCCGTAAGCCTTTTAAAAATAGGCGGAGCAGATGCTAGGAGCCTAGCCGAAATAAAACGGAGACATATCGGGTATATGGCGAGTATTTATTTCGGCGTAGCGACAACGCAGATGCCCGCATATTTTTAAAAGGAAAGGTTGAACAGCCTTAATTATTCTGCGGGGATTTTCAAAAAATATCTGATGCGATTACCCTGATAGGTAAGGTAAAATATGAACTTTTTTACAAAGCCGAGGCTGATATGCTGGGGGCTTCTCGCTGTAATTTCCGGAGTGTTGTTTGTATCGTATATGATGAGTCCTAAAATGGAACGTACGCTTTTATATTTTCCGGCAAACGATCATACTGTCGGCGTTGAAGAGCGGTATCTGCCTCAGCTTCCCGAATCGGAATTTGCCGTATCGCTTGTCAATGAACTGCTGCTCGGCCCTTCCGATCACCGCTTTTTACGGTTTGCCGATCCTCAGTTACGGCTCCGCAGCTGCTTTGTCCGGGATAACGCACTTTATGTCGATTTACCCGCTCAAGTTTTAACACCCGCTGTTAAAACCCCCGATTTTTATACCGTTTATACTTTACTGCAAAAAAATATCACCGTAAACTGTAAGCATATCGATTCCGTTTATTTTTATATCGACGGTGTGCCGGCATATCAGCAGCTCTAAAAAACGCTTTACTAAAAAACCGCTTTACATATATAAAAAATTCTCATGTTTTAGCCGATAATAAAAAGAGTTGACAAGAATAGGTATCTTTCGTATACTTATTTTCAACAGGGCATTCTTAACAATGGAAAAGGAGCTTTTGAATGAAAAGAACAAGCATACTTGTAGCAATTGCACTTCTCTTTATCGGTGCATTTGCGGTTGCTGAAGAAGCAATTTTGGTTGACTTTGCGTTATTGAACGCAGATATCCTTGCGGATAAGAACGGCGCCATGACTCAAAACCGCAGAACGGTTATGGATTATGCTACCGTCGCAGGTTCTACCTACACCGATGAGCAGAAGGCTCTGATGAGAACATCATTGGCTATCGGTCAATGGGAAGTGGTTTTGAACTCTTCTTCCCGCAATCCTACTGCTGTTGCGGTTTCTCATGCCGCTGAATCAAAAGTAAGCGATGAAGCGAAAAATTTTGCAGGCCAAACCTTAATGGGTGTCCGCATTGAATTCCCGCTTTGGGCACACAATGCAAGTGCTACGATTGAACCCACTTTTGATATCCCCGTATATGAACCGCTTGCACAGGTTGATGATCAGGGAAATGTTCAGGAAGCCACTGATGAAGAAAAAGCTTCCGGAAAAGGCCGCTTTGAAGACGGATACGGCGTTGTACGCAATACCGGTGTCATCAAGTCTATTGCAGTTAATACCTATGGTATGAATTTCCCCCATGGGCTGTATGTACTCATCCGCAATGAAAAGAATGAAGTAAAACGCTATTTCATGGGTTATTTGCTGTTTGACGGATGGAAAGAGCTTGTATGGAACAATCCTGCATATTTGAGCGATGTACGCAGCCGTGAAACCCGCATCTATCCTGCCTATCCTACTTCACTCCCGTACTGCACATTTGAAGGATTCTTGGTAACTCGTGATGCAGCACATGAAGGCGGATCTTTTGTAGGTTACTTCAAAGATGTTAAACTCATCTATGACAAAGCCGTGTTGAACACCGTACGTGATTTTGCGGATGAAGATATCTGGGGTATCCAGACAAAATTGAACAATGAGCGTATGCAGCGTGAAGTTGCCCGTTTCGGTCAAACACAAGTTCTCCGCTTCTTAGAGCAGGAGAAGATGGCAACCGAAGCCGGCTTTACTCCTTCTGAAGGTTCAGCTGCTGCTGCCGAAAATACAAAGCAATAGTCAGTGGTAAGCTGATAATGAATAGGCGGTATATTCTACCGCCTATTTTTTTGTTTCGAGTTTCGTTATGTCAGTCGATACCGTATGGATACCAGATAAAAATCAATTAAAAAAACAGTATAATGAATATCATGCGCATTTTACCGTCTTATTAAAGCGTCTTGAAGACCATTTGCGATCAATTGTTAAGGTATCGGCGCTGCCCGCGTATAAAACACGGGTAAAAAGTTTTGACAGCTATTATGCAAAGTTATTAAAATTTCCCCCGGCAGATCCTGCAATTAAATTTCCGGTTGTTACCGATTTAATCGGTATTCGGATTGTATGCCCTTTTTTGCAAAACCTTGGTGAAGTGGAAGACCTTTTGGTAAAAAATTTTACCGTTAGAGAAGTAGAACGGAAGGGGGCAGGTCGTACGTTTCGGGAATTCGGCTATGAATCTACCCATATTTTAGCCGATATCCCCGAGAGCTTTAAGGTCGGTCTATTGCTGCCGGAAAATCTGATATTTGAAGTCCAAATTAGAACGATTTTACAGGATGCATGGGCGGAAGTTGAGCATGAACTGATTTATAAATTTGAATTTTCCCCTTTTGATTTTCCGCTTAAACGGAAGTTTGCTTCCATCAATGCAAGCCTCAGCCTTGCCGATATTCTGTTTCAAGAAATTAGAGATGCTCAAAACAGTTTGAATACTGAATTGGATAAACGGCGTGAACAGTTTTATTTGCGTGCCGATGAGTTTACAAACGGACTGCTCGGCGATTCTGCAGAGGCTGAAGAAAAAACTGCTATGGAATCGGCAAATAATTCGGTTTTGGAAACAATCGATAGTATGATTTTCCATGCTATCAGGGCTCATAATTGCGGTGATTTTGCAACGGCGGAGACTCTGTATACTAAGATATTAGACCAAAAACCGAACGCATTAGTGGCTTCTATTGTTTATAAACATCGCGGTATGGCTTTTTTTGCTCAAGGAGCTTATGAAAGGGCATATAAAGATTTTTCTGCAAGCCTTAATGAAAATCCTAAAAATTTCCGCTCGTATTACTATGCCGGTATTGTATTGATGATGATGGATAAAAATCCTGATGCAATCGCTATGTTTACCAAGTCGCTTGAAATAAACGGGTATCAAGCGCATGTTTATTTTAGGCGTGCGTTGGCTTATTTCCAAGAAAATCAGCTTATCTTGGCCTTACATGATCTTGATAATGCTGTTGCTCTTGGCCTTTCTGCCGAAGAAGAAAAGAAATTACGGGCAGCTATTGCAAAAAAGATTGATATGGTTTAATATTAGCATTCTGTATTGTATGCTAGTAATTTTATTGGAGGTTTTTAAATGGCAAATAATGCATCTGCTATAAAACGGCATAAACAAAGCGAAGTTCGCCGTATTCATAATAAATCGGTGAAATCGGCAGCGCGAACCTGTGCTAAAAAATATACGCTTGCTGTTGTTGAAAAAAATGCCGAATCGGCTATGACTTTATTGAAAGAACTTGCGCATCAGCTTGATAGCGCTGCTCGAAAGGGAATTATTACAAAAAATGCTGCTGCACGAAAGAAGTCCCGTATGCAAAAGTTGTATAATGTAACTTTTTTACAAAAATAGCGTATTTATCTTTTTACATTTTCATTATCCCTTATTCTTTTTTATTTTGTCAATCGAATTGCAGTGTATTTTAAGAACTGTTTTCTATTGAATAGTGTATCTATCGATCTGATGGAGTACAAACTGAATATGGATAATATAATATAAATGACACTCCTTACGCTTCTGCCTTTTTAGAGCAGCAGCCGGCTTTTTAACTTTATTGTTCACTGTTTGTGCTGCTGTTTTAAAGGCTGCTTTTATACTAAGTTTTGTATTCCAACTGGAAGGTTAAAGATGAGTAAACATAAGCAGATAAATAAACAAACAAAAACAAGTATTGTCGATGCAATTTACAAAAAATCGGATCACATGCTAAAGGATATTCATTCCGTTAGCGATTTATTCTTTGCAGAGATGTTTCAAGCTCTGGAAAGAGGCGAAACAATAGAAATACGCGGTTTCGGTACATTTTCAGTACAGTTCCGCAAAGGACGAAAAGGTATGCGGAATCCTAAAACGGGCGAATTGGTTGACACTGCAGACCATTCCGTGGTCGTATTCCGGCCGGGAAAAATATTGAGCGCTGCTGTTCGTCCGCTTGTGGAGGAGGACGCTCCGGATGCAAAGCGGTAGAAAGCTTGCCTATTGGAGCCTTAATGTCTTTCTGCTTCTAAGTTCTTCTGCGCTTTTTGCTCTTTCGCAGCCCGGCTTTTTGGTTTCAACCGGGCTGCCGTTTCTTGCCTATATTATTTTTGTTCCGCTTTTTATTTTAATCCGTAGAATTTCTTTCCGTTCGTCGTTTTTATGGGGAGGAATCTACGGGGTTCTTAATTACTGTATTTTTAGTTATTGGCTGTGGGGTTTTCATCCGCTGGCAATGTATATTGTTGCATTGGAATATTTTCTGTATTATATGATTACTATTCCCTTGCTTAAATTAGCAGATCTCTGTTTTCCCCGGTACGGTTTTGCCGTGCAATGGCTGATCTGGATCGGATACGAGTATATTAAGACGCTCGGTTTCCTCGGCTTTTCGTATGGATTGGTCGGTTATTCGCAATGGCAGTTTATACCATTCATTCAAATTGCATCGATTTTCGGTGTGTGGGGAGTTTCGGCATTGGTTTGCTTCCCTTCTGCATGGATAGCTGCCGGAATAAAACCTTATTGCAAGGAGCCTCTGCGGAACTGGCTGCACGGCTTCCGCGCCTTTGCATATCGGGAGCGTGTTTCCGCGTTAATCTGGTGTCTTTGTATGATTGGTGCGCTGATTTACGGTGTGTCAGTTCAGAGGGATTATAACGAGCTGCCGACTGCCCGTATTGCGCTTATTCAGCCGAACTCCGATCCGTGGGTAGGAGGACTGGAAGCATATAGAAGGGATTTTAACACACTGAAAAAACTATCGGATCAAGCAATTGCCGATAATCCCAATCTTGCGCTTGTCGTATGGCCGGAGACAGCTTTTATACCCCGTATCGATTGGCATTATCGGTACCGTGAAGATAGAAACAGCTTTGAGCTTGTACACGAACTTCTAACCTATGTGGATGCGCAGCCGGTGCCGTTTTTAATTGGAAATGATGATGCCGTCAAAGCGGTAACTGAAGAGGGGTTACCGGATAGGCTCGATTATAATGCTGCTTTACTTTTTCGTCCCCACGAAAACGTATTGCCGCCTCGTCCCGATCGGTATCGAAAGATGCATTTGGTGCCTTTTACCGAACATTTCCCGTATAAAAAAACTTTTCCCGCTATCTATGATGCATTGGTTGCAAATGATACTCATTTTTGGGAAAAAGGAGATGAGCCGGCGGTTTTTTCCGTGAACGGTTTGGAGTTTTCCGTTCCGATTTGCTTTGAAGATACATTCGGCTATATTACGAGGCGTTTTGCGCGTCACGGAGCAAAATTATTTGTTAATATGTCGAATGATGCATGGGCAAAGAGCGTTGCGTGTCAATATCAGCATTTAAGCATGAGCGTATTTCGGGCGGTTGAAACCCGTTTACCGATGGTGCGGGCAACAGCCTCGGGGCAAACGGCTGCAATTAGCCCTCATGGGAATATTACTGCGATGCTTTCGCCGTTTGTCGAAGGGTATATATGTGTCGATATTCCGGTGTTTACCGAAAAATCCAATACATGGTATGTTATGTGGGGTGATGTGTTGGGGATTGTCGTGACGATAGCAGCCGTAGGCCTCTTGATTATCGGCTCGGTACGGGCTATACTAAATTTAGGAAAACTGCATGAAAAAAATCGATAAAGAAAAAAAATTAACTGTTTTAGGAAGAGAAACGGTATTTGACGGTTTTTTGAAATTTACTGAAGACCTGCATATTCAAGGAGCCTTTTCGGGTGCTATAGATGCGCAGGGGGCGTTATTGATAGAAAAAGGTGCAGTTTGCAAAACCCAATATATTAGAGCTGCCTCAATTATTATTGAAGGTACTGTTTATGGTTCTTTAACTGCTGCCGATAAAATAGAGATGAAGACCGGTAGTATCGTACATGGGGATGTCCACGCCGCACGTATTAAAATTGCAGACGGTGTTTCATTTGAAGGCGCCGTGTATATGCTGCGGGACAACGCAGGAATTGACGGGAATCTTTTTTCCATGCATCCCGAACAACTCAAGCAAAAGCTGCGCGGCTAATGTTTCAGCAAATTCAATGTATATTTGACGAACTAAAACGTAGGCGCCTTTTTCTTGTTACAGCTGAATCCTTAACCGGCGGTCTTATAGCAAAGCATATTACGGATATACCGGGCGCTTCCGATATTTTTTGGGGAGGCTGGGTAACATATTCTGCCGAGGCAAAACACCATCTGTTAAATGTCCCGGCTGAAATTTTGGAGCATTTTGGAGTGGTGAGTATTGAAACGGCAGCTGCAATGGCAAAAGGAGCATTGACTGCCGCTTCTGCTTCTTCCGGACGGCAAGGGTATGCCCTCGCAGTAACCGGATTAGCGGGGCCTTCCGGCGGGACTCCTCAACTGCCGGTAGGTACGGTATGTATCGCCTGTGCGGGTAATGAATATATCTCCTTTATGCATTCTGAAAAATATTTGTTTAGCGGTACTCGCGATACTATCCGCGAACAGACATACCAAGCTGCAATGCAAATGCTGTGGCAGCAGCTAAAAGAGAATTAGGAACCTCTAAAAGCTTCAGTTTTTAGAGGTTCCTAATTGTCAAAACAGATAAAGCTTTGACTATCCTCTTGACAAGATAAAAAACAACAAGGTACAATAAAGAAGTAACCGGTTATTCCATTGACAAGCATAATCGGTGGTAACTTTGGCATTTCTAAAGCAACTTATCAAAGCTAATCTTTCTTAGAGAATACTTCGTATCTTCTTGATATTTTAAAAAAGCAAAATTTACTAAAGCAAAATTTACTATGGAGAAAATTTATGACAGTCTTAAAAGTACGCCGTTCGCCTTTTACCGATGACGGTGCCGCTCCTGATTTTTCAGTGCAACCTGAGTTGAATCTTGAACAACAGGCGGAGAGTACTGCGGCCATTGAAACTGATCGGGCTGCACACCAAGCAGAAAATGATGCGGAACATTTTGCCGGTTCTGATGAGGCGCCGGAAAAGAAATTAGTTGTGCGGTCTCGTATGCGTAAAAAATCAACCGGCGATGGAAGTGTTCCGGAGGTAGAGAAAAAGACACGCCGCCAATCTTCTATGCGGCGAACGTATAATCGGGCACCGGATGCCACCTCTGTTGCAGACGGAAATAGCGGTTCCGAAGATAATGAAAACAAGTTGAAACTGGTTATTAACGATTTAACACGCATGGGAATGCATGCGCTGCGCGATTTGGCGGCACAATACGGTATACCGCATGAAGATATGGTAGCGATGAAGAAACAGGAAATTATCTTTTTTATCCTGAAACATCATACCGAAAACGGCGGTATTATTTTTGCCTCAGGCGCCTTGGAAATTCTACCGGACGGATACGGCTTTTTACGTTCGCCGCAGAATAGCTATTTATCCGGTTCCGACGACATTTATATTTCGCCGAGCCAGATACGGTTGTTTAATCTTAAAACCGGAGATACCGTATACGGGCAAATCCGTTCACCGAAAGAAGGCGAGCGCTTTTTTGCCTTGCTGCGTGTCGAATCGGTAAACTTTGAGGATGTCTCGGTCGCTCAAAGCCGCATCCCTTTTGATAACCTTACCCCGCTGTACCCCCGCGAGAAGCTTAATCTGGAAACGACAAGCGAGCTGTATTCAACCCGTATTATGGATTTATTCTGTCCGATCGGCAAAGGACAGCGTTCTTTGATTGTTGCGCCTCCGCGTACCGGTAAGACAATATTGATGCAGCAAATCGCGAATGCTATAACGCAGAATCATCCTGAGGTTTATCTTATCGTTTTGCTGATCGATGAGCGTCCGGAAGAGGTTACCGATATGGAGCGGACTGTTCACGGTGAGGTAATTTCATCAACCTTCGATGAGCAGGCAACACGGCACGTTCAGGTAGCAGAAATGGTACTGGAAAAGGCAAAGCGGCTGGTTGAACATAAAAAGGATGTGGTAATTCTCCTTGATTCCATCACACGTCTTGCCCGCGCTTATAACCAGACGGTGCCTACTTCCGGTAAGGTGCTTTCCGGAGGTGTCGACTCAAATGCACTGCATAAGCCTAAGCGTTTTTTCGGTGCCGCACGTAATATCGAGGAAGGCGGCAGTTTAACTATTATCGCTACGGCGCTGATAGAAACCGGCAGCCGTATGGACGAGGTTATCTTTGAGGAATTTAAGGGAACCGGTAATATGGAAATCAATTTGGATCGCCGGTTATCGGACCGCCGTATATTCCCTGCAATCAATATTAAGAAATCGGGAACACGTAAAGAAGAGCTTTTGATTAACGAAGCCGATCTACAGCGGATTTGGCTGCTGCGGAAGGTCATTAATCCGATGGATGATCTTGAAATTATGGACTTACTCCTTGACAAAATGAAGAAAAGTAAGAATAATGAAGTGTTCTTGAAATTGATGAATTCCGGAACTATGCAATAATAAGCCCCTGCTGATTGAGACTGAAACGGTATAGTAATGCTCCTTCTAGGGTAGTGTGTAAGAGGTGTTATAATGAAAAAAGATATTCATCCTAACTATGCGGAAACAACGATTACGTGCGCATGCGGAAATGTTATTCAAACCCGTTCTACAGTGAAAGATATTAAAGTTGAAATTTGTTCTGCTTGCCATCCTTTCTTTACCGGCAAGCAGAAGCTGGTAGACACTGCGGGACGCATCGACCGCTTTAAGAAACGCTATAATATTAAAGACTAAAAGTCCGTTATTCCGTAGAGATAGAACACTAAAACGGATTGGTTTTAGTGTTTTGTTTTTTATGGGAGATATGATGGCACAGATAAATACGAAACGGTATACGACAGGCGAAGAAATTGTCAATGCAATAACGCATGGTATCGGTGTTCTGCTTTCTATTGCAGGGTTGGTGCTTCTTATTATTCGGGCTATTCGATATGCACCTGAAGAATATCGAGCGCGATGTATTGTCGGATTTACTATTTTCGGTGCTTCATTAATTATTTTATATTTGTTTTCTACGCTTTATCATGCCTTACCGCTCGGTACTAAAAAAGTATTCGGTATATTTGATCACTGTTCGATTTATGTCCTTATTGCCGGAACCTACACCGCCTACTGTCTTACTGCGTTGCGGGGTGCCGTCGGCTGGGCTATCTTCGGTGTCATTTGGGGGCTTGCCGTAGTCGGTATTGTGCTTTATGCCGTGTTCGGCAGCAGGGTACGCGTCTTGTCAGTTGTTACCTATATTCCGATGGGGTGGCTTATTATATTTGCCGGGAAACCGCTTAAAGAACAGCTCCCTTTGGTAAGCTTCCGGTTCTTAATTTTAGGTGGAGTACTTTACACTGTCGGCTGTGTCTTTTATGCAATGAAAAAAATAAAGTGGATGCACGGCGTTTGGCACTTATTTGTACTCGCCGGAAGCCTCATGCACTTCTTTTCTATTTATTACAGCATATAGGGTCTGATGTGGTGTAAGAGCAACCGCACCAGAAATATTTCAAGAGGTTGCTTTCCTTTTGCGCAAAATTTTGTATAAAATTTTGCGCAGTTCATTTTTAGAAGAAAGGCAATTACATTAGACAAATAGATAAAATCGCAGAAAAAATAGGCTGGGCAACCATTTGAGCTGCACAGCAGCGAAATTCTGGTTGAACGGCCTATTTTTTCTGCGGGGTGTTCAAGAGAGCGTCTAATGTAATTGCCCTGAATGCGTCTAGTTCTTGGTTCCGCTCAGCAAGTCCTCGAGGAATTCCGTATAGCCCAGTTCTTTGTTGAGCATCCGGTAAAGCCCCGAACAAAGCGGCAGTTTTAGGTCGTATTTTACGGCGATTTTGCTGAGATAATAACAGGCGGCGATTCCTTCCGGTAAATAGCCTATTGTTCCGATGTGCGCCATAAGGTCATCGATGCCGGTAAAGGGGCGTAAAATATCTGCGGTAATAATTTCGCGGCCGAATTTGCGGTTTCTGCCGTATTTGCTGCGGCAGGTAACGTCAAGGTCGCCGATGCCGGAAATCGATGTAAATGTTTCAGGATGTGTTGCTCCCATCGCTCGTCCGATAATTTGAATTTCGTTTAGACCTGCCGCCAACAAAAGTGATTCGGTATTGTCTCCAAAAAAGTCGGAACCTTCGATAAGCGCATCGAGGAGGCCGAAAGCGATAGCGATGACGTTTTTGGTTGCGGCGCATACCTGTACGCCTACAATATCAAGACTTGAGTATACCAGCAGGCTGCGCGATTTAAGAATCTCGCGGCAGCGGATGGAGCTGAGCGGATTTTTCGATGCTGCAATCAGGCCGGTTAATTTTCCCGCCGCAACCTCTTCGCCGTGGCTTGGCCCTGCGACATATACGAGGTGATCCCTGTAAAAATCGGGTAACTTGTTTTCAAGCGCTTCGATGATTAAGTGAGGCTCCCCTTGTTCATCGGGGATAAATCCTTTGGTGAGCACTGCGATAAGCGGATATGATTGTGTTCCCGTATCAATACTGAAAGGAGGAAATGTTAGAAGCTGTTTTACCGTATCCATTAAATAGAGCGAGGGACTTGCTAAAAAAACGACCGCAGCATCCTTACATACTTCTTGCATGTCCGGCGAAGCGGAAATGGAAGCGGGGAGCGGATAGCCCGGCAAATACTTTGTGTTTATATGCTCGGTGTTGATAGATGAGCATACGTCGGCACTTCGGCTCCACAGCATAACACGATTGCCGCTCCGTGCAAGGGCACAGGCTGTTGCCGTTCCCCATGCCCCTGCTCCGAGGATAGCGATTTTTTCATTCATAATACATTTCCTATTTTTCGATGTCCTATTGTATAAATTCTACCGGTTCCGTTCTTTCTTTTGGGGCAGGTTTCTCTGCAGGATATCCCAAGGCGACAAATCCGCATATTACATGGTTGGAGGGAATATGGAAGGAGTCAAGAACCTTTCTGATATCCGGTTCGTTGCATTTATCACGCAGTTGGTTAATCCATACGGCGCCCAGCCCGAGAGCTTCCGCTGCCAGATACGTGTTTTCGATTGCACAGGAGGAGTCGCATTGTCCGTATATGTCATTCTCCGCAAAGCTGATTAAAAGGATGGCATCGCAATCATATATCCGGTAATCGCTGCGGTTATGTACTTTTGCGATTGCTTGAGCGAGTTCTTGAATTTTTTCCCGATTATGTACAATCGTAAATTTCCGTGCCTGTCTGTTTTTACCTGAAGGAGCTGCCTTTGCACAATCGGCAATGAGCTTTAACTTTTCATCTTCAATTTTTTGATCGGTAAATTTACGTACGCTTACCCGTGTTAAAAGCGCATCGATCACTGCATTCATAGTAAGTTTCCTCCGTATTCTTTAAGGCATCTGCAAAAAAACGGTTAGATTTGCTTTGCATCCTTCGGAATAGAGATGCCCATCGCTGATACATTTTACATCGCTTCTATCATAAAAGCAAATGGTTCATGAAGATGTGTCTTTCTTTATTCAACGATAATACCGATGTTACTTGCAACACGGATATGGATATTTAGGCCGAGGGTCGGGGCAACGATGTGCTGTTCGCCGTTTTCCTGCAATACCAGCGTGCTTGAACTGCCGCCGTCAAGTTGCAGTGCGTCATCAGCTCCTAAGGTTTGCATCAGCATTGCCGTTTCTTCAAACGAAAGGCCTCGGCTTTTCCGTTTATTTTCCCCTTCTACCGCTGCGACAAAGAGCGTTTTACCGCTATCGGCAAGTCCTACGGCGGTTCGGGAATCGCGGCGGTGAAGCTTTTGAGGGACTATAGTACCGTTTCGGAGAATTGTCCAAAAGCCCCCTACGGCATAGCGGACGTCCGCCGATAGGGCATCCTCCGTTTGAGAGCCGATAATGCGGGCGGTTTTATCTTTATAAAAAAGCAATGCGCCATAGCGTTCGTTCGGCATACTCATCCGGCGGAAATCCGTAATATGAATGCCGACGATGGTACGGTATATGCTGAAAAGCAGCGAGTTCGTTTTGAACGGAGCGGCGTTAAAGGCTGCGATTGTATTGTGCCTCAGTGCAAAGTCCCGTGTCGTTTCGCCGCGGATACGGCCTCGGGTGTTTTTAAAAAGAGCCGCTTCCGAGGTTATGACGGAAACCGACGGATTGAGTAAATTTATTTTTACGATATGAACGATGAGCGGTAATTGCGGATCGGCTATATCGGCGGCTTCAATACCCGGAGACAGGCTACGCCAGCGTATTTCTGCGGCAGAAGGCTGATACGGCGCATCAGAGCGGGCTATAGGGGTAGCGGCACATCCCGAAAGGCAGCACAGCAATACAAGTAACAGGAGAAGCGGAAGCGTTTCTGTAGATAGCTTATTCCGATAGCGTACCCTCGCATATCCGGAGGACGCGGAATATATTTGTAACATAGGGGTGAGTGTATCACAAAACGGGATAAATTACAAATTGTTGGGGTATTGACAGTTCGGCATAAAGTTTTTATTATAGAGAATAAATTTTTTCATGAGGAGGCTTGGGGTATGGCTGGTGCAAGTAAAAACTCCCGTACTGCTGTCGCGACACAGAAATTTAGCTGTCCATGCGGCGGTGAAGTTGTGTTAAAGACAATGGTTGAAAACGGAAAAATAAAAAATATCGCTGAATGCGCAAAATGTCATCGTATTGAACGCCGACCTAAAGATTTTAAATAATCTTACAAAATACACTGATTTAAAAGCTGCTGCCTTAGTTTCGGGAAGCAGCTTTTTTATTTATTTTCTTATATTGAACAAGCATCTTAAAATCGTTATACTAGGAAAATGAGAGCTTTATTTCCTATTAATGATATTTTTCCTCAAAATTGAACGAAACCGTTCCAAAACGGCTGAGGTTGACGTATCTCGATTTGGAATAAGCATATATTGTAAACGAAGGAAAAGACTATGAGCAAGGAATTTTTATCCTATGATACGGTCCGTAATAACGGATTCCGTTTGGCGCGCCAAATTTGGGAAGACGGCTTTACTCCTGATGTGATATACGTTTCATTACGGGGCGGTTCATCGTTGGGGAATGCCATTCATGAATGGTTTAAGTTGGTGAATAAAGATGTGAAGCCTATTTTGTATGCTGCTGTTGTCGCTCATTCTTATTCCGATGCCAATCAACAATCAAAGATGATGATTGACGGGTGGACGTATTCTCCCGAACACTTGAGAAGCGGTGATAAAATATTGTTAGTTGACGATATTTTTGATAGCGGTGCTACCATTAACTATCTTGTATCGGCTTTCTTGGAAAAAGGCATTCCGCGGCGTGATATAAAGATAGCGGTACATGATTATAAAGTTTTCCATAATAGAAAAAACAGCGAACCTATTCAACCGGATTATTGGTGTAGAAAGCACGATATTTATGACGATAAAGACAGTCAGTGGATCCATTATATGAGCCATGAGCTAACCGGTTTAACACAGGAAGAACTGGAAGAACACTACTACGCGCAATATCCCGAATTACGCGAAATTTTTAAGGGTGTTTTATAAGAGACCGATGCGTAAGAATGTTAAGCGGTTAGTTTTCCTATTTGCTTATTTTTCTTCTCTCCTTTCTCTTTTTGCCGAAAGCGGATTGGTTCTTTATGTAGATGCCGCTGCAGAAAGAACCGGCCGGGAAGGTACATCGGATAGTCCGTTCGATTCTCTTGAACAAGCAATTGCGGCGGCTCATGCTTATATAAACCGTCAAGGAACTCCTGCAAAAAATGCAAAACAGGAACCTGTTTCTATTTTTCTCCATTCCGATGTATATGTGGAAGACGCGCTCTTTCTTACCGTTCCTATTAGGCTGAGCGGTGTCAATAAACCGGCGATTACGTTTGGAGAAAATGCCGGTTTTGTTGTCGGCGAAACTTCTTTGGAGATAAGAAACTGCTTGATAAAACGATCGGAACGGCTTACGGAACCTCGTACCGTTCCGGTTTTATACGGTTCCCATGCATCCATTACATTGAACAAGGTTTCGATTACTCTAAACGAGGGCAGTGATGCCGTGATACTGCGGGATAGCCGATTAGCGTGTACCGATGCGTCTCTTACTTCCGGACAAAGTGCGCAGGCTGTATTGATACGTGCCCGGAAAAGTTCCGTTTCCGCAGTGCGCAGCACTTTTACGGCAACGGGCTTAATGGCTTTATGCTTTGATTTTGTAAAAACACAGTGTACCTTAACCGATACGGTTTGTAATCTTATGCCGCAGTATACCGGAAGAGTAGCCGAACTTACCGACTCAACTTTAAAGACTCGGAAGCTCCGGTGTTCGTATATATCCCCTTTGTTTGAAATGATGGATGCTGCTATCATTGCCGATAATGCTTCTAAAGTTGAATCGTCGGCTTCTTTTGAATTAATCGGTTTTACGGAATCGCTTGTCCGCAGATAACACAAGATAAAATATGGCCTATGGTGCAGCAGAAATGAATATGATAGGACGAAAATTCAATGTTGTTTTGCGGCATCGATGAGGCGGGGAGGGGAGCGCTTGCAGGCCCCGTGTATGCCGCAGCTGTTATCTTACCTGCTTCATTTGATGTTTCCGTATTGGATGATTCAAAAAAACTCTCACCTAAACGGCGGGAAACGGCACGGGCGGCTATTCTTGAAGGGGCGCTGTATTGGCATATTGCATCGATGCCGCCCGATCTGATAGATAAAATCAATATTTTACAGGCAACGCTTGCCGCAATGAAGGAAGCTTTCGATCGGCTTTTTGCACGGTACAGGCGGGATAGTATAGGTAAGACTGCCGATATTGAAAAATCTTTAACCGTCATTGTTGACGGAAATCAACTGCCTGATATTCATGGTGATTTTAACTTGACCGCAGAACCTAAGGCGGATGGGCGCTATCCGTGTGTGATGGCGGCTTCTATTATCGCTAAAACAGAACGTGACCGCTGCATGATGGAATATCATAAACAGTATCCGCTCTACCGTTATGATCTGCATAAGGGCTATGGAACAAAGCTCCACCGTTCTCTGATTGAAGTATACGGTGCTTCGCCCATTCAGCGGCATAGTTTTACATTCAAAAAAGTTTAAATCAAGCTTGCTGCTGATTGGCGGGTGTGTTGTCCTTTTTAGCCTCTGCCGGCGGTTTTTGCAAGTTTTTTTGAAGCCTGCTTTGGAGCGAGGGGAGTTTCGGTTTTTGATACCGCACAATATAGAATACAAGGTTTAAGTATAATATCAGCAGTATCGTAACGATAATTACTTCGGGAGAAATAACGACATTCTTTATCAAGGTAAAAAGTTGTAAGAAGCTCATACTAAAGGCATCGGCAAAAGTACGAATAACTTAATATGTTGGACATTTTATGCTTAATAGGATACAGTACCGAAGAGGCTTTTTTAACTGGAGGAAGGTACGAAAATAAAGAAGGGTAAGAAACGGAAAGGGCTCTATTTACTCAAAAAAGGACAGAAGGGGCTTGTACGCGCTTTGTTCAGCCGGTTGGGGCTGTTCCTTGTCTTATTAGGGGTGCAGGCCTTTATTTTATTAAGTATCCCTTATCGGTTTAAAGAAATATTTCCTTACTACTCTATCGCAGAATCTTTATTTACCCTCGTTATGGTGCTGTATTTACTGAATACGGACATTGACCCCACTGCAAAAATTACGTGGCTTGTTATTATTATGCTGCTTCCGGCATTCGGCTCTTTATTGTTTTGGTATACTCAAAGCGATATCGGCAATCGTTTGGGGCGGAGACGGCTTAATATCCTTTTTAAATCAACACAAGATAGCATCCCGCAGGATCCCAAGGTTGCCGATGCCTTTTCTGCACAGGATAAGGGCGCGGCGGCACTCGCTTATTATATGCGGCATACCGGTTGCCATCCGGTATTCAGTCAAACAGAGGTAACGTATTTTCCTTCCGGCAAGGCTAAGTGGAAAGAAATGCTTGCGCAGTTGAAGCAGGCGCGGCATTTTATTTTTCTGGAATATTTTATTGTAGAAGAAGGGATGATGTGGGGACGCATTTTGGAAATATTGGTGCAAAAAGCGAAAGAAGGTGTAGATGTCCGGGTGATGTACGACGGTACCTGCGAATTTTCTACGCTACCTCATGACTACCCGGCTCGTTTGAATAAATTGGGTATTAAATGTAAGATATTCGGACGGCTTACTCCGTTTCTTTCGACATATTATAATTACCGGGATCACCGTAAAATTTTAGTTATTGACGGTATAGTTGCTTTTAACGGCGGCATTAATTTGGCTGATGAGTATATCAATGTTGTTAACAAATACGGGTATTGGAAAGATGTCGCGGTTATGTTGAAAGGAGCTGCAGCTAAAAGCTTTACGCTGATGTTTTTACAGCTGTGGAGCATACGCGAAAAAGAATGGGACTTTAGTGAGTATTTAAATGTTCCGGCATTACCGC
The DNA here is from genome assembly GCF_000412995.1 of Treponema vincentii F0403. Lineage (NCBI taxonomy): Bacteria > Pseudomonadati > Spirochaetota > Spirochaetia > Treponematales > Treponemataceae > Treponema > Treponema vincentii. The sequence continues at coordinate 526,246 of NZ_KE332512.1, read as the reverse complement.
CGCCTGATGAGGGGGCTAGTACCGGTTTTGTTATTCCGTACGGAGATAACCCCGTCGATAAAAATAAGGTCGGCGAGTGTGTGTATATGGATATCCTTAACAGAGCGCAGCGGTATGTGCATATCATGTCGCCCTATCTCATTCTTGACGGCGAAATGGAAACGGTATTGAAGTTTGCTGCAGAACGCGGCGTGGATGTTACACTGATTCTGCCGGGAATACCCGACAAAAAAGCTCCGTACGCATTGGCAAAAACTCATTACGCTTCTTTGCTGGCGTCGGGTGTGCGGATTTATGAATATATGCCCGGCTTTGTTCATGCGAAAGTTTTTGTATGCGATAATCGGGAAGCCGTTATCGGCACCATCAATTTGGATTACCGCAGCTTATATCATCATTTTGAATGCGCTACCTATTTGTACGGTGTCGACTGTATCGGCGATATTGAAGCGGATTATCAATCCGTACTAAAACAGTGCCGCAGGGTAACGGCTGAAACAATCCGGCGGGAAAAGTGGATGGTAAAAGCTTCCGGCATTGTTTTAAAAGCTATTGCACCGTTAATGTAAGAGAGGAGAAATATTATGGATGTTCAACAAAATTTTGCGGTTATCGGATTAGGTGAATTCGGTATCCGTATTTGCGAAATGCTTGCGGAGGGAGGAGGTTCGGTTGTAGCGTTTGATCATGATGCACAGGCGGTTGATCGGGTAAAAAAAATCGTTCCTGCAGCAATGGTGATCGACACTACCGATGAAAATGCGCTGAGAAAAGCTCCGCTTGACGATATCGATGTCGCTATCGTTGCAATCGGCGATAATAAAGAAGCAAGTATCTTAACAACTACGCTGTTAAAAGAACGGGAAATTCCCTATATTGTAGCCCGTGCCGTTTCGCCGCTCCATGCAATTGTGTTAAAGCGGGTCGGTGCAAACAGAGTATTAAAGATTGAAGAAGAGTCCGCTTCCCGTATTGCAAGCGAACTGATTAATCCCGAAGCGCTCAATTCCCTTTCTATTACCGAAGGCTATGTAATATGCGAAGTAAAAGTGCCCAAGTTTTTTATCGGGAAAACGCTTTCGCAAATTGCCCTCAAAGAAAAATTCAATCTAACGTTAGTCACGATTGCCCGGCTTGAACTCGATATCGATACGGTCGGTAATCCTTTGAACCGCGAAGTAATGTATGAACCCGATGATAATCTTGAATTGCAGACGGGTGATAAGCTATTTCTCTTCGGCAGCAGCGAAAAGATTGCAGAATTTAGAAACGTATAAGGATGCGTTCATGATTATTATCGGAAAAAAGAAATTGATCGGTGCGGCGGTTTTCTCATTTTTGCTTATTTTAGCAACGGCAATTTGGGGATATAAAGTCGGAATGCAAAGCGCGCTTAAAAGCGATTCGGAGCTTGTGCTGTTTTTCGGATTTATCGGGGCAGGCTTGGAATTTTGCTTACTGATTGCAATGCTTGTGTATGCAAAAAGAAAAGAGAACGACTTTTTAATGGTTACAAAAGCGATTCAGCTGAACGGCATACTTTCGGATTCGCGCGCAAAAAAATTGGGAAATTTAGGTATTGTGCTGCAGGAAGCGCTTGACGATGCCTATCAAATTACCGCGCAAAAAAGTTTAAAAATTGCCGGTTTAAACGGACTGATCGACGAGCTTCTGCTGCTAATCGACCGGCCGCTGCTGGTTGTAAGCCTTACCGGAGATATTCTTAATTTTTCTGCTAAAGCGCAGACGGAAACGGGATGTAAAAAAGGCGATGTGCTCGCCGAAATTGCACCCGCCATCAATCTTAGAGAAGCAATTCAACATGCAACGCTTACTCATGCGGCCGTACAACAAGATACGCATATCGTATGTACTCCGGTATTTTCCGTTACCGGTACATTGTCGTTCTTTTTGGTGGATTTGTCCGAGCAGCCGATTGTTACCAAAGTTATGGAAAACGTCAAACACTTAATCCAGAAAACGGATACCGAAAAAAAGCGCAAAAATCCATTTTTAAAATTCTTTAAAAAACCGCAGGAGTAAAATGCATTGGAGTATGAAGCGTTTGGATGATGTAAGCGGGGAAAAAGAAAAAACGGCGATAGGGTTGATGAGCGGTACTTCCGTTGACGGTATCGATGCCGTGCTGCTGACTATCAGCGGCTGCGGCCTTACTACGCGCATTGCGGAACGGGCATTTATTACCGTGCCCTATTCCCAAGAAGTACGGCAGCGGCTGTTAGCGCTTGCTTCCGGTTCTTTCGGCGGCAGCGAAGAATTAAGCGCAATGAATTTTTATCTTGGAGAACTGTTTGCGGACGCTTGCTTCGCCGTATGTAAAGAAGCGGGGGTAGATATAAGCACGGTGGATTTTATCGGCTCACACGGACATACGGTGTTTCATGCACCGAATAAACGGCGCTACTTCGGCAAAGATATTACAAGCACGCTGCAAATCGGCGAATCGGCCGTTATTGCGGAAAGAACCGGATGCATTACCGTTGCCGATTTCCGTGTACGGGATGTTGCGGCGGGCGGGGCGGGTGCTCCGCTTGTCCCGTTTACCGAGTATCTATTATACCGGGAACCCGGTACGGTAATCGGCTTGCAGAATATCGGCGGTATCGGCAATATCACTCTCCTGCCGGCCGCTGACGGAATGGACGGCATTATCGCCTTTGATACCGGTCCGGGCAATATGCTGATAGACGGCTTAATGCGGCTTATTACCGACGGCAGACAAAACTATGACGACGACGGTAAACTCGCTGCAGCCGGCGCCGTCGATTCGGCATTGCTTGAATTTCTTAAAACCGATCCGTATTTACAGCTGAAGCCGCCGAAGACTACCGGCCGGGAACATTATTCCGAAGTATTTATACGAGAGCTTTACAACAAAGGAAAGGCGCTGCAGCTGCCGGCCGAAACAATTGTGAGAACCGCCGCTTATTATACCGCATATTCAATCGCGTATTCGCTTAAAACGTTCGGATTGCCGATGCCGCAAAAATTGATAGTCGGCGGAGGAGGCAGCAAGAATCCCGTCATCTTAGCGCATCTACGGCAGCTGCTTCCCGGCTGTTCCGTACTGACAAATGAAGATATCGGTAAGAACAGCGATTCAAAGGAAGCGTGCGCTTTTGCCGTACTTGCAAACGAAGCGCTTTGCGGCAATCCGAATAATGTCCCGTCAGCGACCGGTGCACAGAAGTTTGTCGTTATGGGGAAAATCAGTATGTAGATAAAGAGGGCACCCCAATAAGCTTTTAGGGTGCCCAATATAACCTATAGAGAAAGGTTTAGTACAGCTCGATGATATAGGTCCGCGAACGCATCTGATGAGTAGCTGTTTCCTCAGCCATCACCTTTAATGTAAATCTTTGCGGAGTGTAGTCACCCGTTGAAAATTTACAGATGTTGCCGGTTGCTTGAAGGTCAACTTTACTCATTAAACCGGCGCCGGATGCAAAATATGCGGTACAGTGCAGATTGTCATAATCCGCAGGTGTAGCAAGACCGTTAAATTGAACGGTAATCCACGTTGCATTACTGTTCGTAAGTTTTGGAACAGGATAAAGGTTGGAACCGGGAGGCGTAGCTAAAATAGGCGTATTCGTAGTTCCGTGTTCTTCGTCATAAGTAATTTTAAGCTTATTTGTTGGAATATCCTGCGGTCCGGTAATTGTTACCGTGCCCTCAAGTCCGAAACCGAAATCCGCCTTTAGAAATACGTTTTCATGCTTATATATACCGGTAATCGGTGTAGGCGGTGTAGGCAGAGCGGCCGTTACTCCTGCTCCGTCATTCGGATTAAGCCACTTTCTCCATTCGCTTACTGCCGGCGGTGTAGCACTTGGTCTGGTAAGGGTAGTTACTCCTGCCAGCGGTGTTGTAGTTGAGGGCTGAATGTGCAGAAGAGGCAACGGTTTTGGTGTCCCATCGTAAGAATCGTATTCGGAATACTCAACGGTAAAGGTATTCTGCGGAGTCGATGGTACTCCGGCATCAAGTTTGAGTGTTCCATGATTCAGATCGTAGTGAATACGACGCCTATTGATATGTTTCCCCGCTGCTGCTTCAAAGTATGTATGACCGGTCACCGGTGCGGAAGTGGTAGGCCCCTCCACTAATCTTTCTACCCAGTCGCTTGCACCGATGTAGTTGCGCGCTTGCAGGCTTACCTCATATACCTTGCCTAACTGGAGTTTAATCGTACAAGTTTTACTGCCGTATGCAAGGCTGCCATCATGCCAGATTGACGATGCTAAGAAATCTTCCGCTGTCGAATTGGTTGCCTTAAAGCCGTAGATCTTGTCATCCGTGGGAGGAAAAGTCGTGCCGTCATTGGAAGAAGTTTGAACCTTCAGTTCATAGTTTGTTTCGAATCTAGAAGGATCCCACGTAAGCTTTACATAGTAGTAATTAGGATCTTTGTCCTCGCTTTTGTCTTCCAGATATGCCCGCAGGTTTTCAGGCTTTGTCGGCTTTCTATTTAGTACATCAATCTCTCCGAGGGATTTGTCAAGGTCGTTTGCCGGATATACAACGATTGTGTCGCTATAGGAACCGATCGGTGTCTTGTTCAGTCCGGTACCTTTATAAAAGACCATACGGTATTCATAGGCGCCTGCATTAAGTGTTACCACAGGATCGGGAGTCGGGGTTACTGATGTATCCCCGTAATGGAACGTAGACGGAGTGACACGGGGGAGCACAGTATCATAAGACTGTTGAGCATTGCTTTGATGAGTAGCCGGCGGTGTAGTAGCGGGATCCGTATATTCTGTAACCAATTCGCCCGAATACAGGTTGTAAATACCGATTTCGTAGGAGTCGCAGATGAGATCAGTATCTGTAACCGAGCCTGTTATCTTAACCGTTCCCGGCGTTGTAAGGCCTTTGATAGACATCTGAAAGGTTGCCGCCCCGTTGCCCTTTGTCAAATCTATGGTACAGTGCCCTATCAGCGCCTTTTTGTTATCGGCCACAAGCCCTTTATACGCGGTTAGGGTTAAATCCCACACGTATGGATCGAGATCCACGCTAAAGGTATAAGGAGGTGAGTTCGATACGGAAACCGCCGTATCGATTTTTTTTCCGCTGTTTGAGGTTCCGGTAAGAACAAAATTAAGTCCCGATGAAGAATTAAACGGTGCGTTCGGTAAAATACTGCGCGTAGCAGGATTTCGCGCTTGGTTGATCATGTCGTTATATTCGGGCGGAATGTCCGTAACGGAAAATGTCACGGTGCTTGCGGCGGTGCCGTCTCCCGACATACGTCCGCCTAAACCATGCGAACAGCCGGCAATGACCATGGTTAAAGCCGCAAGTACGGCTATAGAGCTTTTTTTCAATCTCATAAAAACCTCCTTATAAAGACTGAAAATGCGGCACCGCGGCCGAAGCTCGTTCGCGGAATGCCTTTTTTATATATCGGCAGACTTTCCCTATCAGTCTGCTGCATACAAGATAAGTACAGCGGTATCGGAATAGACGTTTCCCTTATATGTTACCGTTAAAGTAACCTCATAGAGGCGGCTTTTGCCGTCGGTATTCAAAACCGCTGCATACAGCGGGGTGTTCGGAATATACACATTCAAGCTTAGGTTTGACTGCGGTGCTATGTGCGGTGTTTGGCCGCCGACATCGGTAATGCGCCATACATAGCTTTCACATCCGAGCGGAGCGGTAAGCACCAGCGTATGGGTAATATCAACCTTGTAAAGCTCTTGCAGCATCAGATGGGCGTTACCGGTTTCAAGAATATCGTGCGTGACGGCTGGTACTTTTTCAAAATGCTTGTTGTAGTCGTTAAGCACGTCTTGCGGCGTATTGCACGATACAAAAAGGAAAACAAAGCTTACGGACAGCGCAAAAAACATCAACCGTTTTATCATAATGTCGCCCTCTTTGTTTTAGTATTTTTTGTTAAGTTGATTCTGCCGCCTAAGATGATTTCGGGAAACAGATTCCAAAGTGAATCGTAATTGATCGCCGCCGCGAATGTGAAAAACTTAACCGTTATACCGGTGGTAAAACGTCCGCCATAGGAAAAAAACGCTTTGGATGATGCGGTTTTAGGTCTATTGAGCATACTGAACCGTACTGTAGCGGCAACTTCTTCAAATAGAACGGCATATCCCCTGCGGTCAAGGACAACCTCAATTCCTACAGGTGCATATACTTCACCCATCCATAATAGAGGAGATTTAATTGCGTTGCCGCTAAAGTCTTCATAGTGTGCGGGAAAATCCGTTTTAGGCAGTCCTAAATATGCACGGAGTCCTACACCGACATACACCGGAGCGGTAAGGTAGGTACTTCGATAACCCATATCCGCTCCAAAAAGGAAGCGGTAATGAGTCTTTTCCGGCAGCAAAAAGCCCATAAATGCGGATATCGTGAAAAAACGGCTTCGTTCGGTTTTAAGAGAAGGTTTAAACGGTTTAGCCGCTTCGGCAGATTCTTCCGTCTGAACACCGGAAGTTTCCGGCAAGATGTTTTGTTGAACATCCGGTTCCGCAATGCCGAAATTTTCCGGATGCAGCTTATATACCGCACCGCTTGCACAGCCTACAAATGCCGCGTTTTCGGTATGGCAAAAGGTAACGGCTGTAATATTTGTTTTTTCGGATTTCGGCAGCCGTATCGTGTCCATTGATTTTTGCAGCTGAATGCTGTAGATAAGAATTTCGTTTTTATCGTTTACTACTGCAATCTTATCCGGATCGGATAAGACGGCCAATGCGCGTATAACGCTGCCGGTATCTATGCTTACGAGTTTTCTCCCCGTAATATCGGAAACTTGTACGGAAGTTTCACTTTCCATACTGATGATGTGCAAACTGTCCGCCGTGAATACGGCCGGAATGTTCGAGTCAGTGTAGACGGTGTTGAGCCGTGCCGCCTGTGTATAGGTGGCGCAGTCCCACAGCAATGCCTCACCGTTTTTGGAAACGGAAACAAGATATTTTGCGTCATCGCTAAAGGCAAGTCCGTATATCTCTGCATGGTGGCCGTCCAGTGTTCTGGTAATCATCTCCTGTGTAAAGCGCAGTTTAAAATGGAGCTGAATTGAAAAATCCGTGCATGCTGCCGCTATGTAATTGGTATTATTACTGAAAGCAGCGCAGCCGATGGTTTTTCCTTCCGTATAGTCGGTAAGTGTGTATGCTTCGGCTTGGGTATATGCCTTTTCGCCGTTCGCAGAGCGCATATACAGTAAAAATTTTTCGGTATCGGCTATGGTAACAAGCAATTCGCTGTTCTGAAATCGATAGAAAAGGCTGCTGTTAACGGCTTTTTCTTTTATTGCGGAGATGCGGCTGTACGAAGCTGTTTCGTACACTGAAAGCGAATCGGCGTCTGAGGCTGCAAGGATGGTATCGTCTGCATTTACGGAAAGCGTTGTAACCGATTGGTTGAGCGTTACAACCTGTGCCGAAAGTGCAGCACCGCAGAAAAGAAACAATAGGAATAAGGCCGCATACGCTATGTTATGCAGAGAGCGTTTTACCGTGCGTATAGTTTCCGCCGTATTCTGAAAATGGTGAGAATATAATCGTCGAAACGGCAGTGAAGTCGTGAAGTCGTGAAGTCGTGAAGTCGTGAAGTCGTGAAGTCGTGAAGTCGTGAAGTTATTGTGAGGGCATACGGCATCGTGTCAAGAGGGGGAGACTTCTTGAGACTATTGAGGTACATAGTTTGCTGCTTACAAATGCCGGACATCCTTGTCATATTAAAATTATATATCGGTTAACAAAAAAAAGCTACCCCTCCCCTTAGCTTTTTTCCAATCGAGTATTTACAACGAAAGCTGCTCCAGATACTTCATAACATGCTGTGCTGCGCTCCGATTCTGTGCGCTGCTGTTGCTTACTTCGTCGATGACTTTTCTAATTTGTTCCGTATCACCGCTTACGCTGTGTATGGTACTGTTAATATGCCGCGAAATTTCAACCAATTTTGCCATCTCTTTGCCGACTTCGGTATTTCCCGTAAGTATTTCCAAAGAGCCTTCTTTAACCTTTGCCGTGATGGCGCTGATCTCTTTAACGCTTTCGAGGACTTGCGTATTACCGTCGGTTTGTTTCGTCATCGATTCCATAATCGTGCTGCTGCCTCTATTAACGGTTGTTAATAACCGCATAATTTCCGCGAATTGCATGGACGTTGCTTCTGCTGTAGAATTGAGTTCTTCAATTTTCATCTTGAGGGTTTTCAGCACCGTCGTGATATTTTTTCCCTGTGTGCTGGACTCTTCCGCAAGTTTTCTGATTTCATCGGCAACAACCGCAAACCCTTTGCCCACATCTCCGGCATGTGCCGCCTCAATAGCGGCATTCATTGCAAGTAAATTGGTTTGACTTGCAATATGCTGAATAACGTTACTTGCTTCCAATAATCCTTCGGACTGTTCGCTGATGCTTTTTGCAATTGCATGAGCATTTAATACTGCCGTATTGCCTGCATCGGCCGCGGTATTCAGATGGCCAATTGAATCAAAAGTGTCTTTGACCGTATCGGTTACGGACTGGATATTCATTACCATCTGTTCGATTGTAGAAACGGAACCGTTTACGGAGTTGGATTGTGTTTCTATACTGGCATCAAGATTTTCAATATTTTGTGCAATTTCTTGAATGGTTGCTTGCATCTTTAAAATGCCTTCCGATTGGTTTTGAATATGATTCTGCACGGACAAAACGCTTTCGGTAATTGCTTTAACGGCGTTTGAAGTCATTTTCATATTGGAAGAAAGTGTTTCTGCCGTATCGGTTGAAACGGTAACGCTTTTATTTAAATCATGTAAAAATGTTTTATTGAATGTAAGGAAAGTATTAACATCCTGTAATAAAAGAGAAAGCTCATCTCTCGTCCATGCTCTCAGTAGTTCTTGCCGGTAATCCCCGTGTGCCAACATCTTAACAATTTGCTGTATTAACGCTATTCTCCGTTCAAATGAACGTATGATTGACAGCAAGTTAAATACCGAAAGAATTAAACCGTATATAAAAAGCGGCAGCACCGCGGTCATGAGTTTTGCATGGACATTATGCTGTTGGTACCGTACAAGCGGAGAAAGAACAAGCAGCACAATTGCGACGATACAGGTAATACTTACAAGCGCCACCCGTTTTAACATTGAAAGCGAAAGGCTTTCTTCATCGATGGGTACAAACATCGCCCATTTTTCAAAACTTCTGACGGCACATGCACAAAATAAGCCGCCGATTAATAAGATATTCCCAGTCGTGCTGAACACCGCAGATAAAAATATTCCGGTGTTTTGTAATAATCCCATTTCAAGCGAAATAAAGAAGGGAACGGTAAAGGCCATAGTGAGCGGAAATGCCAATAGTAATTTTTCATAAAGCACAATATATTTTTTTGCCTTATGAAGATCTTCTTTCCAGTTAAGAATTGCCGGAAATAACAGGCGTTGTTTTATAATAGGATTGAGGGCTGCAATGATGACGCAAGCAATAAATGCCTTTGTCTTTACAACGGCTTCGATACCTCCCATGCTGCCGACGAAGGGCGAGGTGATAAAATTAGCCGCTATCCATCCGAGGTTGGTGCATAAATCAAAAATAAGAATTTGTTTAGGGGGATTTTGATATTCCTGCATTGCTGTTGTTTCTGCCATAATACTCTCCTCTCTGTGTATATGTGCCAACTTTTTTATATGGTGGAAACGGGAATGTCCCAAAAGTTTCTGTCTTTCGGGACATCCTCAACAAACTTCAAATTAAGTTTTTATATATCAATGACTTAATTTTACGTATTGCAGCTAAAGATATTACTCCTCTTGTTCTTCGATAAATGCCTTGGCAGCGGCAACTACTTCATCGGCAATTTTGCCGGAGATCGGATCGTAATGATCAAACGACATTTCGAAAGAACCGGTACCGCTGGTCATCGATCGCAGATCAATAGCGTAACGGAGCAATTCTTTGTGCGGCACCTGTGCACGGATTTCTTCGATGCCGTTTGCAAGCTGGGACTGTCCGAGGATGCGGCCGCGGCGTGAAGACAGGTCGCTCATAATATCGCCGAGGTAGGCTGTTTCCACATAGACCGTTAAATTCATAATCGGTTCCAGAAGGATAGGGCCTGCGTTACGCATTGCATTTTTGAATGCGTTTCGGGCGGCGATCTTAAAGGCCATTTCCGATGAGTCTACCGGATGCTCTTTACCGTCCAACACCGTCGTACCGACATCGACAACGGGATAGCCCGCCATGACGCCGTTTTCCATGGCTTCTTTTACGCCCTTTTCAACACCGGGAATATAGCCCTTGGAAATCGCACCACCGAATACCGCATTGGTAAAGCTGTATTTTGCACCGCGTTCCAGCGGTTCAATCGCCAGTACGACTCGTCCGAACTGTCCGTGTCCGCCCGACTGTTTCTTATGCGTATATTCTGCCTGCGCTTTTTGGCGGATAGTTTCGCGGTAGGCGATGCGGGGAATAGAAGTTTGTACTTCAATCTTTGTCTGCTTTTTAATGCGGTCAAGCACGATAGAGGTATGCAAGTCTCCCATGCCGGAAAATACGTTTTGCTTTGTTTCGGGGTTGTAGACAAAAGAAAGCGTCATGTCTTCTTCGCAGGCGCGAAGCAGCTGTTCCCCGAGCTTGTCGTCATTTTTCTTATCGACGGCGGCTACCGCAAGCGAATAGATAGGATCGGGATTACGCAGTTTCACAAACGGCGGGCAATCTTGAGAGGCGGCAAGGGTATCGTTGGTTTTTGCTGCCGCGAGTTTAACTGCAACGCCGACATCTCCGGCTACAAGTTCCTTTACTTCAGTCAGTTTCTTTCCTGCAGCACGGTATAACTTACCGACTCGCTCTTTCTTTTGTTCATTGATGTTATATACTTCCGCATCCGATACGAGCGTACCGGTAATAACTTTGATGTACGAAAGCCGTCCGGAGAACTGATCGTTTGCGGTTTTGACGATAAATCCCGAAAATGCCGGTTCGGGATCGATTTTGATAGTACACTCTTCGCCGTCTTTTACCGCACGTTCCAAACACCCGGCGGGAGAGGGTAAGATTTCGGTGATAAAGCGCAAGAGTGCGGTTAAGCCGAGTCCCGTCTGCGCCGCACCGGCAAAAATCGGCACGATTCTATTGTTTCTCATCGCGAGCGTAAGCCCCTTTGCAATTTCCTCGCTGCTGAGCTCTCCTTCGTCGATGAATTTTACCAATAAGTCTTCATCACCTTCCGCTGCAGCTCCGGCAAGTACCTCGCGCATCTCTTCATATTGTTTTTTTGCTTCGTCGGGGATGGGAATTTCTTTCTCTTTCCCGTTTGAATCTATTTGATAGGCGACACCGTGCAGTACGTCGACGATGCCGGTAAGATCCGCTCCTTTTCCGATGGGGAAGGTAACGGCAAAGACATCCGCTTTGAATTGTGTTTTTACATCCTGCATCGAGTGATTAAAATCGGCGCGGTCTTCGTCCATTTTATTGACAAAAACCAAGCGGGGTTTATTCCGGCGGTCAAGGTCGCGCCAGTATTTAATGGTTTCAATCTGTACTCCCGATTTTGCATCGAGTACCATCAAGCCTGTTTCCGCCGACCTGAAGGCCGCGATAACTTCACCCATAAAGTCCGAAGAACCGGGAGTATCCCAGAAATTGATAACCGTATCGTTCCAGTTCATCGACACCAGCGCCGAATATATCGAAATTTTCCGCTCTATTTCTTCGGGCGTATAGTCGCTCAACGTTTTTCCGCCGGAAACCGGTTCCGCCCGTGCAATCGTACCCGTTAATGCTGCAAGATTTTCAATAAGTGTTGTTTTACCGGACTGTCCATGTCCTGCAATCGCAATCGTTCTTATTTTTTCTGTTCCAATTCCCATCACGAAGCTCCTCATACGATGTTAGGGAATCTCTAACAAACCGAGTTTAGGGATTCCCGTTAAATTAACTATTATATATTGTAAATGCTAGTTGTAGGAATTGTCAAGAAAATAATCGAGAATGCTTACCCTCAGCCTTTAAAGTCTAAGCCGAGGAGGTAGGTTTCAAAGCTGCTGCTGCGGCATGCTTCCGGTTTAAAGGCGCGGGCGCTTTTAAACAGCTTCCGCATCTGCTGCAAATACTGCTGTTCGCTGCCGCCCTGAAAAATCTTGACGGCGAAGTTGCCGTGAGCTTCCAGCTGCGTTTCGGCATAGTAAAGCGCCATTTCGACAAGGGAGGCGGAACGGGCGGTATCGACGGTTTTGTTGCCGGTGGTCGCGGGGGCGGCATCGCAGATAACGGAGCGATAGGGGCCGCAGCTTTTTACCGCAGCAGCCATGTCCGCGCCGGTAAGGTCTCCTTGGAAGAACGAAAGCCGCGGATCCCGTATCGATTCTGAAAGCGGCTGCAAGTCCACTGCGCATACGCGCCCTTCCGGAGAGAGGAACCGAAGCAAAAACGTTGTCCAACTTCCCGGCGCCGCACCGAGATCGAGCACACTATCGGTTTTTCCGAATAGGTTAAATTTTTTTTGCATTTCTTCCAATTTATAGACCGACCGCGCGGGATAGCCTTCCGAAAAAGCCTTGCGCGACCAATAGTCGGGTTCCCGATACTGATTTCCCATCTATTCCTTTTTTTACCCCAAAAAGTGCAAAGGTATCGAAAGAGTAAAGCAATATCGCAGAATAATGGAGGTTGGGCGACCATTTGAGCCGCAAAGCGGCGAAACTCTGGTTGAACAGCCTCCATTATTCTGCGGGCTATATTTAGAAACTATTCGATGCCTTTGCACTTTGCTAGAGTAGTTCTCTATCAATAAAATATTGGCTATAATAGTAGTATGAATGATGAATTTACGCAACGGCTTGCAAAAATTGAATGTGCGCTGCACTCCGCCTTTTTACCCGATATGCCGAATGCCGCTTCGGAGCTCAATCCGATTGCGCTGTTATCCGCTCCGTGCGCCTCATTGGTTGCAGGCGGCGGAAAACGTTGGCGGCCGCTGCTTGCGGTACTTGCCTATCAGCTTGCGGGCGGCAGCGGAGAGGAAATATACACGCTTACTCCGCTTATCGAAGGAATCCATACGGCAAGCCTTATTCATGATGATATAGAAGATAATTCCGAACTGCGCCGCGGGCAGCCTGCCGCCCATGTTGCTTATGGGCTTGATTCGGCGCTTAATTCCGGCAGCTGGCTCTATTTTCAGGCATTGGGCTCGCTCGAAGCATATCGGGCGCCTGCAAACATAAAACTCGATTTATATGCCGCGGCGCTTACGCATATCCGTGCCCTGCATGAAGGGCAGGCGCTCGACATTCATTGGCACCGGACTGCCGGTTTTTTCCCTTCGCGGAAGGACTATGAGCGGATGATCCGTTTAAAGACGGGGGCGCTCGCCGCGCTTGCGGCCTATACCGGTATGCGCGCTGCGGGAAAAGCTCATGAAGAAAGCGCAGCCTTTGCGTCTCTTTTTGAAGCTGCCGGCGTCGGCTTTCAGATACTCGACGATGCAAAGAACATCAGTGCCGGCAATGCCGGAAAAAAACGCGGCGACGATATTGTGGAAGGGAAAAAAAGCCTGCCCGTGATACTGCATATCGAAAAACATCCTGAAGATGCCGCGGCGCTTACCGCCTATTTTGAGCAGGCGCAGCGGGAGGGTATTGAGAGCCCTGCGGTGGAAAAAGCGATTGCGTTATTGAGTGCAAGCGGTTCGATTGCCGACGCGGAAACGCAGGGGAGGGGAGCCGTTCATTCGGTACTGGAGCGGCTTGACGTACGGTACGGCAGAACCGCAAAAGATATGTTTGAAAAGCTTTTTAACCTTATGCAGGGCAGGTGAGGGGAATGCTTATTTTTCCTGTTAAGTAACGGTTAATTAACCGGAAAATTTATTATCTCATTGTAATAACACTGAATATCGATTATCATACGGGCAGCTTAAGCGTTTGCGGTAAAGTAGCGTTCATAAAAAGGAATATAAGAATGAAACAGCTCATAGGTATTATTCAATCCGTTATCTCTGATATGAAGCTTCTGAGAAAGCCTTTTATTAACTATACCCTTGTGTATATAGGTTTAGCGGTCATTTCAAATCTGGTATCCCTGTTTAACAGTTCAAACAAAGCGGTTAACTCGTTTTTGTATCTCGTAACACTTGCTGTATCAGTTTTTCAAACAGCTGCTATTGTGTATTTTCAGCGGGCATATATAAAGCAACAGATAGGAAATGTTGTTTTTAATTCTATTTTTACGGTAATTCTGCATCTCTATTTTATTTATTTTATTCAGTTGATGATCATAACGATACCGGTTACTGCGGTTATGATTATTTTCACTTCACTGCAGTCGGGCGCATCTTCCATATTCTCTATTACGGATTTGATAGGAAAAGGTTTGGTTTTTATTTTTCTTTTATATTGGTTTAGTCGATTAGTATTTGTACCGACAATTTTGGTTTATAAAAAAGAGAGCATGAAGATGAAACTTATTATTGCGGAAAGCAAAGCTATCTTTCGGAAAAATCTTGTTGTTGTTCTGCCCTTTTTTCTTATGTTGTATATTCCCGCTTTTTATATCGGCTTTTCCATTGTTGATAATCCGCAATATACGCCGCCGTCATTAGTGCAAATTATCTTTTTAACTTGTAATGCGTATATCTCCTCGATTTTGTATTGTAAAGTGGTAATTAACTATCAGCTGCAAATGGCAAGCCGATATCTTCCTCATATACCCCGCGTAACGGAATAAACAGGTATAACGGGTATGCAAGAAAAGATTGTAATCGATGCGGAAGAATTGAATACGCGCGGAAGGATTTTGTGTACGGCACAGCAGGAGTTTTTTGATAAAGGCTTTTCGGATGCTAATGTCCGCACTATTGCAGAACGTGCAGGCGTAACGACGGGCGCACTGTATCACCTTTTTAAAAACAAGGAAGGCTTGTTTGATGCCCTTATCGGAAATGTATTTGATGAATTTTTAGGTCTCATAACGCACACTGATGTTTTTAAAGAAAAGGATATCGGTATGAAAACCGGTGAACTTTCTGCAATTACGGAAGTATCGCGGCTGCGCTTTTTAAGAATGGTAGATTTCTTTTATGATAACTGGGTGGCTATGAAGCTGATTGTTTGTTGTTCTAAAGGAAGTTCTTATGAACACATTTTTGATAAAGCTATCGATCTTGTCGAGCACGATACGATCCGTTTATTGGAATATGATAATGTGACGATTTCGCGCCGGAGAAGTTTTTTTGTTCATGTCATGGTATCTGCACATTTTGAAAATTTAAAAGAAATTTTTTATCATGATTTAAAAAAATCGGAAGCTGTAGAATATGCGCTCGATTTTAATATCTATCATTGTGCTGGTTGGAAACAGTATTGGATAGAACAGATTGATAGGTGAAATAATTAATAATTATGAACATGTATGCGAACGATGAAACATGGAAAAAGCTTCAAGCGTTTTTGCCCGAACGCAACAGAATAAGCGCTTCATGTGCGCCGTCAGAAACGTTCAATGTATTCGGCGGGGCGAATATTCATATCGACGTATACA
This sequence comes from Treponema vincentii F0403, assembly GCF_000412995.1. Lineage (NCBI taxonomy): Bacteria > Pseudomonadati > Spirochaetota > Spirochaetia > Treponematales > Treponemataceae > Treponema > Treponema vincentii. Next base: position 510,695 of record NZ_KE332512.1, on the reverse strand, counting down.
ACGAATGGAACGGCAACGGTGTTACGCTTGTGCTGTTTCACGGCGTAGGAGGGAACGGGCGGCTTCTGTCGTTTATAGCGGTTCCATTGGCACGGCGCGGCTATAAGGTTATTTGTCCTGATTTGCCGGGGTACGGCTATACCGAATACGAGGGCGTGCCGTCTTATAAAACATGGATCGATACGGGCATTCATATCGTGAGGCAGGAGCTGCAGCGCTGCGAAAAGCTTTTTGTGCTGGGTTTGAGCGCAGGCGGTATGCTCGCATACAACATCGCTTGCTCGGTTCAAGGTGTGTCCGGCGTCATCGTTACCACCCTGTTGGATAATCGCTTAAAGCCGGTGCGGGAATATTCGGCAAAGAACAAGCTGCATGCCCGCTTTGCCCTGCCGCTTTTGCGTTTTATGCCGAAACAGATGAGGCGCTTAAAAATCCCCGTAAAGGCGGTAACGAATATGAACGCAATCGTCAACGACGGACGGGTACTGTCTTTGCTGCTGCAGGATAAAAGGGGTGCAGGATCTTCCGTATACCTCGGTTTTTTATGTTCGATGATGGAAAGCGTTCCTGCCGCAGAACCTGAAGCATTCGAGCTTCCGCTTTTGCTTTGTCATCCCGAAAAAGACCGTTGGACGCCCGAACGGATAAGCCGCCTTTTTTTCGACCGCATAGGGAGTACAAAAGAACTGTGCACACTTAAAAACGCAGGCCATTTTCCGATTGAACAGCCGGGCATCGCACAGCTCGAAGAAGCCGTTGTATTGTTTATAAACAAAACGCTGAAGGAGGTAAAACTATGAACATACAGGATACAGCCGTCAACGTGTACAGTACCGATAAAACCGATTCGTTTCACGTAGTGTCGTTTATAAAACTGAAAGACGATAAAATAATTTCACTGGATGAGTATTGGGGCGACGATGGAAAACCGCCTCAATGGCGATTGGAAAAAAAAACTTGGAACAAGAATACGTAAAGAATTTTGATATGATTAGGAGATTTATCGATGCGAAGAACGGATAGAGAAGTAACGGATAACCGGCAAATACAATCGATTATAGAACAGGCAAAGGTTGTGCATATTGGTATGGTTGACGGGAGCCGCCCGTATGTAGTGCCGATGCAGTACGGTTTTGTCTTTGCCGATGGACAGCTGACCTTGTATGTGCATTGTGCAAAGGAAGGGCGGAAACTCGATATTATCAAAAAGAATCCGCGTGTTTTTATCGAACTCGAAACTGAAGCTGCAATTATTTCCGGCGGTGACATTCCGTGTAAGTACGGATCCGAATATGCAAGCGTTATGGGCGACGGCACGGTTGTTGTTGTTGAAGATGTTGCTGAAAAAATATTCGGCTTGCAGCTCTTGATGAAAACACAGACAGGTAGAGATTTTGACATATCCGAACAGATGACAAAATCGATTACGGTGTTGCGTATCGATGTTCCACATGTAACGGCAAAGAGCAGAACTCCATGACGATAGAGCGCGGCTTTTTTGTGCTGCTTTGCGGCGCGTCCGGCTGCGGAAAAACAACGGTAACGCAGGCTATCAATGGGCTCATCCCGCATTATTATGAAAGAACGCTCGAAGGCAGCTCTGTTACAGCTGGTTTGGATGTTGTGCATTTCTCCCTGTTTGAACTTTCGTTTAAGGGATGCCCATCCGATAAGCTTATCAGGCACGGTACAAGAAACCTATGCACTGAACACCGCCGCAGCCCGCGAAAAACTGCTCTCATTTTTTATAGACGTCCGCGTGTAATGTATGGTACTATGGATGTTGCGTAGAGTAATTGATGAGGTGTGTTTCTTATGCTTATTTTGATACGGCATGCAAAAGTGCTTTTTAATTGGGAAAAGAAATATACAGCCTCCGGATTTGCTGCGGCTCAGGCTGCGTACGATCAAGCTCCGATAGAGCGGATAACCGATTTGGAAATTCGGCGTATCAGAGATGCGCTACCGGAGCAGTTTGAGCTCTATACCAGTCCATTGAAAAGGAGCATTGAAACGGCAGCAATGCTCTTTCCCGATAACACGCCGATACAGCTACCGGAGCTTTCTGAAATACCGATATATCCGTACAGGGATTCCGATAAAGAGATTGCACTCCGGCGATGGCTCTTCTGGGGTCGGGTGCAGTGGTTTTGCAATCATCCGCAGCAGAAGAGAACAAAGCAGACGGTTGAGCATGAAGTTGCCGATCTGATTGCACGAATGCACAATAAAAATGTCGTTATTGTCGGTCACGCATTTCAGATGACGGTCATGCTGCATATCCTCGCGCGGCATTATCCCGTTCAAAAACCGCTACGGATAAAAAATTTGGATACGGCGCGGTGTTTTATCTATGAAAAGGACGAAGACTATTTTAAGGGCTTAAAGATAAAGCGGTGAAGTAATTGATATGGTTTAACGGGTAAGTCCTAATATGTAGTGTGATAACTAATTATCAATTACACATTATGAATATTCCGCATAGTAGTTACCCATGCTTGACATTTTTCCTTCTTTTTCATAACATTGTTATCTATGGATACATATAAAAGATTGTTAAAATATACGCCGGAGAAAATGTATTGCGCGTATATTTCGGTGGTGTGCGCCGTGCTGGGAGTTGCTTCGCAGATGGGCGCGTTTTGGTTCTTGTGGAAGTTTTTGTACGCGCTTTTGGTTACCAAAAGCGTGACGGACGGTTCGATGTATGCGACGGTGATTGTTTCACTTTTAGCGGGCTATTCGGTCGTCTACTTCTGCGCCTTGTGGGCATCGCACGTACTCGGGTTCCGGCTCGAATCGAATTTACGCAAAACGGCAATCAAACATTTGATGAACGCTTCGTTTGCTTTTTTCGATATGAACCCGTCGGGAAAAATCCGGAAGCTCATCGACGATAATGCGCAGGAAACGCACATGCTGATTGCTCACTTAATTCCCGACAATATTTCCGCGCTCTTTACGCCGATTTTTATGTTTATCATCGTATTTGCGGTCGATGTAAAGCTTGGTCTCTTGCTGGTCGCCGTCGCCGTCATCGGCGGTGTGCAGATGATGTTTATGATGGGCAATAAAGACTTTATGCGGAAGTACCAAGCGGCGCTGGAACGGATGAACGCAGAAGCGGTGGAATATGTGCGCGGAATGCAGATTGTAAAAATCTTTAAAAGCACGGTTGAATCCTTTAAAGCATTTTACGAAGCGATTACCGGCTATTCCGATTTGGCGTACAAATACACGCTCAGCTGCCGGACACCGTATGTGCTGTTCCAAGTGCTGTTTAATCTCTTTTCGGTGTTCACCATTCCGGTTGCAGTGTATCTTATGAACAAGGGTGCGGATGGAAATCTCATCATTGCAAAGATCATCTTTTTTGTTTGTATTGCAGGCATACTGTTTTCGGCATTTATGCGCGTTATGTATGTCGGTATGTATAACTTTCAGGCAAAAAGCGTGGTAGACAAACTCGAAAATCTTTTTGCGGAAATGGAAAAAGATAATCTTGAACACGGTACGGAAGAAACGTTTGACAACTTCGGTATTGAATTTAAAAACGTTTCGTTTGGGTACACGGAAGAAAAAATTTTAAAGGATGTCAGCTTTAAACTTGAACCGAATAAAACGTATGCGCTGGTCGGCTCATCGGGAGGCGGAAAGTCAACCATTGCAAAATTGATTTCCGGTTTTTACAAAATAAATTCGGGTGAGATTTTAATCGGCGGGAAAAATATTTCATCATATTCAAAGAATGCGCTGATGCACCATATTGCCTTTGTATTCCAAACATCGAAGCTCTTTAAAACAAGTATTTTTGAAAACGTCAAAATGGGAAACAAGAATGCAAGCGATGAAGAAGTAATGACTGCGCTCCGGCTTGCACGCTGCGAAGATATTTTGGCAAAATTCCCCGAACGTGAAAAAACGGTTATCGGTTCAAAGGGCGCGCACCTATCCGGCGGAGAAATTCAGCGCGTTGCAATCGCCCGCGCCATTCTGAAAAATGCGGACATCGTTATTTTGGATGAAGCGTCCGCCGCTGCCGACCCCGAAAACGAATACGAAATTCAGCAAGCGTTTTCCAATTTGATGAAAAACAAAACGGTTATTATGATTGCGCACCGCCTGAGCTCGATTAGAAACGTCGACGAAATTCTCGTGGTCGAAGACGGAAACATCGCCGAACGCGGCAGCGATGCCGAGCTTATGCAAAAAGGCGGAAAATACAGTCATCTACAACGACTATATTCAAAAGCGAATGAGTGGAGAGTTTGATATGAATAGATTACAAAAATGGTTTGGGGTAACCGAATCGGGAGCAAAGGGCATCGTTACGGCGTCGATATGGTCGATGCTTGCGGATGTGGCGTTTATTTTGCCGATGTTTTTAACGATGTTCTTTTTGCAAGGATACTTTGACGGAACGCTGCGTTCGGCGGGATTTTATATCGGTATTATTGCGGCTCTTGCGGTTGTGATGTATGTGCTTGTGCATACCAATTACAATACGCTATACACGGCGACATTTAAAGAATGCAAAGAACTGCGTGTCAACATTGCCGATCGACTTAAAGCGCTGCCGCTTGCTTATTTTTCAAAGCACGATGTTTCCGATTTATCGCAAACGGTAATGACCGACGTCGCGACTATTGAACATGCCATTAGTCATGCAATTCCGCAAACGATAGGGCTGGTTATTTATCTGATTATCATCGGTGCGATAATGATTATTGCTCATCCGGGATTGGGATTGTGCGTATTCGTACCGATCTTTATCAGTTTTATTCTGCTCATTCTCTCAAAAAAAATCCAAGTGCGGGAAACCACGCGGGACTTTCACAAACAGCGCGAGCGCACGGAATTTTTCCAAGAGGCAATCGAGTTACAGCAGGAAATAAAAAGCTACGGTCTTACGGAATCCACGGCGGCGAAGCTGAACCGCAATGTCGACGAAGCGGAAAAACTGCATTTGAGTGTGGAAGCTCATCAAGCTATTCCGCTTAACGTTGCGCTGTTGCTGTTGAAATTTTCCATCGGCGTTACCGTATTCTTCGGTTTAAAAATGTATTTGGCAGGAACCGCTTCGCTCCTGTATTTTATCGGCTATATCATTGCTGCAGCCCGTATTGTTGATGCTGTTGCAGGTGTTGAGGCGAACCTTGCGGAGATGATGTATATCGATGCGCGTGTCAAACGGATAAACGAACTGCGCGAAACGGAAACGCAGGAAGGCGAGCCCGCTTCTTTGCAGCATTACGGTATTCAATTTGAAAATGTTGCATTTTCGTATAACGGCAGGCAAAAAGTGATCGACGGGATTTCGTTTACGGCGGAACAAAATCACGTTACCGCGCTTGTCGGTCCGTCCGGTTGCGGAAAAACAACCGTGCTTCGGCTTGCATCACGCCTTTACGATTACGACAAGGGGCGCATTCTCATCGACGGCAAAGATATAGCAAAGATCGATACCGACAGTCTCTTCGATAAAATTTCGATTGTCTTCCAAGATGTCGGACTTTTCAATACATCGATTATGGAAAACATCAGAGTCGGAAATAAAAATGCAAGCGACGATCAAGTAAAAGAAGTTGCTCGTCTTGCAAACTGTACCGAGTTTATCGAAGCGCTGCCCGACGGCTACAACACGGTCATCGGAGAAAACGGCGGTAAACTTTCAGGCGGAGAACGGCAGCGGCTTTCCATTGCCCGCGCTCTTTTAAAAGATGCGCCGATTATCATCCTTGATGAAATCAGCGCATCGCTCGATGTCGAAAACGAAATGAAAATTCAGGAAAGTCTCAACACGCTCATAAAAGGCAAAACCGTTATCATCATTTCGCATCGCCTCAAGTCCGTTGAAAACGCCGACAAAATAATCGTGATGAATAACGGCAAACTCGATGCGGAAGGTACGCACGCGGAACTACTGCAAAAATCTGCGCTGTATAAGAGCATGATTGAAAAGTCAAGCGCAACCGAAAAGTGGACGTATTGATAATTCATAATTAAGAATGCATAACTCATAATTTTCTATTAGAACTCGGAAACTTTTTCGCCGGCCATTTTCTTGTACCGTACACCGTACACAAAATGCCGGCGCTTGCAGTTTTTATCACTTTCTCATATACTAAACAGTATGAATGAGAAAACAACTGAAATAATTACCTATGATGATTTTGCAAAACTGCAGCTGAAAACCGGCAAAGTTTTGGAATGTGTAAAAGCTGAAAATGCGGAAAAACTCTACATTTTACAGGTTGACCTCGGCGAAGAAAAGCCGCGTCAAATCGTTTCGAGTTTAGTCGACTATTATACTGCCGAAGAATTGGTCGGTAAGGAAATTATCGTACTTGCAAACCTCAAACCGGCTAAAATGCGCGGGCATATCTCCGAAGGTATGCTGCTCTGTGCGGAATCTCCGGATTCATCGATCTGCGTTCTGTTAAAGCCTGAAACGCCGGTGCCGGCCGGTACTGATATCACATAAATCACATAATGTGGAGGACTCTATGAAAGCACAAGAAATAAGTGCGGGGGTGTATTGTATCCATGCGGATATTTGTGCACGTACCAGCCGATTTGAAGGCCTGTGGCTGCTGCCTCAAGGGGTAAGCATTAATTCATACATCGTAAAAGGCGAAAAAACCGCTTTGATTGACATTGTCCGCGATTGGGACGGCTCTTTAAAAAGCTACACTGAGCAGCTGGAGTCCATCGGGCTTTCATTCAAAGACATCGATTATCTTATCCTGAATCACTTGGAGCCGGATCACTGCGATTTAATCGAGTATGTTCATTCCTGTAATCCGCAAGCGGAAGTCATTAGCACTTCAAAAGGACTTGCGATGGTCGAGAAATTTTTTAAAGTACACGGGAATCTTCATGCGGTTAAAACGGGCGATAGCCTTGACCTCGGCGGCGGACAGATTCTTCAATTCTACGAAACGCCGAACGTACACTGGCCTGAAACGATGATGACGTATAATCCTGCCGGTAAAGTGCTCTTTTCCTGCGATGCATTCGGCTCTTACGGCGCTATCGGCGAAAAAATCTTTGACGATCAGCATTCGGAAGAATCGCTCAAGTTTTACGAAGCCGAAGCATTGCGCTATTATTCCAATATCGTTGCAAGTTTCAGCACCTTTGTCGTAAAAGCCTTGGATAAACTCGCCTCGCTGGACATCCGATGTATTGCACCGAGTCACGGCCTTATCTGGCGCTCCGATGTACAACGGATTTTTTCTCTTTATAAACGATTTGCAGGTTATAATACCGGCGGCGGATGCGAAAAAGAAATCTGCATTATCTGGGGTTCCATGTACGGATATACAAAACAGGGGCTCGATGCCGTCATCAAAGGAATTGAATCGGAACAAGTACCTTATACCATCCACGATATTCCCGACACGGATGTATCCTATATACTGGGTGATGCGTACAAGGCTGCGGGGCTGGTACTCGCAATGCCGACGTATGAATATAAGATGTTCCCGCCGATGGCCTACGTGTTGGATTTGTTTGAACGCAAACACATCACCGATAAAACGGTACTGCGCATCGGAAACTGGGGATGGTCGGGCGGCGCAAAGAAGGAATACGAGCAGAAAATAGCCAACCTGAAATGGAATCAACTGGAGCAGTATGAATGGCAAGGAAAGCTGCTTGACGCCGATCTCCGGCTGCTTGAAGGACGGGGCGCTGAACTCGCCCGCACGATCAAAAACGGTGTCCAAGCATAAGGCTCTATCCGTTTAATGCACGAAATTGAATTAAAGGCGCATCTTGAGCACCCCGAAAAAACCGAGGTGCGCCTAGCCCGTATTGCGGATTTTTCGTTCCGCTGTGTTAAGTCCGATCGGTACTGGACGCTCGGCGAAAAAACGGTACGGGTACGGCGAGAGCTCGTTGCCGGCAAAGAAACGGTTTGGGTAACGCATAAGCAGAAACAGTATGCCGGAACGATAGAGACCAACCGCGAACTTGAATTTGAACTTCCGGTATCGTCCGTACCGGTATTTATCGAAATGCTCGAAAGCCTCGGCATGATCCGCACAGCGGAAAAACAAAAGGATACGAAAGTCTTTCTTCCGCACTCAAGTTTGTTCACAGCGGACATACTCGAAGACGCCCGTTCAGTGTCGGCGGAACTTTCCGTCATACATCCGCTTGGATATTTTTTGGAAATTGAGGTTCTATACCCTGACGAAAACTCCGATACCGCCGCTTCGGAACGGCACATCCGCAATGCCCGGATTATTTTCGATACGCTGCTTGCCGCGTTGGAGATTCCGCGATCGGCTATCGAAGTGCGTCCGTACAATGAATTGCTTGCCTCTCAGCTTTTATGAAAATATATAAAAAGACGTCATGTCTACAGTGTAAATTTTTCTTTCTTGTTTTACCGTTTCTGTTAATCGGCGCCGCCGTACCGTATGCACAAAGCGTTAACGCCTTAGTTGAATATGAAGTTGCCGTATTGAATCCTGAATCTTTTGAAAAATATAATCACATATATGACTATGAACTCAATCAAACTTTTGCCGCGCCTGAATTAACCGATAAAGCTATTTTCGACGCTCCGCTCACGGTATTTTATCCCGTGCTTGAAGGAACGTACCCGCTTGTTATTATCTGCCATGGATGGAAAGTTTCAAAAAAACCGAATGCAAGCTTAGCCCGTTATCTTGCCTCTCAAGGCTATGTTACGGCAATTCTTTCGGCAAAGAAGAAAGATTACCCTGAAGACTTTATTGCATCATTTGAAGCGGCGTATTCACTTTTAAAGAAAGCAAACGAAAATGCCTCAAGCCTTTTGTTTAACCGTATCGAAATAAGCAAAACAGCCGTAATCGGACACTCTATGGGAGGAACGGCCGCACTGCACTTTGCAAAAGGGCGTTCCGATATCAGTGCCGTTATAGCGCTGAATCCCTATAACCGTGCTCCTTTTCTTATAGAATTAGTCGCCGGTAAAAATGAAGTGCTCGGAACCGATCTTGCAACGCTGCAAACACCGGTTCTTATTTTTACCGGCAGCAATGATCAGGTAGCCTATCCCGAAAAAACCTTTGAATTTTACCGAAACTGCAATACTTCCGCCCCGGCGGCTTTTTTATCCGTTAAAGACAGCGGCCACAGCGGTTCGCTCGACGGTTCGGGAAATATCCTTTCAGGCTGGTTCAACGGCGAACTCTATATGCGCTACCGCTTTTTGATACTCGGCTGGCTCGACCTATTCTTAAAGCAGGCAATATCGGATGCTTCCCTTCCGTACTTACAACCGGCCGCTTTTGAAGCGATAAAAGGCTGGTTTTACTCTACCGATAAGGAACGCTATCCCGCATATACTTTCCGTAACTTTTTACGCCGCTAAGCAAATTGCGTAGTTTTTCAAAAATGGATAGGGCCTGTTTCAACAAAACTTTGTGCGATTACCTTCCTTTTGCAGGAAATTTTTCTTAAAATTCCCTGCATTTTTTTATAGAAAGGGTAATCGTATCAGATAATTATACATCAGAATCGCAAAATAAAAAGACTATGAGACCATTTGAACCGCGAAGAGGTTCAACTCTGGGCGAATAGTCTCTTTATTTTGCGGGGATATTCAAAAATTCATCTGATGCGATTACCCGAGCGGAAAGCCGGATTCAATAAAACTCAGATACTCGCCGTTCGGCGACAGAATGATATGATCCAACACCTCAATTCCCAAAAGATTACCTGCCTGATAAAGTCTCCTCGTAAGCGTTAAGTCCTCTGCCGACGGTTCCAAACTGCCGGACGGATGGTTATGCGCAATAATAACTGCGGCGGCTCTGTCGGCAAGCGGGTCGGCAAATACCTCTCGCGGATGAACGAGCGTATGCGTCAGCGTCCCGACCGACACTACGCGGATTGCCGAAATTTCGTGTGCGCCGTTTAGCGAGGTGCAGATAAACTGCTCTTGCTTACGAACCGAATAGTGCCGCAAGAAGGGGACAATATCACACGGGTGGCGGATTTTTTCACCCCCAACACCGTAATACCGCCTTCCAAGCTCGAATGCCGCAAGAATAGTTGACAGCTTTGCTTCTCCTATTCCGTTAACGGTCTGTAATGCCGCTTCAATGCTTTCCGCTTTGCGAGTATCGATATGCCGGATAATTTCTTCCGCCAGTTTTGTTACCGGCTTATTCGCAATACCGGTATGCAGGAGAACGGCAAGCAAATCGACATCGCTCAGCTTTTCCGCCCCATACTTTAAAAGACGTTCCCGTATATTCGGTTTTTCCTTCATATTTTGATTTACAGTCATACATGATATATAGCGCACGAGCAGCCCTTTTGGCAGGAAAAATAAGAAAAAATATGCAGTATATAATTGAATGCGCCGTATATCTATGCTATAAATAGATATGCAATCGTCTATACCTTTTTATAATGTGCATGATCCGTCCGTATGCATTCCCTTAGAAAAGGTTCTGAGAGTAAACGGTACGGAGGGGGGATATTATATTCCGCAACAGATACCGTCCTTACCCGATTCGCTGATATATAAAGATCCTCCGCCGTCATTTCGTGATGTTGCATTTGAAGTGTTCCGCTCATTCTTGCAGGATGCTATTTCCGAATCCGATTTATATACCCTTATTGCACGTGCTTTCCCTTTCAAGGTGCCGGTATTTCCCATTGACCCGCGTACTTATATCGTTGAGCTTACACACGGAGACGGCGGCTCCTATGCCGATTTTGGGGCGAGGTTTACTGCACTGCTCATCGACTATTTCTGCCGGCACAGCGAGCTCCCGATGCATATTCTTTTTGCCGGCAGCGAGCTGGAAACACTTTCGCTTGCAAAAGCATTTTCCGAGTTTGAAGATATTCATGCTACTTTTTTATATCCGAAAGATGATGTTCAGGATATGATAAAACAGCAATTTATTTCGCTTCCGGAAAATATTCATATCTTTAATGTCAATGGTTCTTTGGATGACTGCAAGGCAATCATCGCGGAAATAACCGAAGATGCTGATATGAGCGGTTCTATGGAACTGTTTATTCCTCATCCGGCTCAGACAACTTATTTATTATCGCAAGTTTGCTGCTGTCTGTATGCCGTATTGACGGTACTTTCGCGAGCCGGTTATGATAACAATATTGAACAGCCTCAGCTTATTATCGGTACTCCGTTGAAGCAGCCGAATGCCGTCAGCGCTGCCGTGCTCGCAAAGAAAATGGGTGCGCCGATAAACGGTTTTATAGCAACGGCCGACTTTTTCTGCAATGATCCGCAGATAGATTACGAAGAAGAATGCACCCGCGTGAAAATGCTGTATACACAGGGCAATACGGAGGAATGCATACCGGAAATTGCTTTGTTCCGATTAAATCAAGATTCTATTGTAGAAGCGATGAGAGACTGTAAAGAACGGACGGGGTATGTTGTCAGTCCCGATGTTGCGGCTGTGTGGTATGCTTGGGGGGCGGTGCGGAACGGTTTTACGGAAACTGCAATAGCGGAAACTATCGAAAATTTTTGTTTGCATAGCGGGTCGTTGCCCGGCTGGCTATCCGATGATTCTGCCGTGCATTCCTGTATTACGATTATACCTGAAATAAGCCACCCCGCTTTCCATTCCGAAATGGTAAGAACGGCAACAGGGATATATCCTTCGGTACCTCACCGTTTTGAATATAACCAGCAAACGGCCGATAAGCCGATACTCGAATGCTCGTCAGTGCAAGAACTAAAAGATTGGCTTTTATCCCTCATCTAACATAACCGCTGGGTAAACGCATTAATCCATAATTATGAATTAGTTACTCCCTTCGGCAAAATCGAATTTTCAGCAAAGATGCCCTATACTGCATTTGAATAAACCGGTAAAATGTGATTGGTTAACAAGATAGTGAATGAATTGGGACTCTTGTTTGTAGGGAATGGGGATGTCTCAAAAGGTGGTTACTTTTTTGCCATCCCTCATCAGCATAGCTGATAGTTACTAAGGAGGAAGGATATGAAAACACTGCGTTTAATCTCTGTAAGTATTCTGTTTGCAGCGCTGGGCATTATCTTTACGGCCTGTAACCAGAGTCTGACAGCCGGACAGGGTACCGGCACGGTAAGGATTGTCATCGATAATGGAGCAAGCCGAGCCGTGAATGCCGAGGGAATGCCTGTTTTTGATGGATCTAATACTACTATCACCGTTACCGGCGAGGACGGAACTGAGCTGAAGAAAGCTTCGGGGGCAACGCCGATTACATTGACGCTTGATATCGGAAAGAAGATCAATATAAAGGTTGTTGTAAAAGCCGATGCAGGCGAATGGCGCGGTACAAAAGAGCACACCGTTACGGCAGGAACCAATACCGTTGCCGTAAAGCTTTCCAAAGCGCCGAAAGATGTTGCCAATCTGCTGTTCTCTATTACGGGGACACACACTTCGGGGAGTAATATCGTGTCCTTAAGCATGAAAAACGGTAAAAAACTGCTCGACGGAATTCTGATCAATAACAGCGCAAAACCGCTTACTGCACGGGATAGTATCGGCAGACTATACCTTTTTTATCAAGATAGATTTTCCGTTCGTCATTTTAAACGCTTTGATGTAGAGGGGAAGGAAGATACTTCATTTCCCGGCGCAGCATTGTTAACGGCTGTTCTCCACTGTACTGATATTGCGGTTGATACAAAAACGGATACGTTGTTCCTTGTGGCAAGAACATCATTGGGATGGAAAATTTATTACACTAATAAAGAAAACAGTTTTGTTCCTTTACTTCCTGATTCTATAGCACGGATTGATTCTGCCGTATCTGATATCCATGCTGTTGCAGCATATAATGGTATAGTGTACTTAGCGGTAACAAAGACAGGCTCCGAACCCCTTCATGTGATGGCTTGTAAGGCTGACCTGTCGGGGCCTGTATTGGCGCTGACAAAAATGGATACGAAGCCGCTTCAAAAGCTTCGCACAGCTCCTTCTTTTGGCAATAATAGCACCAAGTGTATCGGTCTATTTGCTGACGAGGATGGGGTGTACTGCCTGCTTAAAGAGCAAGAATTGCGTAACGGAAAGATGTATGCACAAGGGCAGCTTGTCCATTATACATATTCCGGCAGTGCGCTTACCGAGAAAACCAAGGTGGGGCTTAATCCGGTCGCTTCAACTGAAAACGCCATCGCTTTTAATGCACGGTATTTTTCCAATCCGATTGGTTTTATCGGCAGCGATGAAGAGAACATCTACATTGCCGACGACGGTGCAAATATCGAATATCTCAACGAAAACTGGCGAGTCAGCGGTAATAAGAACCGCATTGCAGCGTTTAACCGCAAAGAGGGCAACCTGACCTTCAGCGATACGAATGCGACATGGTACGCAGAGTTTGAATACAAGAAGCCCAACACGAAAATACTGTTGTGGGAAAAAGGCTCCAATGGTGGTATGAATTATTGGATAAGCGAGACGGGAAAGGAAAAATTTTCCGACGTGTCCGAAGCGAATCAACTTTTTGAAGCCGACTCTTCGAATAAACCTACCGATGTTTTCTGCTATGACCAAGACGGTAATCTGTATATACTGTGGAAAGACAGTTCAGCTTACAAGGTTAGACGTTTTGCACTGAAAGAAGACGGTTCGTACGATACTATTTCGGTTCAAAATTTGGACTTAAACACACCCCATACTATTTCTGCGATTGCGGCGGATATTTCCGACGGGAAAAACTATTTGTATTATACAGATACCAATAGTAGTCCGCACACCGTAAAAAGGTTTAAATGGGGGCACACCAGTCATGAAAGTTTTACGAGTGCCGAGTCTGATACTGCTTACAGCATCACAGTACCGACAAGTCGTGAAGAAGTTACCGCGCTTGCCGCAAACAAGGACGGGTTATTTGTTGCCGTACAAGAAAAATACAAGGACGGTACAATTGATAAATACCGGCTGAAGGTACAAAAATACAAAAAAGCAGATGGAGGTCACGATAGTGAAATTACGCTTGTCGATAATGCCGTTTCGTATACCAATACGGCAAATCCGCCGATTCCGATCCCTGCCCCCTCTCTGGATCTGAATCATGAGCCTAATACTCCCTGTCATCAATATCAAGAGACAATTAACGGTTTGCAGATAGGTAACGGTAAGTTGTACGGTATTTCATCAAAGCTGCATCGGGAATGGAAACTGTATATTGGTAGGTATTTTACGGATGTCTTTAAACACAGCAGTAAACTGTATGGAATCGGTGATACGAAGGAGGCATTGCCTAACGAGCCTTTAGTTACAAAAGAAAAACCAGCTGGAGCTGGAATCGGCTACGGCTTTTACCGCTTTATTGCCGTAAAATACGATGAACAAGAACGGATCAAGTGCATCATCGCTTCGGATAGCGCATGGGGTGATGGAGTCAACAGCATGAATGGGGACAATAGTGACAGGATTGTGGAATTCAATTTAAAAGACATGGTATTCGGAGAGGACAAAGAATCGGGCGGTACATTTTCTAAAACTCTTACCAGTTCCGGTTTTTTCTGGAACTAAACCGTACGATGAGCTTTATTCTTCGTGCTGCACGCTCTCGGCATGCGACACGGCAAAAGCCGCTCGTAAGCCTCTGTGTTCCCCTTTACGGGACGGAGGGGCTTGTCGGGCGGTTTTTAGACAGCGTGTTGCAGCAGGACTCTGCGCCGCTTTTTGAAACTGTCATTGTAAACGACGGCAGTCCCGGCGCAAAAGAACTCAGGTGCATCATTAAAACGTACGCCAAGCAGTTTAAAGAGCGGGGACTGCCGCTCGTATTTTTGGAACATAGCAAAAACCTCGGGACGCTTGAAGCGCGGCGTACGGCAACAAATGCGGTATCGGGCGAACACCTCATCTTTGTCGACCCCGACGATGAGCTCCCGCCCGATGCACTCCGTATCTTGTACGATGCAGCCTGTGCGTCCGGTGCGGATATTATACATGGTAGTATTGCCGTATTCGGTACGGAAGGGGAGCCCGAAGCGCGGATCGAAGCCTTTAATAAGAAGGCTCAAAACGTGTACGAGGGCATTTTGACCGGCAACAAAATCCTTCGTGCGTTTATTGTTGAAAACGGATACAGCGGCTTTGTATGCGGAAAGCTCTTTAAAACCGCCCTTGTTCAAAAAGCATACACAGAAATTCCCTTTACCTACTGCACCATGGCGGAAGACCTGTTGCTCTATTTTTTTATCGCCTTACATGCCGGTACGTATTTCGGCATACCCGATACTATCTATAACTATCGCATCAACACCGGTGTAACGTCCCGCAGGGAAATCACCGAGCTTGCCGCATGGCAAAAGGTGTGTTCCGCCTCTTCGGTTTTTACTATTCTTCTGTCTTATTTGAATGAACATCCCGCTATCGGCAGCGAGATAGGAGAAGCGGTACGGGAACTCGGCCGTATGTACTATGCCGATAACCTCAAACAGTTGGAACTCTGCGTTACGCCTGCCTTACAGGAAGAGGCAAAGGCGATGTTTGACGAATGGTGGGAGAGGGGGTGATTCTTAATTAAGAATTAAGAATTTGTACAGGGTGGCAAGATGCCTACGATACGGAATGTTTCAAAAACGTATGGCCGGTCGGCGGGAAAGGCGGTTGATAACCTCTCTTTTAAGGCGAAAACCGGAGAGGTTTTCGGTTTTTTGGGGTCGAACGGAGCGGGAAAAACGACGATCATCAAAATGATCACCGGTGTCATTGCGCCCGGTTCGATTCCGGTGCAGCCGCAGCAGTCCGTGTCCGCCCTTACGATCTTTTACTGTAACCATGGTTCTTTTTAAGCAACCGGAGTTCTTTTTTCATTAAAATTGCTTTATTAAGAAGATTTTTTCTATCATAATTGTTAATTAATAATGGGTAATTTGTAATTGGTAATTATCAATTACCCATTAAACATTAAACATTAAACATTACACATTACCAATTACAAATTAAAAAGACAGGAGATTTATATGACAAAGTGTAGAATCGGCAAAAAGGCGCACACCTTGAGAGGAGCCGCGGCGCTCATCATAGCTGCATTTTTTACGCTTGCAGCGATGGCTTTTACCGCTTGTAAACAGCCGACGGTGCAAACGGCAACGTCCAAGTACAAGGTAACCTTTAACGTAGACGGGGGGGGGGGGGGGTATCCTTACCGCAAAGATAGGTGAAACAGAAATAAAGAGCGGTAACGAAGTAGAAGCGAATAAAACCGTAACCTTTACCGCAACGCCTACTGCCGGATTCAAGGTAAAGGGCTGGACGCTTGACGGCAAAGCCGTAGAGAACAATACCTCCGACTCCTATCCGCTTAAGATCGAGAAAGCGGTAACCGTAAAAGTGAGCTTTGAAAAGCTACCGCCCGAATTGTTCGCGGTAAACTTCAGTGTAGACGGCGGGAACGGCACGCTGAAAGCGACGGTCGACGGAAGCGAAATCAATTCGGGCAACAAGGTTGAGCACGGTAAAACCGTAACCTTTACGGCAACGCCGGATGCAGGCTATACGGTAAAAGAATGGAAGGCAGACGGCGCCGTTGTTACAGGCAGCACGTCAAACACCTATACCTGCACCGTAACAAAAGCGCTAACCGTTAAGGTAAACTTTCTTGCAGGCGGAGCTTCGTATACGGTAAAACACTATCAGGAAAAAGCGGAAGGCGGCTATCCTGCAGAACCGACGGAAACCGAAAACTTAAACGGTACGGTCGGAACAAACGCTGCATACACGCCGAAAAACTACACAGGCTTTACCTACAAGTCTGCGCTTACCAAAGTAAACAACACCGTACAGACAGAAGGTACGATAAATGCTGACAGCAGCACCGTCGTAGAACTCTATTACGAGCGCAATACGGTGAACGTAACCTTTAAACTTGCAGGCGGCAATGTCAGCGGCAATACGGCCGATATCATAAAAACAGGCAAATACGGAACAGCCTTGACCGCACCCGCACCCGCTCCCGAACGAGAGGGTTACGCTTTTAAAGGATGGTCTCCCGAACCGCCTACACCGTTTCTCTTTCCTAAAGCTAATGCCGCATACACCGCACAGTGGGCGCCGGTTTATGCAATCACCTTCGGCGTAGACGGTGGTGTCGGCGGTACGCTTAAAGCAACGGTCGGCGAAACCGAAATCAACTCGGGCGACAAGGTCGAGCACGGCAAAACCGTAACCTTTACCGCAACGCCGGACACTGGTTACCGTGTAAAGGGTTGGACGCTTGACGGAACAGCCATCGCCGAAGCAGGCACAAACACAGAATACACGCTTACTGTAACAAAGCCTGCCGCCGTCACCGTAAGCTTTGAGCCAAAAAAAGCCCTCCTCACCCTTGAGGCAGGCAAAAACACCGTGAAAGTGAAGGCAAAGACAGCTGACGGCAAGCCCATAACTGTGGAAGGCTGCAACGAGACCGAGCTTGCAAACGAGGCGGAAACCACACTGACCGCAAAAGTGGCGGGAACACAAATTGCCCTAATAGGAGAGCTCACCGAGCTTAACTGTAGAGGCTCAGAAGACACTAGCAATAGATCGCTGGTTGCCCTTGACGTGTCAGGATGCACTGCCTTGCAAAAGCTTGACTGTGCCAAAAACCAGCTCACCGCCCTTGACGTGCAAGGCTTAAAGGATTTGCAAGAGCTTAACTGCAGAAGCAATCAGATACCTGAGCTTAACGTGCACGGCTTAACCGCATTGCAAAAGCTTAACTGCACAGGCAATAAGCTTACCACCCTTAACGTGCAGGACTTAACTGCTTTGAAAGAGCTTGACTGCCAAAGCAATAAGGAGCTTACCGCCCTTCACGTGCACGGCTGTACCGCCTTGCAAAAGCTTAACTGCCGGTTCAATAAGCTCACCGCCCTTGACGTGTCAGGCTTAACCGCATTGCAAGAGCTTGACTGCCAAAGCAATCAGCTCAAGACCCTTAACGTGTCGGGCTTAACCGCTTTGCAAGAGCTTGACTGCAACACCAATCAGCTCAAGACCCTTAACGTG